>CACXDI010000106.1 GCA_902766335.1 uncultured Ruminococcus sp. | reverse complement strand
CGGGGCAATTGGGGACTCTGTCCCCAAACCCTTGCAAGGGGCTCCTCGCCCCTTGACCCTCGCCAACCTCGCGCGGTTGGATCCGCTTTTTTGCCGCCTTAAAGCAGCTCGTCGTATGTTGTGAAAGTGATATCCGCCGCGGCTTTTAGCGCCTCGGCATCGCCGGAAACGTCGTCCAGACAGGCGGCGGTGAAGAATCCGGCTCGCCCGGCACTGCACACACCCTCCGCAAGATCCTCAAACACCGCACAATGCCGCACCTCGCAGCCCAGCTTTCCTGCCGCGTAGATGTAGACGTCCGGGTGCTCCTTGCTCCGGGAGACCTCCTCGGTGGAGGTGAAGGTGTCGAAAAGCTCCAGCACTCCGTTGTTTTCCAGCACCGGACGATAGAGCGCCGGGCTGGACGCCGTCGCAAGCGCAAGCCGCAGTCCCTTAGCCTTCAGCGATCTGAGGTACTGCTCCGCGCCGGATTTCAGCCGCAGGTTGTGGGAATACTCCCACTGCGCCATGCTCCGCCACTCCTCGATGATGTCCTCGGGACGCTCGTCCAGCCCGAAGCGCTCGATAGTATAGTCCGCACCCTCGCGGAAATTCATCAGCACTATGCGCTTGCAGTAATCCTCTGGAACGTCAAAGCCGCGTTTCGCGAGGAATTTTTTGTCAATGTCCGTCCAGACGTGGGACGAGCTTATCAGCGTGCCGTCCAGGTCAAATATCACGCCCTTGATGTATCCGGGCAGCTGTTTGTTATCCATGTATCAGGCTCCTTTGCAGAAAGTAAAAGACCGCTTAAATATTAAGCGGTCTCTCAAAAAGGAAAGTATGAAAAAGAAAAAATTCGGGAATGCTTAATCAAAAATCGATCTTATCAACAGCATCGTCAACCGCATCTGCAACGTTATCCGCAATGGTCTGTGCCTTGTCCTTCAGGGTCTCGGCAGCATCCTCAGCGGCGTCTGCAACGTCCTCTGCGATCTCCTCAGCCTTGTCTGCAACCTCCTCTGCTGCGTCCTCAGCCTTCTCAGCTACTTCCTCAGCAGCCTCTTCAGCCTTGTCAGCTACGGTCTCCTCGGCGTCACAGTCAAAGCAATCGTCAAAATCGTCATCTAATTCCTCGTAATCGTAATCCTCAAGCTCCTTGCGCTTCTTATAAGCCATAGCTGCGGCTGCGCCTGCTGCTGCAATACCCAGTGCAGCTACTACCTTAAATACAGCTCCCATTTGTCAAACAACTCCTTACTTTTTTAGTTGCCGCACGCCCCGTAAACCGATGCGGGCAGCTTATTTCTCACAAGTATTATTATACCACAATTCACACAACAAATCAAGTATTTTTCAAAAAAATAAATTTTTAAACTAATATTTTGTGCAAATGATACAGTTTAGCCGTCCGATAAACGGCACTTTGACCTAACAGCCCCGCCGCTATTGTTAGCCCCGACTCACATATTCCCGGTGAGGTTCATGATGATAGCCGCAGCCGCAAGCGGTGCTGTCTCGCACCGGAGTATCCGGCTGCCCATAGACACCGGCTTGAAGCCCCTGCCGGTCAGAAGCTCCGCCTCGGAGTCGGAGAAGCCGCCCTCGCTGCCTATCAGCAGGGCTATGGTGCTGCCCGCCGTCAGTCCCAGCGAGGAAAAAGTGCAGCCGCCCTTTTCGTAGCACCACACCACGCTGTCCGCTGCCGCCGCCTGCTCTGCCGCCTGGGCGAGAGTGAGCATACCATTGACCTCCGGCACGATGCTCCGCCCCGACTGCTTTGCCGCCTCCAGCGCTATGCGGTTGTAGCGGTTGAGTTTTTTGGCGAAGCTTTTGGCGTCCGGGCGTGAGATACAGCGCTCGGTGAGCATGAAGGTTATCTCCGAGACTCCCAGCTCCACCGCTTTCTGGACAATTATCTCAGCCTTTTCGCCCTTAGGCACCGCCTGGAACAGCCGTAGCCTGACGTCCGGCTCGCTGGAGGAAGGGCAGGTCTCTATCACCCGGCAGACCACCGCCTCGGGGGTGATGCTGGTCAGCTCGCAGAGCGCATCGATACCGCCGCCGCAGAGCGTCACCTGCTCCCCCACCCGCATTCTCAAACTGAGCGCAATATGCGAAGCATCAGCACCACAAACAGTAATACTCTCACCATTAATACTATCAACAAAAAATCTAGGCATATCCAGCCTCCTTGATCACCGGAGTTCGAGCCTTGGTCTATTGGGGACTCTGTCCCCAAACCCCTGCCAGAGGAACCTGCAAAACGACCCTTCAGGTCTTATTTGCTAAGAGTTCTCTTTGAGAACTCCTGAGAAGGGTTACCTCTGGACTCTTCCTAAAACTTCTCGCTATTTTTGTGATATGGGGCTAAAGCCACATATCACAAAAATGACAAAAAAGTTTAGGAGAGGTCTAGGGGAGACTTCACAGAGAGTTTGCTTTGCAAACTCATAGCAAATAAGCCCAAAGGGCGTTTTGCCGGAGTCCCCCTAGCGGGAGTCTGAGGGCAGAGCCCTCAGCAGCTCAAGGCTCACTCTCCGATAAGTTTGTGGGGGGAGATGACGTAGACGGTCTCTCCGTTTTTGGTGTAGACTCCCTTTAGGTAGCGGGAGTAGCTTTCGGCGTTTACCGACGGCGGCGGGAGAAGTGTCTCCACCGTGTCGGAGCCTGTGACCTCGTCCACCAGGGCGGCGCACCTGTCGAAGCGCTCGAAGGCTTCGGCGTTCTTTGCGCCGTCCAGGTCTATGCGGGTGAGTATATAGCAGCTCCTGCCGCCGGTGACTCCGCTGCCCAGCCCG
This sequence comes from uncultured Ruminococcus sp., assembly GCA_902766335.1. Lineage (GTDB taxonomy): Bacteria > Bacillota > Clostridia > Oscillospirales > Ruminococcaceae > YE71. The sequence continues at coordinate 6,957 of CACXDI010000106.1, read as the reverse complement.
AAGCGCTTTGACGTGTCGATCACCGGGGCGACTACCCCTTCAAGCTCGGCGGTGCCGGGCATATAGTCCGGGAAACCCGGTGCGGGGGTGAGCTTATGATCCGCCGACGGCTCTATCTTCAGCACATCGGAAAACTCGCAGGCAAAGCATATCCCGCCGGTCTTAAACAGAAGCAGAGTGTGCTGCTCCGCGTTTTCATTTACGATATCGCTCATTACTGCTTCCACTCCTCCAGCTTTCTGACTATCTCAGGGGCTATCAGCATCTGTCCCCGCTGACGGTTCACCGCCCCCAGCTCATATGCCACCTTGGGCATACCGTAGACCATGCTGGTCTTTTCGTCCTGACCTATCGTATACGCTCCCGCCCGCTTGAGCCGGAGCAGTCCGTCCGCGCCGTCATAGCCCATACCTGTGAGTATAACGGCTATCATGCGGATATTCTTGTTTTTCTCGGCTATCTCCGCTGCTGAATTGAACAGCGCGTCCACCGACGGACAGTGCCCGGATATCCTCTCGCCGGACTTGGAGCTTGCAACAAATCCGTCTGGATTTTTGCTGACTCTCAGGTGCTTGGCGCCCTTGGCTATCACCGCCGTACCGGGGAGTATCTTTGTCCCCTCCTCGGCGCCGATGACCCTCAGCTTGCAGCCGGGATCGTCGTTGAGACGCTTGACGAACAGCTCGGTGTAGCCCTCCGGCATATGCAGAGTCACCGCTACCGGCGGGCAGTCCGCAGGCAGTCCGCGGAGTATGTGCGGCAGCACGTCGGTACTTCCCGCCGAGCCGCCTATCAGTATCAGCCGGTCATCCCAGGATCTTGTGAGATTCACCCGGCGCAGCTTGTAGGTGGTGCCCATGCAGTTTACCTCGCGCAGGTTCAGCGCGTTCTGCATCGAGTGTCCCAGCGCCGAGCGGAAAACTTCCAGCCCGCCCTGCTCCGGCTTGGGGACGAAATCGGCAGCGCCCGCTGCAAGCATATCCCTTGCCGTCCGCTTGTCGGCGGTGCAGGCGATTATCGGCACGGGGTACTGAGGGATTATCCTGCGCAGGAAATGGGGACCCTCTATCCCCGGCATATGCCCGTCCAGTATTATAAGATCGGGCTTGTATTTCGTGATGTTTGCAGCGGCGCTCCGGGCGTCCTCCGCGGTACAGCAGACGGTAAAGCCCTTCATGGCGTTTACCGTATTGGCAAGGAGCTGCACGAAGAACTGAGCATCGTCAACTATCATGACCTTGACCTCTGACATTCTTCACTCACTCCTTTCTGTATATAGCCGACTGCACCCGCTTATAGGGGCATTCGGCAGGTATCGCTTCGGCGTGTCCTATGTAGAGGTAGCCGCCCTCGTTGGTGGCGTCATAGAAGCGCTGTATCAGCTGCATGACCGTTTCCTTGTCGAAGTATATCATAACGTTGCGGCAGATTATCAGATCGAACTTCTTCTTGAAGGTGATCGGCTCCATAAGGTTGTGATACTTGAACACCACCTGTGACCGCAGCCGCTCGTTTACGGTATAGATACCGTTGTGCTCGATGAAGTACTTCTTTCTCCAGCTGCGGGGCAGCGGCTCTACCGCCGCCTTGGCGTAGCTTCCCCGCTTTGCCGCAAGCAGGGCGTTTCGGGAGATGTCGGTGGCAAGTATACGCCTGTCCCAGTCGTTGGGGCGCTCGGCGAAATACTCCTCCATGCAGGCGGCGAAGGAATACGCCTCGTTGCCGAAGGAACAGCCCGCGCTCCAGATACACAGCTCGCCGTTGGTTATCTTCTTCTCCATTTCCGGCAGGAACACCTTGGAGAAATGATCGTAATGCTCCTGCTCCCGGAGGAAGTAGGTGTAGTTGGTGGTGAGGCGGTTGATGATGTTCGCCATTTCGCCCTCACCCTCCTCGCAGAACAGGGCGTTGAGGTACTCGGTGTAGCTGTTGAAGCCGCGGTCTGAGACATAGTTAAAAAGCCTGCTCTCAACCATGGTTTGCCTGCCCTCGAGATTCAGACCGTATTTTTCCTTTATGTAATTTGACAGCCGAAGAAACTCTTCATCGGTCATGCGCTCCAGCCGTCTTTTGAAATAGCTTACGTCAGGTGCGTTGTTTGTCATTTTTAGTCCTTTCGCACGGTGGATGCCTTATCCTATCTTCACGTCAAGGTCTATGAGCTTTGCCACGTTGAACAGCGAGATACGGCTGCCGTCGGGGGTGTTGATGAATCCCTTCAACACGCTCTCCTCGTCGAGAGCCATGAAGTTGGTCTCGCTGTCATACTCCACCGCCGTCACCGCCTCGTCTATCCTCAGCGCTAAGATATCCTCATCGTTCTGTATAAGCATAAGGCTGGTCTTATCAAGCTCGTTCTCTTTTATCTCGGCGGGCGGCTGACCCATTCTCTTACGCAGATCCATTACAGGGATAACATCGCCCTTGTGGTTGATGACCCCCGTGATACAGTCGGGCAGCCCGGGTATGAAGGTCTCGCCGCCGCGGCTGTTTATCTCGATTATGCTGTCCATGTCGATAGCGTATGTACCGCCGCCGGAAAGGAAGGTCACTGCCCTTCCGCTTATATCCTCCATGCTCATCTGCCCCCTCTCAGTACCTCATTCACATCTATTACCGGTATGATGCTGCCGTCGCCCAGCACGCTGGTGCCGAACAGTCCCTTTTCTTTGAGCCCGAAGCCCGCAAGATAGTGGGAGAAGGGTTTTATAACTATCTGCATCTCCTCGGTGAGAGCGTCGGCAAACAGCGCCGAGCGCTCGTCCTCGTCGCCGGAGGTGTCGCAGAGAAGTATGATACCCTCTGTGAGCGGTATGTCCTCCTGCTCGGTGCCGAAGTGTCTGCCCAGACGTATGACGCTGTACAGCTTGTTCTCCCCCTGACGGCAGACAGCCTCTCTGCCCTCGGGAGTCCTTACCGTCTGCTCCGGCTCGGGTCTGAAGGCTTCTCTCAGCGCGGTCATGGGTATCGCGTACTCCTGACCGCTGACCATTACACCCATGCAGGTGCTCACCGACAGCGACATCGGCACACGTATCGTAAATGTGGAGCCGGCGCCCAGCTTTGATTCAACGCTCAGCGAGCCGCCGATCTTCTCAAGATTTTTCTTTACAACGTCCATTCCAACGCCGCGTCCCGAATACTCGGTGACCTGGGTGTTGGTGGAGAATCCCGCCGCCATTATGAGAGCGAAGCAATCCTGCTCGGTGTATTCGCTCTCCGGCTTGGTGAGTATCCCCTTCTGCCTGCCCTTTTCAAGCAGCTTTTTAGCGTCCATGCCGGCGCCGTTGTCGGAAACGGTTATAACTACGTCATTTGAATCATAGAACGCCGACAGCGTAACGGTAGGCTCTTCGGTCTTGCCTGCCGCCCTGCGCTCCTCGGGAGTCTCAATGCCGTGATCTACGGCGTTGCGGACAAGGTGCATGAGCGGGTCGCCCAGCATATCGTTCACCGACTTGTCAACCTCGGTGTCGTCCCCCACGAATACCAGCTTGACCCCCTTGCCGAGAGTCTTGTTCATGTCGCGGACAACTCTGTTCATCTTGGAGAATGCGCCGCTTACCGGCACCATGCGCACGCTCATTACCATATCCTGAAGCTCGTCGATGAGCTTTTTCAGCTCGCGTGCCGACTTCTCAAAGCCGGGCATGGAATTGCGGTAGGGAGCAAGCTCGGAATTGTGCAGAACACCCGACTGGGCTATGACTATCTCCTGCGCCAGGCTCACCAGACGGTCAAGCTTCTCCAGCCTTACTGAGATAACGCCGCCGCCCTTGTCCTCACGCTTTTTGGCGGGAGCGCCTGCTGCGGGTGCGGCAGGTGCAGGTGCAGGTGCGGGGGCAGCAGCCTCCGGCTGAGGTGCAGCCGGCGCGGGAGCCTCTGCCGGCTCCGGCTTGGTCTCACGCATGAGGGGCGTTACTTTGCTTACATTTATACCCGCCGCCAGGTGCGCGAAGGCACCGTCGGGATCGGCGGTCTTTACCTTTATTATCAGTCCGTTGGCGGAGATAGCGTCGCCGGCGTCGTCGGCGTCCAGATCAGGCGGAAGCGTCGCTAACACCTCGCCCACCGCGCTCAGCTGATTGAGCAGCACCATAGCGCGTATCTCCGGCATCATGCAGCTCTCGTCATAGCGCACGTCGAACACGAACACATCGTCCCCGTCGTCGGGAGCGTAAAGCGAAGCTCCGCTGCTGCCGCCCGCTGCCTTAGCCGCCCCGCCGGTATCCGCCGCCGGAGCCGAGCCGCCGTTCTTCATAGCCTCCGCAAAGGCGCGCACCTGCGTTATCTGATCGGTGAAATCCGAAAGAGGCACGCTGTCATCGGAAATGTTCTCCGTCTCGAATTTAAGGCTGTCGGAGCCGGCATAGAGCATCTCATACAGCGCCGGCTTGTCATACTTTATGGAAGGATCCTCGCGTATCAGCGAGAAGAGATCCTCCAGCGCGTGGGCGAGGTGGGACATATTCTGCAAGCCCATCATCGCCGCCGAGCCCTTGACGGTGTGCATTATCCTGAATATCTCGCCGATATCGTCGGGCGTGAGCTCGTCCTGCTCTGTCCGCATGAGGATATCGTCCAGCTTTGCCAGCAGATCGCTCGTCTCAAAGACGAACATATCCAGCATAGCTTCCATTCCGGCTTCAAATTTTGCCATAGGTCATCTATCCTTTCTGCGGACACAATTCTTTCAGCTCGCACTCGCCGCACCGCTGTCCTCTTGCCTTGCAGGTCTCCCTGCCGAACAGCACCAGCCGGTGGCAGAAGTCCGAGGACTTTTCGGGTGCGATGATCTCCTTGAGCTCGCGCTCTGTCTTAGCGGGGTCTTTGGTGGTGGAAAATCCCAGCCGCCCGCATATGCGTATGCAGTGGGTGTCGGCGACTATCGCGGGAGCGCCGTAGATGTCGCCCATGATAAGGTTCGCCGTCTTTCTGCCGATGCCCGGCAGGGTGACAAGCTCCTCTATCGTCCGGGGAATCTCCCCGCCGAAGCGGTCACGGATATCCCGGCACATACCTATTATCGACTGCGCCTTGGTCTTGTAAAGCCCGCAGGGCTTGACTATCTCCTCGATGTCGGAAAGCTCCGCTCCGGCGAAGTCGTCGATCGTTTTGTATCTCGAGAACAGCTCCGGCGTCACCAGGTTCACCCTCGCGTCGGTACACTGTGCCGACAGCCGTGCCGCTATCATCAGCTCGTGGGGCTTTTCATATGTAAGCGAGCAGAGAGCGTCGGGATATTTCTTCTCCAGAGCCGCCACCACCTCTGCCGCGCGGGCGCGTTTTTGCTCCAGCGTTTCGGCTTCTTTCATGAAATTCCCTCCCTGCACATCGTTTTTTTGTTATATATAACTATTTTACCATATAATAAGCCCTGTGTCAATGGTTTTTGTGCATAAAAAAGCCCCGCTGCTTTTATTCAGGCAGCGGGGAGTTATTCAGCTGTCAGATGTGACCTCAGGCACCGCCTGCAAATAGGTCTTGAAGAACCACAGGGCGGCGGCGTAAAGGGCAGGCTCAGTCATCGAGCGCAGAGCTATGGTATAGACCACCTCGCCGTAAATGCCGGTGAAGCCGTTGTTGAACAGCCCGACCTCGTGCAGTCCCATAAGGTTGAACCACAGCGAAGCTGTGAGCAGCAGCACCATAGCCGCGTTGAGCATACGCCTGTTGCGTCGTGTGTTCAGCTCGCCCTTCGAGATGTTCAGCATCAACCGGAGGAAGCACACCGCCGCCGCTGCACATATCACGAACACCGGTATATCCTTCACAAAACGGTAAACCACCACGCTGTTGTACGCCGAGTCGCTCTTTGCCAGCTCACGCGGCAGCTCGATAAGCTTTGAATCGGCAAAGTCCTCCATGAGCGTAAAGGGCAGCTTTACCGAGTAACTGCTGTCGGTGAGAGTCTTTACCAGTTCAAATATACGCACCGGCAGGCGGCAGAGGATAAAGCCCGCTGCCGCAGCAAGCGCCGTCCCGCAGGTCAGCTTTATCGCAAGGCTGTTCCTCGCGGTGTCTGCCTTTGCGAGCATCAGCTCATGCCGCCTCAGCATCAGTCCCGCACAAAAAGTGAGCATGGGCAGCCCCAGCAGCCGGTATATCTGGAGATAAAATACGGGGCAAGAGAAAATGCCGGTCATGTAGTCGGTCTCGGGCTTTTTCAGTATCACGGTCAGGATATTCCCTGCCGTCCAGAAAGCGCCGCAGACAAAGAAATACTCCGAAGCCCTGCCCGAGAATATCCTCTTTTTGTCGCCGCTCCTCAACGCCATAACAAGACTCAGCACCATTACGACAAACATCGCAAACGTGATATCCCATTTGCCCGAAGCAACGAGCGCCAGCAGGAAAACCGCCGCAAAGCTGAGATATGTATTCCCGAACACCACGAGCTTCCTGTTCATAAAGAACCTTACCACTATAAACGCCGCTAACAGCAAAGTCGTCACGACGTTTACGATATCTTCAGCGGTACTTTTCTGCACGGTCTCTGCGGAGGTCTGGTACGCTGCAACGTAAGCGTCGTAATCCGCCTGCGAAGCAAAGCTGTTGCCGCGGTTTATCTCGACGAAAAACGTCCCGCAGTACTGGTGCATCAGGAACGGCGAATCCTCGTCGTCAGGCCTCGGCGCATCTAAAAATATATTGCAGAGCGTGTTCCAGAACATCAGGAACACCGCCGCCGCCATTACGCAGAAGAGTATGAAATAAATAGTATGCAGCCGCCTGTGTATGCGCTCGGGGATATCGTCGCAGACGGCTGACTGTTTATTTTCAAAAAGTCTCATCGCTCGCTCCTATAGTTAGGGCAACACCGCACAATCATTGTGCGTCAGAAACGCCGTCAGATTTTTCGTCAGATTACATAAAGTTGACGACGGCGGGCTGGCGCCCGGCTAGGAAACTTTGTGTGATATGACGGAAAATATGCAAGTTTATGACGTGCAAAGG
>CACXDI010000105.1 GCA_902766335.1 uncultured Ruminococcus sp. | reverse complement strand
CTTGCATAAGGGAGAGTCCAGAGAGGGAGTTTTCCCTCTTTGGCGCACGGCAAACTCGGAGAGTTTGTATAAGTGCGCCCTCCGGGGTCAGGAAGTGTCGGACGGTTACACGTCTTTTGCGACAAAACGGACTGCCCCCGTCAAACCTCCCCCGCTGTGTCGGGTAGTTGCGTATGCAACGGGCGCGAATGCGTCTCACGGAAAGGAAAATGCGATTGAGTAACAAGAAACTGACAACAGAAGAAAAGATCGAGAAATCGAAAAAGATACACGAGGAAATAGAGAGGCGTAAGAAAAGCCTCAACGAGAAGATCGACGCTTTGAAGAAGCTCGATGCCGAGATTGCCGACGAGCTGGAGAAAGCATATATCGTTGATATGCAGGAACTTGGAAAGCATACTGCTGGCAAGATCGGCGAGGGGTTCAGCCTCGCAGAGTACATTGAGATCGTTGATTGCATTTTTACGCTTGATGAGGTTACGGACTATGTTATGTCCGAAAGGGAGAAGCTCAAAGTAGCTGAAAATGAGGAGACTGCTGAAATCGAACCTGCGGAAGAAGTCGTTCATTCGGATGCAGGCGGCGTTTCGGCATAAATATATGAGTGCGAAAAAAGATAAGGTGATTCCAATGTGAAAGAATCAACTGTGCGGGGATCTGTTTTGCCTCTTAGTGTGAACCGTACAGCATCAGCAACATGAGGGTATTCGCCGCCCTCAAATGAATAAACATTCCGATGAGCCTGATCGGAATGCTCCTGCGTTGGCAACGTCATCCCATGCATTAACTGCATGGTAAGAATAACAGAACAACAGCTCAATGCGCTTGCGGTGAGCTTCTACCCTACGATCAAAGCTTACTTTGAAAGCGAGGAGGGAAAAGCCGAGTATCAGAAATATCTTGCAGAAAAGGCAGGCAACGCCAAACCTGCCGACGAGGATACTGATGATAAAAGTGGTAATGAATAATAAACTGTCAATAGTAAAAATCTGCATTTTACCACTTTAAAGCGTGTTGACAAAAATCTGGAAGTGTGGTATAATGGAATTGCAGATGAAAATGGTCTGCGGGACAGAGGTGGGTTATCTACCACACGAGCAAAAGGGAGGTAATAGATGAAGGCAGTTATTTATGCGAGATACTCTTGTGACCATCAGCGAGAAGAAAGTATCGAGGGGCAGCTTCGTGAATGCAAGGCGTTTGCTGACCGCAAGGGCTACACGATAGTTGAATCATATATCGACCGTGCTATATCTGCTAAGACTGACAAACGTCCTCAATTCCAGCAGATGATACATGACAGCGCGAGGGGACAGTTTGATTTTGTTATCGTCTGGAAACTCGACCGTTTTGCGCGAAATCGTTATGATTCGGCGCATTATAAGGCACAGCTCAGGAAGAACGGTGTCAAGGTTGTTTCTGCGACGGAAGTTATCTCCGAGGGTGCTGAGGGAATAATCCTCGAATCCGTTCTGGAGGGCTTTGCGGAATACTACTCAGCCGAGCTTAGCGAAAAAGTTATACGAGGGCTGACGGAAAATGCTTTGAAATGTCAGTACAACGGCGGGCTTGTGCCGATAGGATACACAATTGATGAAAACAAGCACTATCAAATCGACGAGCTGACCGCACCTTTTGTTACGCAGGCATTTCAGATGTATTGCGACGGGAAGCAGATCAAGGAAATCGTGGCGTTCCTGAATGAGCATAATGTGAAATCGTCCTACAATAAGAGTGTCACGAAAACCACGGTGAGCGCCATGCTCCAAAACCGGAAGTATATCGGGGAGTACAAGTATCGTGATGTGGTTGTCCCGGGCGGCGTTCCTGCGATAGTCAGCGAAGATGTGTTCAAAATGGCGCAGGACAGACTTGAACGGAATCGCCGTGCGCCCGCAAGTTACAAGTCGGACGACAGATACATTTTGACGACTAAGGTGTTCTGTGCCGAGTGCGGTTCGCCGATGGTTGGCGAGAGTGCGAGGGGGCGGCATGACAAGCAGTACTACTATTATAAGTGCTCAAACGCCAAAAAGCACAACGGCTGTACTCGACAGGCGCTGCGCAAGTCGGATATTGAGGACAAGGTCATCAAGCGGATAGTCGATGTGATGTTCGATGCCGAGACGATCGACATGATAGCCGACAGAGTTCTCGACTGGCAGGAGAAAACGAATACCACGCTGCCGATACTCGAAAGGGAGCTTGCGGAAGTGGAAAAGACGCTCGGAAATGTCATGGCGGCGATCGAGCAGGGGATAATAACGCCGACCACCAAAAAGAGAATGGGGGAGCTGGAGGAGCAGAAAAAGGATTTAGAGGTAAAGATCGCAAAGGAAAAGTTCGCAGCGTCGGTGCTCACAAAAGATCAGATAGTGTTTTGGCTGACAAAGATGACCGAGCTTGACCTCGCGCAGGACAGCAACAAGCAGCGCATCGCGGACATCTTTGTGAATTCGATATATGTGCATGAGGACAGGGCGGTCATCAATCTGAACTGCCGCGAAGGGGAGGAGATAATCCCTTTTGAAGCGGAAAGCGGTTCGTATTTGTCAGCGTTTGGGGAGCCAATCAAGCATAATCCGAACACCTTTGTGAATGACAAGGTGTTCGGATTTGTTGTTTATTATTAATAAAATATGCAAAAAGCAGTATCTGCTTAATAAGCCGACAGCGCCTTTTCGTCATACTCAACTGTTTTTTTATTAATCTTTTGTGAATACTTCCAAATTTATTGGCTTTGTATTGATTTTTCTTTTTGAATGGTGTATAATGAATACAGAAGAATACAAGAGATTACAGAAGATTACTCTTGGAGGTGTTTAAATGGAAAAATACGTGAGCTTTCGAACCACAGAAGAGCTTGTCAAAACCTATTATGATATCAGCTGCCTTCGTGCACATGCTGATCGAAACCTGATCACAGCAGAGGCTCTTCATTATATGGATTCACTGTCTGATGATGCCTTTATGCTTGAGCTTTTGCATGAGAATGATCGCAGACCGGGAAAGCATGAGAATATCGATATTCCCATACCCACGTCTTTGAAGGTGAAGGTAGACAGTGCGCTGCTTGCTAAGATCCAGGAAAGATTCAAGACCCATTACGGGATCACCCGTGTTCACACTTCTTACCTTTTAAAGACATCACTCGCCATTTATTATAGACACTTGCTTGATGTAAAACCGAATTTGCATTCGGCTGATGCTTCTGAAAATGCAGAAGACCAAGCCGCAGTCTATCTGAGGCTTGCGGCAGAGATAACAGACATGCTAGCAGCCGGTCTTGAAAGGGATAAGTCATATATTAATAAGCTCATAATACTGATGGATGCACGTCGGAATGAGAAATAAAAGGAGGAAATAGTATGAATAATTATACCTTTATGGAATGGAATATTAACCAGGCTACTAATATGAGTGGTGAAAATCTTATCTCAGTAATAGTACCTGAGACAGTGACAAAAGTAGATCCAGTTCCAGATCTGATTTGTCTCGTTGAGTATTCAAGGAGTTGTAAAAACTCAGATGATTTCATCGCTTTACTCGATCAAAATGGCTACGGCGTTTGTATGACTGATAACGGAGATGGAATGAATGATGTGTTGCTTGCGTGGAGAAGGTCTCTGTTTACAGCCTCGGATGCAGCCGAATCCGAGGATTTGGAAATGCTGTCTGTTAAACTGACAGACCGAACCGGCTATTCGTTTATGTTTGCTGGCTGCAGGATGAGGCTAGGTGATTATAATTGTAATGAAGGCACCTGGAAGAAGAGAAGAATGCAGTTCGCCCGCATATTAAATTCTCTTAATGATCGGAGTACAGATCTTCCTCTTCTCCTTCTCGGCGACTTCAACAACAATCGCACCAACCTGAACTTCTTAAGCAAGGATAAAAAGAAGAATGCATTCATTAATCTTTGGAGTGTTAAGGTTGTTGACAGAATGGCGGAGGAATATGGATTAAAGCGGTATACGCCGAGTCAGCCCTCAAGTATAAAGGCTGTCGAAAGTATCTTTCAGGAAGATCATCTTATCTGCAAGGGATTTTCCGTACGTGATATTAACTACGATAGGAGTTTCACAAAAAGCTACCCCGATATTTACATAAACGGAGAGGACTTTGAGGTCTACGATCGTATTCGCCGGGAAAGTCTGTGGAGTATTCCTTTTGGCTCGGGTATACCCGACCATGCTATCTTATCAGGTACTGTTGGGATATAGTTTTAAAACAAAAAAAGGATGATCAATCATGAAATATTTCTGTATGTCAGATATTCACGGCTGTCTGTCAGCATTTACATATTCGCTAGAGCTTGTGCTGCCACACCTTGATGAGCCTGATACTGTGCTGATGCTGATGGGCGATTACATTCACGGCGGTGAGGACAGCTACGGCGTTTTAGACAGGATAATGGCGCTTCAAAGACAATACGGAAGCTACAGAGTGATCGCGTTGATGGGTAATCATGAGGAGATGGTGATCAACGGTTTTACTACGATAGACGACTACGGTTATGAAGAGAGCGCCCATGACCGCAGTGACGATATCTACACCCGCTGGATGGAGCATCTCCCGTTGTATCACACAGACGGCAATACGATATTCGTCCATGCCGGCATAGATGAGGAGGCGGAGGACGAGTGGGAGTACGGCACATCAGACTATATCTTTACTGAGAAATACCCAGCCGAGACGGGGCATTTCTATGATGATATAAAGATCGTGGCAGGTCACGTCCACACTTCAGAAATATCCGGTGATCCGCGATTTAACGGGATATATTTTGACGGTCACTCGCACTACTATATAGATGCGGATACACCTTCAAGCGGCTTTTTAAACATTTTACTGGTAGACACAGATAAGAAGGAATATTTCGAGGTCACAGAGCATGGGGTATTTCCTGTGCAGGCGTATGATGAGCTTGATGATTGATATTACATACACCGCATCGAGCGAAGATATCTCGATGCGGTGTATGTGCGTTTTGATCAGATGGCATTTTCCATTGCTGCCAGAAAAGCCTTGCGGCGGTAGCGGTGCCAGAGGCAGCTATCGGGGACACCGGGGTATATTTTAACCTGCTTATTTTCTGTCCACTGCGTATAAGGCTTTAAGAGTTCGATCTGTTGAGCCTCAGCTTTTTTCCTATCGGCAGCGTTCTCGTAAGCTATACCGGCTGGGTCTATATGCACATGTAGTTCGAGAAGATATTTCGTACCAAGCTCTGAGGGCTCAATCCCCAAATAGTGGAGGCTTTGCTCGTTATAGAGCCAATGTTTCAGGTGCTGAAGGGTGCGAAGGTATAAATCCTCTGTTTCTCCTGTATAAGCCGAAACTATACAGCCAGTCTCGATATCGCGAACAAACCAATTATAGAGCCCGGGCTCCGAAATCTTCTTCGTAAGAGCCCGATCGGGGTCGAGAACTGTTCCGGTCAGTTTTCCTTCGAGCAGCATCTCATAAAAAGCTTTTTCATAATAATTTCTGCGTTTTCTGTCTGTGATCATAAAAACAACTCCTTAATTATGTAGTTTGTATTGGAGCATTTTCTGCTCCTGCTCTATTATAACATCTGCGTTAGCTAATGTCAAGCTATCGCGTGCTCTATCGCATGATAATTTACAAAATATTAACATCTGCGTTAGTGAGTGGTTAACATTATGAATTTTTTAAACCCCCCACTTGACAGAACTTTTTAATTGTGATATAATATTTAATAAAGCATGACACTTGCTTGAGAAAAACTAAATGAGGTGAAATTATGGAAAAGATAAAACTACAGGTATACCTTACAGAAGAGCTTCATTCCAAGCTGCTGGAGGAAGCTGAAAGAAACGGTGTGAGCGCGCCGGCTACTATAGTTGATATATTATCAAAGCGCTATCTCGGCACTACGGAATCAGAGGCCGATGTAAGTTCAAAAGTAATTGATGAATTTTCAAATTACGTTCCGAAAAGCGAAAACGGCGAATTCACAATACATGAAGCCTCGCCGACATACGTTGCTTATCCGCAGTACCGTGCGGTCTTAGGAAAAAAGATCGCTCTGGCTGTCGCAGAAGGGAAATTTGAGGGGATAAGCGTTGTGAGGACACGCTCCGGCTCGGTGAAACGGCGTCGGGACGGTTCTGCCGTATATATCAAGAAGCAGCCGGAAAACAAGTGATACGAAAGGAGAACTCATATGAACAGACAGCAAGCGATCAAGAGCTTTGGTGAATACCTTAGATCACATTTTATCAGGCACGTTGTTGGAACAGATGACAATAGCCCCCGGTTCACTATGGTCTATCCCTCCCCTGATTCTCCCGGAGGTTGTGTCGAAGGCTGTATCTGGTTCTATGAAGATGATGCCGAGGTACGCTGTTACTACTCGCAAGCCGGAGCCGATAAATGCAGAGAAAGCGCAAATCAGCAAGACTTGCTGGAGCTTCTGAATTTTATCAATGCTCGTGTCTTTCTTTCATGCGGTTCACCGGAGGGTCTGTATGAGCCGCATATGCTTTACACACCAAGGATATATCGCACCGCTGACGGCCTTTTTGATATATCTGCCACAACCATCATAAACTATGATTTCTGGCAGCTTGCACCGGTTGAAACGGCGGATTATATAACTATTTTCTGCCCCGAGCTTTTAGGCAAGCTGGCGAACCCGATATTTGATCTGCTTGCCGGGAATAAGTCTCTTGATGAAGCCATCTCATATATCAAGCAAAACATACTTCATGAGTGATGTATCACGGCAACGATATCCTTGAAATATGTTTATCATGACCGAGGACTGCAAAGAAGTTTATATCGACCCGTGGTGCGATTTTTTTGAAATAACAGAAGGCTGTCTTCTTAAGCTGATCTATACTCCCGATAACGATGACTAAAAGGAGAAGATGTATATGAAAGCAAATGATTTTATATACAAAATATCAGATAACGGAAATGTGACGATATGGTAGAATACCAGTGCGTGTCTCTCGAGGACGAAAGCGTTAAACTCAACACAGCCCAGTCGGGCTTCAAATTGATCGTCAGATAAGGACGAAACTTATTTTTAATAAACGAAAGGAAAGAATCACAATGAAAGCAAAGAAGATCTTGACCGTAACATCCGCACTCATCATGGCAGTAACTGCCGCAACACCCGCATATGCCGCAGAGCTTACGGACACCTCTCCCAGCGGAGAGACCGAAGTCACTGCACAGATCATGGGAGATGCGGGCGCCGTAACATATGTCATCAGCATCCCCGATGTTGTTGATTTCGGCGTTCTGACTCAGCCTGCCGACGATACTGCTGACGACTTCAAAACCGTTGACTACACAGTAACTGCCACAAAGATCGAAGGACTTGACGCTGCTACACAGAAAGTCTCCGTTTATGTCAAAGACGAAAATGCTACCGTTGACGGCGATCAGAATTTCTTCATCGCCAACAAGGCAGACTCCTCGAAGAAGTTTTCATATGACATATTCGACACTAAAACTATTACAGCAACCACCGAGCCGGTAAACAACAACACCATGACTAAGTCTGTGGGATTCTATCTCCACGGATTCACCACGGAGGGTGAGGCAGTCGAAGGTTCGCTCCGCATAAATCAGATACAGCTGTGCGGATATGCTCTCTCTGATATAGTGGGAGATTACAGCGGACACATAGTATTCTTCTCCACAGTTGAAACAGTCTGATGGCTAAATCAGCAAGCAAGCTGTTATGCTGCGCCGCAGCCCTTGCTATGCTTACAGTTCTTCCCTTGACCGCCCGAGCTGAAAGGTACGAGGGCAGCACCGAGGTCACGGCGCACATGATCGGAGAAAGCAGTCTTTCGGACAGCAGTCTTCCCGACAGCAGTTCACAGCCTGATTCATCTGACGATACTTCCGGGCAGGACAGCTCATCGAAAAGCAGTTCATCCGAAAGCAGCCGAAGCGACAGTCCGGGAAATTCTTCCGGAAAAGCTGCCGATACCGCCGTCGGGTACATCAAGGCTTTCGGAAAGGCGAAAACGTGGTATGATAATTTCGTCATCGCCGCAAAGGAGGGCGCTGACTGCTTTATCGACTGGATGCGCTGCTGCGATCTTTGGCGGCATTGAAAAGGTTGTTATAAGCGGAAGTAACGCCTTTTAAATATGATGTATGTATTTGTGTACACTTTCATACTGCGATCTCGAGCCGAACAACTGCTGTATAAAGGGGCTGATCGTCTAAAAGGCGGGGGCGTGCTTACAGCTATACGTTTTTTCTATGCCAAGCGTCCGGGAAAGTCCCCGGGCGCTTTTGTGCAACTGCATGTATCTGCCCGTGAAAAATAAAGATACATATGTACAGACCTACAGTTTTTCGGCGGAGGGCTTGACAAAATGCGCTGTCCGGGGGTATAATAACATTGTTACGTAACATCGTTATCAAAGGAGACAGTATGGATAAGAAAATCGCAGAAAACAGCGAGAGCCGCGAAAAGCTGATAGAATGTGCCAGGCGGGAGTTTCTGGAAAAGGGCTTTGCAAAGGCTTCGCTAAGGAAGATCACCTCTGACGCCGGGCTGACAACAGGCGCTGTGTACTTTTTCTTCGGCGACAAAAACGGTCTGCTGGAGGGGGTTGTCGGCGAGGCGCTGGGGCAGCTTACGGCGGTGCTCGAGGAGCATTTCAGGGAGGATATCGAAAGTGCTCCGGGGAATTATCAGCACCAGGACGGCGATCATGACCAGCTGACCGAAAAGCTCACCGACGTGATCTATGACAACTATGACGAGATGAGGATACTCCTTGACCGCTCGGCAGGATCTAAATACGAGGGCTTTATCGACGGCATAGTTGACCGGCTGGACAGCTCCTACATCGCGTTGGCGGAAAGCTACGCTGCCGTCATGCCCGGAAAGCGGGTCAACCGCAAAATGCTGCACTGGCTGTCCCATGTGCAGATAAACGCTTTCGTCCACATGATGCAGCACGAGCGCGACAAAGAGAGCGCCCGCAGGTTCATCAAGCCGGTGATGGATATGCTGGTCAAAGCGTGGATGGAGTATTCGCTTGAGGACGATGAATAAAACCGTAATGCGGCTGCATTTGTCCGCATTATATTTTGATATGAAGTTAGCCTAGTCTAACACAAGAAAGGGAAGATCAGTATGTTTCTTGAAATTAGTGATGTAAAGAAAAGCTACGGCAAGGACACCAGCTATATTCAGGTGTTAAAGGGCGTCAGCACTACAGTCGAAAGAGGGCAGATGTGCGTCATCCAGGGCACCAGCGGCTCGGGCAAATCAACTCTGCTCAACTGTATCGGCGGGCTTGACACAATGGATTCCGGCTCTGTCAAGGTGGACGGCAAGGAGATCTTCGGCTTGAAGCCCGCCGAGCTTTCCGACTACCGCCGGGACTATCTGGGATTTATCTTCCAGTTCTACAACCTTGTGCCGAACCTTACAGTCCGCGAGAACATACAGGTCTGCGGCTACCTCACCGACTCGCCCCTTGATATGGACGAGCTGCTGGAGGTGCTGGGTCTGACGACTCACCAGAACAAATTCCCCGCTCAGCTTTCCGGCGGTCAGCAGCAGCGGTGTGCTATCGCAAGAGCGCTCATCAAAAACCCGAAGCTGCTGCTCTGCGACGAGCCGACAGGTGCGCTGGACTCCAAGACCTCCCGGGATATCCTTATCCTGCTGGAGAAGATCAACCAAAAATACGGCACCACAATGCTGATCGTTACGCATAACAATTCCATTAAGAATATGGTACACAAGGTCATCATCGTCAAGGACGGCATGATACGCAAGGATTACGAGAACGAGACAAGAGTCCCTGCTGCCGAGCTGGAGGACTTATAATGGGAAGAGTATTGAGAAAGCGTCTGCCCCGCGATCTTCGGGCAGGCTGGGGACGGTATCTTGCGCTGATACTGGTCATCGCTATGGGTATCTATCTTGTGATAGGCATAGTTGGCTCGGCGGAAACTGTGCTGCACGGCACCGACGAAAAGCGCAGCGAGTTCAACACGCAGGACGGATCTTTCACCGTGTTCCTGCCGCTGACCGATGAGGACATGGATATGCTCACCGAGGACGGCACGGAGATACAGGCGGAGTTTTGCACCGATCTCGACGTTGACGGTGACGCCAAGCTGCGTATGTTCAAAAACCGTGACAGCATAGACAAGGTGATACTGGACGAGGGCAGACTTGCGGAGACTGACAGCGAGTGCGTGATAGAAAAGCGCTATGCCGCCTGCAACGATATCTCCGTAGGCGACAGCATAACGGCGGGCGGTCACGGCTTTACCGTGACGGGCATAGGCGCAGTACCTGATTATGACCAGCCCAAGGCAAAGTTCTCCGACACGGCGGTACAGTCTAAGTATTTCGGACTGATATTCGTCACCGGGGAATGTTATGACAGCGTGCGCTCCGACGGCGATCTGCCTGCGGAGGAATACCTCTACGCCTACAAGCTGGGCAAAGGGGTGACCAATGACGGTCTGAAGGAGAAGATCAAGTCGATAGACCTTGACTACACAAAGGTGGAGGACAAGTATTTCCATGAGCAGGTGGACGAGATCCTCGAGCGCAAAAAGGACTTTGAGTGGCTGCTGAGCCTTTCGCCCGAGACCAGCGAGGAGGATCAGGAGATGATCGACAAGATGTTCGACATCGGCATAAACGATCTGATATCCTTCGTCCCCGCCGCCGACAACGAGCGTATAGAAGCTGCCGCCGGCGATGTGATAATGGACAAAAACGCCGGTCTAGTGGCGGGCGTGATAATCCTTTTCCTGTTCGGCTACGTTATCTCGGTGTTCGTGGTACACAGAGTAGAGAGCGAGGCTCCGGTGATAGGTGCGCTCTATGCTCTCGGCGTAAAGAAGAAAGACCTGCTGGGGCATTACATCACTCTGCCCACCATTGTGGCGTTCATCGGCGGCGTCATAGGCACAGGGCTGGGATTCTCGCCCATAGGCATAGGCACGCAGCTTGAGGACAGCTACGGCTACTTCTCTCTGCCGCAGTATGACATATACTACTCGCCCTATCTGCTGGTATACGGGCTTGTGCTGCCGCCGGTGATCTCGGCGATAGTCAATGCGCTGGTGATAAACCAGAAGCTATCCCGCACGGCGCTTTCGCTTATCAAAAACGAGCAGAGCACATCAAGCTACCGGCGCTTCAATATCAGGTCAAAGAACTTTATCACCATGTTCAGAGTCCGGCAGATGGTGCGGGAGCTTCGCTCGGCGATCACCGTGGTGCTCGGTATGCTCGTCTCGCTTATGGTGGTGATGCTGGGTCTTGACTGCCTTGTCATGTGTCAGGCGGTGAAGGATGACAACGTCGCCGACACCGACTACAGCTATATGTATCTCTACAAGTACCCGGAGGAGGAAGTCCCGAAGGGCGGCGAGGGAGCTTTCGTCAAGACCCTCACCACCGACTGCATGGGCTACACCCTTGATGTGACTGTGATCGGGCTGAATGAAATCAGCAAATACTTCGACGCCCGTCCCGAAAAGGGCAAGAACAAGGCGGTGATAAACAATTCCCTTGTGGAGCGGTACGGCTACAAAAAGGGCGACAGAGTGACCTTCACCGACGCTGCCGATGACCGCGACTACAGCTTTATCGTCACCGACACGGCGCAGTATTCGCCCGGCTTCACGATCTTTATGGACATAGGCTCGATGCGTGAGCTTTTCGGCGAGGATGAGGACTATTTCAACGCCGTCTACTCCTCGAAGGAGCTTGACATCGACAGCGGCAGGCTGTACAGCGTGACAAGCAAAGCCGACATCGAAAAGAGCGCGGGCGTGTTCGTGGATCAGATGGGCTCGCTGGTATGGACGCTGATGACAGCGGGAGCGATAATATTCATCGTGGTGATGTACCTGATGATGGGCGTGATGATAGACCGCAGCTCCTTCGGAATATCGCTGATAAAGATATTCGGCTACCGTCCGCGAGAGGTAAGGAGCCTTTATCTCAACGGTAATCTGACGATAGTATCGATAGGTGCGCTTATCTGCACACCGTTGGCAAAATTGCTTATGGATCTTATTTATCCCAGCTTTATCCCCAACGTCGCCTGCTCTATGGTGCTGGATTTCCCGCCGTATCTTTATCTTTTGATATACGGCGCGGTGCTTGCCGTGTACTTTGTGAGCAGCGCCATGCTGACAAGAAAGCTGAGCCGCATAACGCCGGCAGAGGTATTGAAAAACAGAGAGTGAGAAAATAGAAAAGCTTATCAGGGCAGCATCGGGCGATCGCACGGTGCTGCCTTAATATTTAATCGCCCTTCAAGCTTTTACAACGCAGAGATTTTTATACTAATTCCTAAAAGGTTAGTAGACAAAGATTGGTGCTGACGGCTCAGCAATCAAGGAAAGCGACCGCAGTTGGGCTG
>CACXDI010000104.1 GCA_902766335.1 uncultured Ruminococcus sp. | reverse complement strand
GCATAAAAATTATCACAACTGCTTAAAGGGACTGACGGTAAGATAGCACTATCGTCCGTGAACCCCACCAGTGCCGATTTTAAATTTCCCTATGCGAAGCGAGGGAAATGTCCTTAATTCGCCGCAAGGCGAATCCTACCTCCCGCACTCTATGCGGTAATACACAAAAAAGGCGATACCCGATAAGGTATCGCCGGTTTTATTGCGCGACAGAGCGCAGCGATCGTCGTGCAGCCGCCCGCCTCGTGTCTCTCAAAGCCTCACCGTGACTCTGAACCGCCCGCCGTTTATCTCCGCTGAAATGCTCCCGCCAAGCATTTCCGTGAACTGCTTGGCTATGGCAAGCCCCAGCCCTGTGTTGCCCTTGGTGCGGGATATGTCGGTGGTGTAAAATTCGTCGAAAATGTGGTCAATGTCTATGTCGGCTTCGGTGAGGACGTTTTCAAAACTCACCGCTATGCCGCCCTCCTCCCACACCGTGACATCAAGGTCTCCGCTGCCGTGCTTGTAGGCGTTGCTTATCAGATTGTCAAACACCCGCAGCAGCATATTCCGGTTTGAGACGATCATGAGCCGGTTCTTTTCGCAGCTGAGCGTTATCTGCCTGCCCCGGGCACAGTAGTCGTCGAAGTAGTGGACTATGGATTCCTCCAGCACCGAGTTGAGATTGAGCTCCGTCTTTTCCGGCTGCCTGCCCCCAGAGATTATCTTTGAAAACTCAAAGAAAGAGTCTATCAGCTCCTCCAGACGCAGCAGACGCTTTTCTATTATCCGCAGCTCCCGGGTCTTTTCCTCTTCGGTGAGATCAGAGTTTAAAATAATATTGATATACCCCATAGCCGAGGTGAGTGGCGTGCGTAGATCGTGGGAGATGTTGGTCATCATCTGCTCAAGATCGTGGTTCTTCCGGGTGTATTCTATCCTGTTGGTGCGAAGCCGTATCAGCAGCGAGTTTATCTCCCTGATGAGCCTGTCGGCAGCGCCCGCCGATGAGTGTATCAGGGCGTTTGTGTCCTCGTCCTTCAGAGTATTCAGCTGCCGGGCTATGCTGTTTATCTCCCGACGCTGGAATATAACTGTTATCAGCAGGACAAACACCGCCGCCGCAAGCAGCACAACTGCTATACCCATTCGGCTCACCTCTTTTCCAAACGACGATACCGCACGGATATTCTCCATGCGGTCCGTTTTTTATTCTAACTCTCTCTTTGTGAATACCAGATACCCCAGCAGAGCCGAAGCTGTCAGCATTACCGCAAAGGCGATGTAGCTCTTGGCAAGATAGCTGTCGGAGCAGCCCAGCGCAAGCTTGCTCAGCACGGTGCTGATCTCCGCCTTTAGCAGATGCTCGGCGACGGTCTTGGTGGACTTGATGCCGTACATCACCAGCGCTATGGAAGTGTATGCTATGGGCGTGATTATCGACACGGCGTTGAGGGCGGCGCCCTTCTTCACCAGGAAGGCTATCAGAATGAACACCGAAACTATCGCCGCGAAAGCGGGCAGCTGTCTGAACAGCGCCTTTGAGAAATCCCCGACGGAGGAGCTGTACTTGCTGCCGTTAACCGCCTTGTTCACGAAATAGAACAGATAGCAGCTGATAACATAGGAGCCGAGAGAATACACCAGCGAGAAAAGGAACTTGCTTACGAAATACATCTTCCTGCTTATGGCAGAGGAGATAGTGTTCTTTATGGTGTGCTCGTTGAACTCGACAGCGATAATGCTGTACACGGGGATTATCAGCAGGAAATAGTAGGTGAAGTTCATGGCGAGCTGCGTTATGTCCATTTTTACATCATCGTCATATTGCAGCGGCGCGCCAAGGCTGACTCCGCCCGCTTCATGGAATGCCACCGAGAGCATCATGCTGCCTATGGAAATGATCCAGAAAAACCAGAATCCGCGGCTTTTTGTAAGGCGGTAAAGCTCCGCACGCATCATGTTTATCATTTTGATTCCTCCCCTACCAGCTGCTTGAAGTAATCTTCAAGAGACACTCCCGACTCGGAAATGCCGTCTATGTCCACATCGTTCTTTATAAGCGACTTGTTCAGCTCCTTGACGCTGACGCCCTCCTGATAAACCCGCACCTCGGTGCTGTCTATCACCTTGTAGTCGCCGATGCCCAGCTGCTCCAGCACGGTGGCGCAGCGCTTTGTGTCGCCCGTCTTTATCACCAGACAGCGGCTGCACTCAAGATCAAGCTCCTGCTTGGTTATCTCGCGCAGCACCCTGCCCTTGTCGATGAACAGGAACCTGTTCGCCACCGCATACAGCTCGGAAAGGATATGGCTCGATATGATAAGCGTTATCCCCCGCTCCTGATTCAGCTTGCGGAAGGTGTCGCGCAGCTCGCTTATGGCGATAGGATCCAGACCGTTTATCGGCTCGTCAAGTATCATGATGTCGGGAGCGTCCAGCATGGCGAAGGCGATACCCAGCCGCTGCTTCATGCCCAGCGAATACTTCCTGAACTTCTTGTCCTTGGCGTCGGTGAGCTGCACCAGCTCAAGCGCCTCGTCTATCTGCTTCAGATCGGTGATACCCTTCTGATAGCAGTAGTAGCGAAGATTCTGATAGCCGGTCATGTTCCCGAAGAAGGACGGATTCTCGATAAGGCAGCCGATGCGGTTTCTTTCTCTCTCGGCGGCGAGACCCTTTTTCCCGAATATCTCGAACTCGCCCGAGGACGCCTCGGTAAGCCCGGTGACCAGCTTCATGAAGGTAGTCTTTCCGGCGCCGTTGCAGCCGATAAGACCGTAGATGTCCTCACGGAACACCGTCATGTCCGCACCGTCCAGCGCCGTGAACTTGCCGTATTTTTTTGTAAGACCTTTAGTCTGCAAAACAGTTTCACGCATTTTTTGTGACCTCCCGTTTTTTCTTTCTGTAATCATTATAACAGACAGGTCTTAAAAAACACTTAATCAAAACCTTAAAAAAATCTTAAAGGGGGAGAAATGTCTTAAAAGAGTCTTAAAGGCAACACCGAACAATCACCGGCTAACGCCTTTGCACGTCTTAAACTTATTTTTTCAGCCGGTAGCCTATGCCCCAGACGGTCTCGATGTACTCGGTGTCGGGATCACATTCCTTCAGCTTTTTGCGCAGCTTGCTTATGTGGACGTTCAGCGTGTTGTCGTCGGCGGAGTTCTCGTAGTCCCACACCTTGTCGTAGATCATGCTCTTGGTGCAGGTGCGGGCGGGGTTCTCCATAAGCAGCCGCAGCAGCTCGAACTCGTGCTTTGAAAGCTCCACCGCCTTGCCGCAGCAGGTGACGGAATAGTCATCTCTGCTGAGGACGATGTTCTTGTAGGTGAGGTCATCCGCAGCCGCCGCAGCCTCGCCGGAGCTGCCCGCTTTCAGCCGCACCGCGATACGCGCAAGCAGCTCGTCGTTGTGAAAGGGCTTTGTGATGTAATCGTCCGCCCCCAGCGAGAACAGATCAACCTTCTTGCTCACGTCATGTATCGCGCTCATGACGACCACCGGGACGCTGTGCTTCTGCTTCAGCTCCCGGATAATGTCCTCGCCGCTGCGCCCGGGGAGCATAAGGTCAAGCAGTATAAGGCTTATCCCGCTGCCGTGCGCCAGCAGACCCTCGGTGCCCGAGTAGGCGCTGACGGTGCTGTAGCCGTTCTGCCGCAGCAGCACCCGAAGCATATCGTTTATCTCCGCGTCGTCCTCTATTATAAGGATAGTCTTGTCCATAGCCTACTGCTCCTCCGAAAGTCTGCGCTCTAACAGCTCGGCGGCGTCGGTGACGCAGCCCCGGCAGGAACGGAGCGGCTTGCCGGTAAGCCCGCCCTTTAGCTCCCGGCACATCACCGACTTGTTCATGCCGATAAACTCCTGCTCGAACTCGGCTATCCTGCTCCCGGCGGCAGCGCCGTATTTTTTCTTCAGCACATACTCCGCCGCAAGCACCGCGCCGCACTTGCCCTGCCTGCCGCCCGCAAAGGGCATGGCGATGCTCCTTACCTGAGACTCGTCCAGACCGATCTCGTCCCTGAACGCCCCCAGCACCGACTCGGAGCAGGGCTTGAAGCTCTTGTGGTTCTCTATCGCCTTTTCTGTTCTCGTCATAGCTTTATACCTCCGTTCATGCCGCGCATAGAATATATGATAAGTATACCACACAGCACCGGAAAAGTCAACGACGCCGGCGTGATGTGACAGTCTGCGGCACAGATACATACTATATATTAATATACGACAAAAACCGCGCCGCGCTGAAGCTGTATAAAACTGCCTCGCCGGTCAAAACTATCAATAACATCTCCGGTAACAGAAAGGAGCGGCTTACAATGACAGTTCACAGAGGAGAGATATACTACGCAGACCTGAGCCCGGTGGTAGGCTCGGAGCAGGGCGGCATAAGACCCGTACTTATAGTCCAGAACGACGTGGGCAACCGGCACTCGCCCACGGTGATAGCGGCAGCCATAACCAGCCGCCACGACAAGGCAAAGCTGCCTACACACATCTCTGTGGGCGGCAGCGGCTGCGGGCTCGCCAAGGATTCGGTGATACTCCTGGAGCAGGTGCGGACGCTGGACAAGCGCCGCCTCAGAGAACGCATGGGCGAGCTGGACTCGGACTCAATGCAGCGGGTGGATTCGGCGCTGTCCATATCCTTCGGGCTGAGCTGAGAGCCCCGGCTGTAAATGACGGAATTTAATTTTAATCCTGCAAATTTAAAGGAAAATTCAGCACTTTGACGAATATTTCTACGGATTATTTGCAATTTTCTGCAATATGGATTGAAAAATTTTTCAAAAATCGGTTGACAAAGCTTCTTCGGTATGATATAATGAATACGTTGTGTGAAGCTTAAACGTTTCAGCACAGCGCACAATAACGTGTCCTTCAGCGGGAAACAGATGTATTTAAAGTGTGGTGCTTTTTACTTCCCGGCGGCACGGATAGTTTATATCATTTGAGGAGGAATTTTCCAATGGCATTCAAAAACCAGTATGTTGCCGACGTTTACGCAAAGGTCGAGCAGAGAAATCCCGGTGAAAAGGAATTTTTACAGGCAGTTAAAGAGGTACTCGAAACTATCGAGCCTGTTATCGAAAAGAGACCTGACCTCGTTGAGGCGGGCGTGCTCGAGAGGATCGTTGAGCCTGAGCGTCAGGTAATGTTCAGAGTTCCCTGGGTAGACGACAACGGCAAGGTACAGGTAAACCGCGGCTTCAGAGTACAGTTCAACTCCGCTATCGGACCTTACAAGGGCGGCTTGAGATTCCACCCCACCGTTTGCGCTTCCGTTATCAAGTTCTTAGGCTTCGAGCAGATCTTCAAGAACAGCCTTACCAGCCTTCCTATGGGCGGCGGCAAGGGCGGTTCCGACTTTGACCCCCAGGGCAAGTCCGACGCTGAGGTAATGCGCTTCTGCCAGAGCTTTATGACTGAGCTTTGCAAGCACGTTGGCGCTAACACCGACGTTCCCGCAGGCGACATCGGCGTAGGCGGCAGAGAGATCGGCTATCTGTTCGGTCAGTACAAGAAGATCAGAAACGAGTTCACCGGCGTTCTTACCGGCAAGAGCATGGAGTGCGGCGGTTCGCTGATCCGTCCCGAGGCTACCGGCTACGGCGCTGTTTACTACACCGTTGAGATGCTCAAGCACTTCGGCGATGACATCAAGGGCAAGACCTTCGCAGTATCCGGCTTCGGCAACGTTGCTTGGGGCACTATCAAGAAGGTAAACGAGCTGGGCGGCAAGGTAGTTACCATTTCCGGCCCTGACGGCTACATCTATGACGAGAACGGCATCTCCACCGATGAGAAGGTAGATTACCTGCTTGAGATGAGAGCTTCCTGCCGCAACAGAGTTCAGGATTATGCTGACAAGTTCGGCGTCCCCTTCTTTGCAGGCAAGAGACCCTGGGAAGTTAAGGCTGACATCTATATGCCCTGCGCTACCCAGAACGAGGTAGAGCTTGAGGACGCTAAGAACATCGTAGCCAACGGCAGCAAGTACTATGTAGAGGTAGCTAATATGCCTACCACCCTCGAGGCTGTTGCTTACCTGAGAGAGAACGGCGTGAAGGTAGCTCCTTCCAAGGCTGTTAACGCCGGCGGCGTTGCAGTTTCCGGTCTTGAGATGAGCCAGAACTCCATGAGATACAACTGGACTGCTGAGGAAGTTGACGCTAAGCTGCATGACATCATGAAGAACATATTCTCCGCTTCTGTAAGCGCTGCCAACGAGTACGGTCTCGGCGATGACCTCATCGCAGGCGCTAACATCGCAGGCTTCCTGAAGGTTGCCAATGCTATGCTGTGGCAGGGTATCGTTTGATAAAGCTATGACCACCTCTGAGTGATATGAAATTGAAAAGAGCCGTCGGGACATTCCGGCGGCTTTTTTCGTTTAGTATATTGATTTAATCAATTATTAATATTTTTTGTACAATAAAGAACCGATATGTTGACAAAATTGGAATATAATGCTATAATTATTCTATAGACCCACATGGCACTCCGACAGAAGGGAGACAGTATGCAGATAGTTGTCAGCATAAGGAACAGCAGACCGCTGCGGGTTCCTCAGAATTACAATTACAGAATGATGAATTCCATATATGATGTGCTGCTCGGCGACGAGGAGTACATGAAGTTTTTAGACCGCCTTGAAAACCGTCCCGATGATGACAGATACCGCTACTTCACCTTCTCTCCGCTGAAGGGCGGGTACAGAATGGAGAATGACGTCATGATCTTCGGTGACGCCTTCTTCTTTGAGGTGAGGACTCCTTCCGCGGAGTTCGGCAGCATACTCAAGAACGCCCTCTTCGAGCGCGGGAAGATAGACCTGTTTGACAACACCCTCGACGTGCGCATGGTCAAGGTCTACGAGCGGCATATAACCGGCAGGAAAGCCGAGGTACGCTCGGTGACGCCGGTGGTGGTCTCCGAAAAACAGTTGGACGGAAAGGTGGAGTACTTCTCCCCCGATCACCTGCTTTTCCGGAAGATGATAAACGATGACCTCAAAGAGAAATTCCTCGGCGCCTTCGGCTACGAGCCGCCCTCCGAGGTCTCGGTGGATTCGCTTATAAAGCCGGAGAAGGTCATGAGCAAGATCGTCGAGAACTGGATTACCGGCTACAACTGCCGGCTCAGACTTTCGGCTCACCCGCAGGTGCTGGACTTCCTCTATAACCTGGGGCTTGGGGACAGCAATTCCCTGGGCTTCGGAATGTTTGAACGCATTTGATACATAGTCTCTGTCCGTTTTTTTGGACAGAGACTTTTTTATTTTTCCGCCGCCGTCAGTATCTGCTCTGCCGTCCGGGACGCCGGGCGGTTGAATCTTCCCATGCTGTAGAGACACTCGTAATCCCCCTCTGCGACGGTGTTTATCCGCTCGTCGCAGCTGAGTGTCACCGTGTAGCCCAGCTCCTTCACCAGCTCCTCTGTCCTGTCCTCGCGGAAGCCGTAAGGGTAGGCGAGGGTGGCGGGCTCCTGCCCGGCGGCACGGATCACCCTGGCGCAGTCGGTGAGGTCTCCCCAGAGAGCGCGGCGGTAATCACGCTCCGACTCCCCCTCAAAAGGCAGCACTCCCCGCCTGCTCCCGTCCTCGCCCAGCGAGTGCATATCCCAGGTGTGGTTTGCGATCTCGCAGTAACCGCTGTATACCAGCGAGCGCAGATTGTCGGTGTCCATGCTGGAATAGACCGGCGAAGGCTCCGCCAGCTCGGCGGCTGCCACCGTCCAGCTGCCCACCACCGCGAACACCGCCTTGACCTTGTACTTCTCCAGCATCGGCAGCACATAGTAGAAATTGTTGTAGCAGCCGTCGTCGAAGCTCAGCACCACCGGCTTTTCCGGCAGCTTTCCCCTGCCGCATACAAAAGGCTCTAGCTCGCTGCAGAACACCGGAGTGTAGCCGTTCTCCAGCAGCCATGTAATGTCCTGCTCCAGATCGTCGCAGGTTATGACGTAGTCGCCCCGCAGCGACGGGTCTGAGACCACGCTGTGGTACATCAGTATCGGTATCTGCCGCGTGCTGCTGTCCGGCTTTGCCTTGTAAGACTTGCCGCCCCCGTTTGAAAATCCCGACAGTACCGCTACTGCCATTACAGCTATCGCCGCCGACAGCGCCAGACACACCGCGGCGGACAGTCTGAATACTCTGAACATAATATCACCCTCTAAAGCCTATGCGGGACAGGCGCGGGTTATTCCCCGAAAATGTGTTGAAATTATAAAAAATCATCGTCTGCTGTTGCAATATATTGTAAAATGTGCTATAATAGCTGTGTACGGATATTATCCATAAAACCCAACGAAAGGAAGATACATCATGAGAGAATACGAAGAACATAGATTCAAAAGCTCCGACGGCGTTCACCGCTGTCACTGCATAATAATGAAGCCGGACTGCGAGCCCCGCGCCGTTTTGCAGATATCCCACGGTATGTGCGAGTACATCGAGCGCTACGCCGACTTCATGAGCTTTATGGCAGACAACGGCTTCGTGGTCTGCGGCAACGATCACTTAGGTCACGGCAAGACCGCCGAAATGCCCGACGAGCTGGGCTATTTCTCCCCCAGGGACGGCTGGCAGCACGCCGTAAAGGATCTTCGCCGCATGACGGTCATCATGAAAAAGCAGTACCCCGAAATCCCCTACTTTATCCTGGGTCACAGCATGGGAAGCTTTCTCGCCCGCGCCTACGCCGTCAAGTACGGACATGATATCGACGCTTTCATCTTCATGGGCACGGCAGACGGCTTTGAGGCGGCGGTGCTCGATATAGAAAAGCAGTCGGAGGGCGGCTCCGGCTTCGCTGAAAAGCTGCTGGGCGGCAGAGAGAAGAAGGTAGGCGCCGCTGCGATAACCGCTATGCTCACCACCGCCGAGACGATAAAGAAGCTGCGGGGCGATTACTACAGAAGCCCGCTGCTGGCTAAAATGGGCTTCGGCAAGTACAATGACCGCATACCCGATGCTTCCACCGGCTACGAATGGGTGTCCCGGGACGAGGAAGTGGTGGCAAGATACGCCGAAGACCCGCTCTGCAACTACACCTTTACCGTAAACGGCTACATGAATCTGGCGTCGATGCTCTACTACGTCTCCGGAGACCGCTGGTATCAGAATATCCCCAAGGACGTGCCGATACTGCTGATGTCGGGGCTTGAGGATCCCGTGGGCAATTACGGCGAGGCGGTGAAGATCGTCTGCGACAGGCTGAAGGAATACCACGCCGACGCCGACATCAAGCTCTACGAGGGCTGCCGTCACGAGCTGCTCAACGAGATAAACCGCACCGACATTTACAGGGACGTGCTGGATTTCTATGTGTCTCACCTGGAGAAGCCCGCTCCCGCGGAGGAGACTGAAATGACTGCCGGAGAGACTGCGGAAGAGTCTGATGTGACTGCCGGAGAGACAGCGGAGGAGCAGGAAGATGTTCTTTAAGCTAAAAAGCGTGGGGCTGGCGGGATTCAACGCCTTCCCGGTCAGCGCCGAGATAGAATCCAGCGATTCGCTCCCCGACTTTCAGATAATCGGACTGGCGGACGCGGCGGTAAGGGAGTGCCGCGAGCGCCTTAAAAGCGCCTTCCGCACCTCGTCGCTCAACTTCCCCGAATCGAGAGTCGTGGTGAACTTAGCTCCCGCCGACGTCAGAAAGACCGGCACCGTCCACGATCTCGCTATCGCGGCGGCGATCTGCATGGTGCAGGGCTGGATAAAGAAGGAGCAGGCGGATAAGGCGGCATTCATCGGCGAGGTATCCCTGGGCGGCGAGCTGAGAGCGATACGCGGCGTGCTGCCCATGACGATCACCGCCAAGGAAATGGGCTGCACCGAGATATACGTCCCCGCCGAGAACGCGGCAGAGGCGGCAGTCGTAGCCGGCATAACGGTGTACGGCGTCAGGGACTTGGCGTCTATGGTCATGCACTTCTACATGAACAAGAAGATAACTCCCCAGCCGGAGTACGTGGCAGACCTGACCCCCGACTGCGAGGGCTCGGACTTCTGCGACATCAAGGGTCAGCACCTTGCAAAGCGTGCGCTTGAGGTGGCGGCGGCGGGCGGTCACAACGCTCTGATGATAGGGCCTCCCGGCTCCGGCAAGTCTATGCTCGCGAAGGCTTTCCCCACAATTCTCCCCGGAATGACCTTTGATGAGGCGATATCTGTAACAAAAGTATACTCTATCGCCGGCGAGCTAGACCCTAAAGCCCCACTTGTCACCAACAGACCCTTCAGGTCTCCCCACCACACGGTATCCACCGCCGGGCTTGCAGGCGGCGGCGCTATGATACGCCCCGGCGAGATATCCCTCGCCCACAACGGCGTACTGTTCTTAGACGAGCTGCCGGAGTTCTCGCGCAACTCCATAGAGCTGCTGCGTCAGCCCCTTGAGGACGGCAAGGTGACGATATCCCGTGCAAGCGGTTCGGTGACATATCCCTCGCAGTTCATGCTTTTGGCGGCGATGAACCCCTGCCCCTGCGGATACTTCGGACACCCGAAGAAGCCCTGCACCTGCTCTCCCCAGAAGGTGCAGAATTACCTGGGCAAGATCTCGGGGCCCATGCTTGACAGGATCGACATAAGCGTGGAGGTGCCCGCCGTCAATTTCGAGGAGCTTTCAAGCTACCGCAAGGGGGAAAGCTCGGCGCAGATACGCGAGCGCGTCCAGAGGGCTAGGGATATCCAGAACGTGCGCTTCAAGGGCACCGAGATATCCTGCAACGCCGCTATCACCCCCGCCGTTATAGACGAGGTATGCTACATAGACGACACCTGCCGCGATGTGCTTGACAGAGTGTTCAACACGTTAGGGCTCACGGGACGCACCTACGCCAAGGTGCTTAAGGTGGCACGCACGATAGCTGACCTGGACGGCGCGGAGCAGATACAGCGCAAGCATATCATCGAGGCTGCAAGCTACAGGGATATAGACAGAAAATACAAGATTTGACTTCACGGCTCCCGCTCAAAATCAGGCGGGAGCCTTTCGCATACTCGCACCGCCGTCGGCATATACTTTACCAAAAAAGGACAAGGGGTGCAGTATATGAAATATCCTACTCTTACTTATCTCGGACGGGCGGGCGACTTTGCGCCGGTACGCTCCATGGTGACCATATCCGGCGACAGCGAGGTGCTTATCGAGAACTGCCGCCGCATTATCGAGTGCAGCGATATACGGTGCAGCATGATATCCGCAGGGTATCTTATCGAGATATGGGGCAGCGGACTGTCTGCGGCAAGCTTCGCCGGCGGGAGCGCTTCCGTCACCGGCAGGGTACAGTCGGTGACGATAGAACGGCGTCGGGAGAGTGCGGAATGAAGCTGACATACATAAGCTATGAAGCGGTCTGCCCCTCGGAGCAGCAGCTCTACCGTGAGCTTAAAGCAGAGGGCATAAACGCCGCCGGGATAGTCTCGCAAAACGGCATGGTCTGCTTTTCGGCGTCGATCATCCAGAAGCGGCGCACCGAGGCTGTGCTCAGACGCCTGCACGCCGACTGGACGGTCAGCGGGCGGGGACTGTTTGTGCGGGCAGCGGAGTCGCTGGGCAGGCGTGCCGGTCTCCTGACGGGAGCGGTCATATGCGGTGCGGCGCTTATCGTGATACAGAACCGGGTGGTCAACATAGAGGTGCTGACCGATGACCCCGGGATAGAAAAGCGGGTGACCGAGGTGCTGTCAGACTGCGGCGTGAAGCCGGGGACGTACATACCCTCGATAGAGCGTGCAAAGACCGAGCGGACGCTCCGGCAGACGGTGGACGGCATATCATGGGCGGGTATCACCCTCACCGACTGCTCGGTGATAGTGGACGTGCTGGAGGATATCCCCGAGCCGAAACGCGCCGACGATCACTGCCCTACCCACTTAGTGGCAAAGTACGACGCCGTGGTAGACAAGCCGGAGATACTCAACGGCACGCTGGTGAAGCCTGTAGGCAGCGGCGTGGTGGCAGGAGAGGTGCTGGTGAGCGGAGCCGTGCCGGTCAGGCACGTCACCCGGGACAAGGAAGGCAGACCCGTCACCGAGACCACCGAGAAGTACGTCCGCTCCATAGGCAAGGTGTACGGCAGCTTCACCCTCACCGAAAGCTTCACCCAGCCCTTCGAGGAAACAGGGCTGGTCTGCTCGCCCAGGCAGAAAAAGATATACAGCATACAGCTTTTCAGCACCGAGCTGCCGCTTTACTCCTCATTCCCCGCCGGCATGATAAGCAGATCGGAAAAGACCTCGCTGATCTCGGAGGAGCTTCCTGTGGGCATAAAGACTGTCACCTGCACGCCCTACAGCTTCCGGACAGTGCTCTGCTCCCGCGAGCAGGCGGAGCAGTCGGCAAGGCGTATGGAAAAACGCTATGTGCGTAATTTTCTGGACAGTTATCAGGTGCAGGACAGAACAGAAAAGCTCACCGAGACCGATACCGGCGTGACCCTCACCGTGACCTACCGCCTCTACGGAGACATCTGCGAGGAGCAGCCCTTCTTCGTTTTTCCTCAGAAAAATAAGGCTGACGACACCAAAGAACAGACCTCAGAGGACAGCGAATGACAAAAAACAATCGTCATTTAGCACAAATTGATAAAAATTCATAAAAAAATCGCATTTTTTCTTGCATTTTAATTCAGAATGTGGTATAATACTATTTGGCGGGATAATTATGCCCGCTCACCTGATAAACTGCAAATGGAACGGAGCAAATTTTTAATATATGGAGAAGAACATAACTGTTGATGAGACCGAGCATTTACTGAGCCTCTTCGGAAGCTTTGACGAGAATATCCGCGCGCTGGAGAAGGAGTACGGCATATCCGCCGTCACCCGGGGCGACGGTCTCAAGCTTATCGGAGACGAGGAGAACATCGACAGAGCCGCCAAGGCTGTTGCCGCCCTGCTGGAGCTTCTGAAAAAGGGCGAGCGCATCAACGAGCAGAACCTGCACTACGTGTTCTCGCTGGTGGGCGAGGGTCTTGAGGGAGAGATAGGCAAGCTGTCCGACGACGGGATAATCGTCACTCTTAAAGGCAGAGTCGTCAAGCCCAAGACGCTGGGGCAGAAGAAATACGTGGACGCGATACGCAATAACACAGTGGTGCTGGGCGTGGGACCTGCCGGCACGGGCAAGACATACCTGGCGGTGGCTATGGCGGTCAAGGCGTTCAGGGCGCATGAGGTGAACAAGATAATCCTCACACGTCCCGCCGTTGAAGCGGGCGAGAAGCTGGGATTCCTGCCGGGCGATCTGCAAAACAAGGTAGACCCCTACCTCAGACCGCTGTATGACGCGCTGTTTGAGATGCTGGGTCCCGAGAATTTTGTGAGACAGCAGGAGCGCGGCTGTATCGAGGTAGCGCCACTTGCGTATATGCGCGGACGCACGCTTGACGACAGCTTTATAATCCTCGACGAGGCGCAGAACACCACTCCCGAGCAGATGAAGATGTTCCTCACACGTCTGGGCTTCGGCTCCAAGATAGTCATTACCGGGGACGTCACCCAGATAGACCTGCCCGATTCCCGCAGGTCAGGGCTTATCGAGGCTATGAGGGTGCTTAAAAATATCGACGACATTTCAATAAATCGGTTTACCGAAAAGGACGTTGTACGCCACCAGCTGGTGCAGAACATCATCAGGGCGTATGAAAAATACTACGAAAGGGGTAGCGGTCACAAAAATGGGTAAGGTCAAGGTACTTATTACGAACAAGCAGTCGGAAGTCAAGATACCTGTAGGTATCAGGCTTCTTATCCGCAAGTGCTGCCACGCAGTACTGGAATCCGAGGGCTTCAAAGAGGACGCCGAGGTAAGCGTTTCCTTCGTCAACAACGAGGAGATACAGAAGCTCAACAAGGAATTTCGCAACATCGACAGGTCTACCGACGTGCTTTCATTCCCCTTAGGCGAGAATGACGAGTTTGACGAGGATCCCGACACCGGCGCGGCACAGCTGGGGGATATCGTTATTTCTCTGGAGACCGCCGAAAAGCAGTCGCAGGTATACGGTCACTCGCTGGAGCGCGAGGTGGGATTCCTCACCGTACATTCCATGCTCCACCTGCTGGGCTACGATCACGAGGAAAGCTCGCTCCAGGAGCGCATAATGCGCGAGAAGGAGGAGGCTATCCTCACACAGCTCGGGATATCCCGCGACGAGACCTTTGTGGTGACCGAGCACTCACATAAATGATACGCTTTCTTCGCGGATTTGTCTATGCGGGCAAGGGCGTCATCGCGTGTATACTGGGTGAGCGCAATATGCGGTTCCACCTTTGCGCGGCGTTCTATGTGCTTTTGCTCATGCCCTTTTACGGCTTTTCCCGGGGGGAGAAGCTTGCTGTCTTTATCGTGATAGGCGCGGTGATCTCTGCCGAGGCTTTTAACACGGCGGTGGAAGCGCTCACAAATTTAGTCTCGCCGGAGCAGAATGTGCTCGCCGGGCTTGCAAAGGACGCGGCAGCGGGGGGAGTGCTTGTCTCTGCGGCTGCGGCTGCGGCGGTGGGCGTGACCCTTTATTTCGACAGGGCGGTCATGGGGGATATACTCTCCTATTTCGGCGGGCACAGCCTTGCGCTCACAGCTTTTATTCTGTCCGTTATCGCATGGATAGGTTTTATTTGTGCGCCTTTAAAGAAAAAGACTGGCGCACACAGGGAGACAAAAAATGAAAACAACGATCATTAAATCGGTCATAGCAGCCGCGGAGATCATTCTCTCGGGGCTTTTTTGGGCGGCATTCCCTGTTTTCAATATAGGAAATGTCGCCGCTCTGTTGTTCTGCGGGGTACTTCTGCTCATAACGATATTCTCCTCGCAGACGGGAGCGCTCATAGGAAGGATAGCCGCACACCGGGCAGGACTTGCAGCGCTCATAGCTGCGGGAGCCATACTTCTGGCAGGCGCGGTGTATGTTTCGGTACTGTCCGTAAAAATGTACAGTCAGCAAAGCAACGAGCCTGAGGAGCCAAAGCTGCTCATCGTGCTGGGCTGCAAGGTCAAGGGCACCTACCCGACGAAAATGCTCCGGCGGCGGTGCGACGCGGCGGTGGCTGCCATGAAGGCGCACCCGGAGATAGTCTGCGTGGTGTCCGGCGGGCAGGGGCGAAACGAGCAGATCAGCGAGGCAGAAGCCATGCGCCGCTATCTCACAGACCACGGCATTGACGGCAGCCGGATCATTATGGAGGACAAGTCCACCTCGACTGCCGAGAACATAAGGTTCAGCTTTGACATCACCGACAAGCTTGGACTGGGACGTGACATCACAATCGTCACCGACGGCTACCACCAGTACCGGGCGTCGCTGATCGCCAAGAAAAACGGCGCCGAGCGGGTAACAGCCTGCTCCGCCGACACCGAACCCCGCTTCGTCCCCACCTACTGGGTGCGCGAATGGTTCGGGCTGACGCATTTTTATATACTTGGAAGATAACTATTCTGGAGGAATTTGTATATGAAAAAACTGAGCATTCTATTTGCGGCGCTTGCAGTACTGCTTTCGGATGCCATGTGTGCAGTTGTAGGCTACCAATACAGGCAAGAGCTTTACAACATAGAGATGGGCGGCAGTGCTCCGGCGGATATTGCGTTTTTATACGCTATCCCCTTTGCAGCAGCCATCATAGTTTGTATTGTTATAGCGGTCTTGTTTTACAAAAGATCGAAAAAATAAAACACAAAAGGATATGGAAAAATGGAAAATTCAAAGAATGTATTTGTAACTATTGTGGGGAGACCCAATGTGGGGAAATCCTCGCTGTTGAATGTGCTGGTGGGGGAGAAGATCGCGGCGGTGTCCGCCAAGCCCCAGACCACCCGCACGCGGATAACGGGAGTGCTGACAAAGGACGAGACTCAGTATGTCTTTATCGACACGCCCGGCAAGCACCGCGCCAAGAACAAGCTGGGCGAGCACATGATGAAGACCGTAAGCGACGCCGAGGACGACGCAGAAGTCGCGCTGCTGGTCTGCGACTGCGGCAAGAAGCTTTCCGACGCGGAGCGTGAGCTTGCGGCGGCTTTCAGGAGCCGCACCCATGTGGCGCTGGTGCTCAACAAGACCGATCTTCTCACAAAAGAAGCTCTTGCAGAGCGGATAGTTGAGTATTCCGCGCTCATGGACTTCGAGGAGGTCATACCCGTAAGCGTGCTGAAGGGCGAGGGCATTGACATCATAATGGACTACATTACGTCGAAGGCTCAGGAAGGGCCTCACTACTTCCCGGACGACAGCTTCACAGACCAGCCTGAAAAGGTGCTTATGGCTGAGATGATACGCGAGAAGGCGCTCAACTGTCTGAACGAGGAGGTACCACACGGTATCGCGGTGACGATAGAGAGCTTGGAGGAGCGCGACACGGCGTCGGGCGAGCCGATACTTGACATCGCGGCGACGATCTACTGCGAGCGCGAGTCCCACAAGGGCATAGTCATCGGCAAGCGGGGCGCCATGCTCCGCAAGATCGGCTCGGAAGCGAGAGCAGATCTGGAGCAGTTCTTCGAGATAAAAGTCAACCTTGACATCTGGGTGAAGGTCAAGGAAGGGTGGCGCAACAAGGAAGCGCTGATAAAGAATTTCGGGCTGTCGTAATAATCTGCGCTTTTTTCGGGATAATAGTAGTAGGCAATACCACAATCATTGTGCGTCAGATGCGTAGTCAGATCTTTCGTCAGAGTTTTTGGTTACTATGACGGAAAATAAGCAAGCATATGACGTGCAAAGGCGTTAGCCGTTGGTTGTACGGTGTTGCCAGTATATCCCCGAAAGGAGCGTGACGATATGAGCGACGTAAGCGATGATCTCTGGAAGGATTTCGTCAGGAGCGGGAGCGTTTCCGACTACCTGAGATACGCCGCCGCAAGGCAGCTGAAAAGTCCGGCGCGGAAGGATAAGTGAAAAGATTGCTGAATATAAAGGGTCTTGTTATCTCCGAGAGAGACTCGGGGGAAACGGGCAAGGCGGTGACGATACTCACCGCCGAGCTCGGCTGCATAAGCGTATACGTGCGCGGGGGGAAAAAGAGCAAAAAGAGCGTTTCTTCCACCCAGCTTTTTTGTTATGCCGACTTCTCACTTGAGGAAAAGCGGGACGCCAAGAACATGACCCATTACTATTACAACAGCAGCGAGCCGATCAGAATGTTCTATGACATACGGCTGGACGCCAAAAAGCTGGCGCTTGGCTGCTACTTCTCCGAGCTGCTGAGGTTTGCCTGCGAGAGTGCGGAAAACGCCGGGGAGATACTCAGGCTTATTCTCAACACGCTGCACTTTCTCGACAAGGGCGAGCGCGATCCTGAGCTGCTGCGGGCTATCTTTGAGCTGCGCCTTGCCTGCGAGACCGGCTACCGTCCCGATCTTATCGGCTGCCATGTCTGCTACAAGGCAGAGGACGAGCTGATGTATCTCAATATGCGGACAGGACAGCTCACCTGCAAGTCCTGTGCCGAAAGCGGTGCGGGAGCGGTGCAGGTGCAGGGAGAGACTGACCCCGGCGATGACCTCTACACCGCCGAGCTTGACGCTACCCTGCTCTACACAGTGCGGTTCATAGCGCTGGTGGAGTATGACCGCCTGTTCAGCTTCCGGCTGAGCGAGCGGTATCTTGTGAAGCTTGCCGCTTTCACCGAAAACTACGTGAGGTATCAGTTCGGGAAACGATTCGATACCTTGAGATTCTATAAAATGCTATGAGGAAAGAGAAATGAAAAAGGAAAACAACCAATACATAGAGGCGCTGGAGCTGCCTAAGATACTTAAAATGCTCTCGGAAAAGTGCGTGGGCGAGACGGCGAAAAAGGAAGCGCTGAGCCTTGTCCCCTCCACCGATCTGTTCGACGTAAAGCGCGAGGTGGCAAAGACCTCGGCGGCGCTGGATATGTCCTCGCGGTACGGTACTCCCGTGTTCTACGGTCTGGACGGCTGCGCCCATGCGCTGAAGCGTGCCGAGTCGGGGGCGGTGCTGTCGCTGGGCGAGCTCATCGCCATACGCCGGCTGCTGACCCAGATAAACGGTCTCTGCGACTGGTACGGCAAGTGCGAGGAAAAGCGACAGGAGCTGAGCTATCTCTTCGAGAGCCTGTTCCCCAACAAATACTTAGAGAACAAGCTGGACGTGTCGATCATCGACGAGAATGAGCTTGCGGACGAAGCGAGCCACGAGCTTGAGTCTATCCGCCGCAAGATAACCCAGTGCGGGCTGAAAATACGCGACACTCTGGAGAAAATGGTCAAGTCCCAGAGCGTCAACAAGTATTTGCAGGAAAACATCATCACCATGCGCGACGGGCGGTATGTGCTTCCCGTCAAGAGCGAGCACAAGGGTCAGGTCAACGGCTTCGTACACGACACCTCGGCGACGGGCAACACGCTGTTCATCGAGCCGGCGGCGGTGGTGGAAGCCAACAACGATATCAAGATACTCGAAGGCAGAGAGCTTGAGGAGATCAACCGGATAATCAAGGCGCTGTCGGCAGAAGTCGCCGCCATAGCCGAGCAGCTGCGCTCCGGGTATGACGCGGCGTCCAAGCTGGACTTGTACTTTGCAAAGGCAAACCTAGCGGCGGACATGAACGCCTGTGAGCCGGAAATAGACGATGACCGGGTGATAGTGCTGAAAAAAGCCCGCCACCCGCTTATCGACAAAAAGAAGATCGTCCCCATAAGCCTTACGCTGGGCGTCGACTTTGAGACGCTCATCATCACGGGCCCCAACACCGGCGGCAAGACGGTGCTGCTGAAAACGGTGGGACTGCTCACCCTTATGACCATGTGCGGTCTGCTGATACCCGTTTCCGATGGCAGTCATATTTCAGTCTACAAAAACATACTTGTGAATATAGGCGACTCACAGTCGATAGAGAATGACCTGTCCACCTTCTCGGCGCACATTTCGGGCGTGGTGAAGATACTGGAGCAGGCGGACGGCAACAGTCTGGTGCTGCTGGACGAGCTGGGCTCCGGCACCGATCCGGCTGAGGGCGCGGCGCTTGCGGTGGCTATAATAGAGCGGCTCAAGGCGCAGGGTGCCTCCACCATAACCACCACCCACTATCAGGAGCTTAAAATGTACGCGCTGGACACCGAGGGCGTGGAGAACGCCTCATGCGAGTTCGATGTGGAGACGCTGTCGCCCACCTACCGGCTGATAATCGGCACACCGGGCAAGTCCAACGCCTTCGCCATTTCCCGCAAGCTGGGCGTGCCGGAGGACATCATAGGCAAGGCGCAGTCGCTGGTGGGCGAGGAGAACCGCCGCTTCGAGAACATTCTGGAGCGTCTGGAGCGTGAGCGTGAGCTTTACGAGCAGATGGCTGCCGAGACGGAACAGCTGAGAGCCGAAGCCGAGCGGCTGAGAAACGAGCTCGCCGAGGAGCGCCGCAAGCTGGACGAGGGGCGCGAAGCGGAGCTGGAAAAAGCACGGCGTGAGGCGGCGTCGCTGGTGCGGAGCGTGGAGAAGCAGTCTCAGGAGCTGATCGACGAGCTGGACGAGCTGAGAAAGCAGAAGGAGCAGAAGAACTTCACCGCCAAGGCGATAGACGCCCGCCACAAGCAGAAGTCTACCGTCAACAAGCTGTACCTCGAAGCGAATCCGGTGTCGGAAAAGACGGAGGACTACGTGCTCCCCCGCCCGCTGAAAAAGGGCGACAGGGTCATACTTATCGACTCGGGGCGCAAGGCGGTAGTCTCTGCGGAGCCGGACAGCAAGGGTATGTGCTTCGTGCAGATGGGCGCTATGAAGACCAAGGTGGCGGTGAGCCGCCTGAAGCTGGACGAGAGCAAGCCGGACAAGAAGGACGCCAAGAAGAAAGGCGGGCACATCAGCACCCGGGGCGTCGAGAGCCGTGCCACACGCAAGATAAGCCGCGAGCTGGACATCCGCGGGTACACCTGCGACGAGGGCATATACGAGCTGGACAGCTTTATAGACCAGGCGGTGCTGTCGGGAGTATCGGTGGTGACGGTGATACACGGCGTAGGCACGGGAGTGCTGAAAAACGCGGTGCGTCAGCATTTAAAGCGTCACCCGAGCGTCAAGTCCTCGCGCAGAGGTCTCTACGGCGAGGGCGAGGACGGCGTTACCATAGTTGAGCTAAAATAGATCTGAAAGGAATTGATGCAACATGACAGAAAGAATGACACAGCTGGGATTCCAGCAGGTAAACGTCAAGGAGCTGGACTTCAACGTGTTCGGCACTATCGGCGACAGGTGGATGCTCTTGGCCGCCGGCGACGAGAAAAGCAGCAACACCATGACCGCCTCCTGGGGTCAGATGGGCATACTCTGGAACAAGCCGGTAGCTACCGCCTACATCAGAAAGACCCGCTACACCAAGGAGTTCGTGGACGCCGGCGAGCTGTTCACCATAAGCGTCTACCCCGGCGAATTCAAGAAGGCTCTTAGCTTCTGCGGGAGCAAGTCGGGGCGCGACTTCGAGAAGAACGGCAAGGCTGAGGCTGCGGGTCTGACGGCGCTGTATCTTGACGGCACCACCGCCTACGAAGAAGCGGAGCTGATACTCGTCTGCCGCAAGCTCTACAGCTACGACATGAACGCAGAGGGCTTTTTCGACAAGAGCATAGTGACCGCCCAGTACGCCGACGACAACTGGCACACGGCGTACATCTCGGAGATAGTTGCGGCGTATAAGAGAACCTAAACGTCAGGAAGCTGTTGCACCCGGACCGCTTCGCTCTGTCGAGCTATAACCCCCGGCGGTACTTTAGTTGAGTATCGCCGGGGGGGTTATTGCGCCCTGACACAGTTGCCCCTGTCGGGGCAATTAGGGCATTTCCCTCGCCGCGCTGACGCTTGGCGTTGGGAAATTAAAAATCGGCGGTACTTGTCTGGTATCGCCGATTTTGTGCTGTATTTTCATTTCTGCTTTTCCGGGACGTTGGTTTTTTGACTGCCGAGATTTGTCTGCTGTTCTTTTAGGGATTAGTATTATTGCTCCCCCAACTAAACCTTGCCAAAAATGCTTGACACAAATAAAAAAACTCTGCGTTGTAAAAGCTTGAAGGGCTTAATGTCGCTTCCGCCGGCGGACTGAGGGATTACTCTGCGCAATTCCAGCACACCGGTGTCTCCCAGGGCGTTGAGCATAGCCTTTGCAGCCTTGTCGTCAAGTTCGCCGTCGTTGTCGCCGTTAGTGGATATCATTATCATCTCGCCGTCACGCACGAAGTAGACGCTTCTCTGCCCTGCGTCGCACGCCCTGTTTTCCACGGGAAACTTAGCTTCGGCGTTCACCTGCGGCGCATAGGAATAACATTCAGCCACAGCCGCCGCGTCGACTGTACCTTTCGGCTCGCTGTTATCGCGGATATCCTCCAGAGCCTTTACGAAGTCATCCGGGACCGCTCCGGTGCCGGGATCCGTCTCACCGAAGTCAAAGCTATACACCTCGCCGCCGTAGGTGACAAAGCTGCCGTTATCCTGATAGCCCCACGCCCAGTTGCTGTACCGGCTGATGAAAACTATCGTCTCAGGTGCGATATCCTGCTGGAGGATATTCCACTCAGGCAGCGGCACAGAGTCGGTGCTGTCCTCAGGGGTACTGCCGGTATCCTCACCGCCGTTTTCCGGGGTGCTGTCAGTATCCCCGCCGCCGTCCGTTACAGAGCTTGCCGCCGTATTCCCGGCAGAGCTGTTTTCGTCATTCCCGCTGTCGACCGTCTCGCCGCAGGCGCAGAGTGTTAATGCCGCAAGTATAAGTGCAATAAGTAAATTCTTTTTCATAATAATACCTCCTTAAAGTCACAGGCTTGTGTTCTTTACTATATAGACGCAAAAGCTCCGGAGATATTACATCGAAAAAAATTTTTTTCACGATATTCGCTTCGCTCTGCCGCACAATAAAATCGGGGCTGTTGCAGCCCCAACAAAAAAAAGCCTGGCACAGACCAAAGGATTCCGAGCCTGTTTCTTTATGTTCTGATATAAAACAAAATGTGCAAGTGGAGAAGAATATGAAGTATTAAGGCAAATCGAAAAAATTGTGATTTGTCAAATCTGCTCAAAAGCAATAAGGCAACACCGCCGGGCCACCGGCTAACGCCTTTGCACGTCATAAACTTGCATATTTTTAGCATAAACGAAGTTTATGCAGTCAT
>CACXDI010000103.1 GCA_902766335.1 uncultured Ruminococcus sp. | reverse complement strand
GACAGCCCAACTGCGGTCGCTTTCCTAGATTGCTGAGCCGTCAGCACCGATCTTTGTCTACTAACCTTTTAGGGATTAGTATAAAGATCTGTTCTGAATAAAACAGCCGGTACCGTGCAATTACGATATCGGCTGTTTTTGTTCAGCAGTTGCCTGTATATACGTATCTGAGTTTGTCCCGGGCGATCTCGGCAAGGCTGTAGACCAGGGCTGCGTCCGTGGCATTCCGGTCGGTCATTTTAAAGCGCGGGAAAAACCTTGAGATATGCAAAGGAATGTTTTCTCCGTCAGGCAGCGACGCTATCCACGAACTTATGTTC
The DNA here is from genome assembly GCA_902766335.1 of uncultured Ruminococcus sp. GTDB lineage: Bacteria > Bacillota > Clostridia > Oscillospirales > Ruminococcaceae > YE71. The sequence goes on along the minus strand of CACXDI010000103.1, from coordinate 36,931 downwards.
TTGATTTCGCCGGGAGAATCATTTTCACCCGGTATTATAAGCGTTGTAAGCTCCACATGGCACACCTGTACAGCTTTTTCAATAAATGCCTTGACCATAGCAAGATCGCCGCCGGCGGTATGGCGGTAGAAATCCTCCGTGAAGCCTTTCAGGTCTATGTTCATGGCGTCGATATAAGGCGCAAGCTCGTCCAGCACCCATGGCTCAGCGGTGCCGTTTGTCACCATGACGTTCAGCATTCCGGCTTCGTGTACAAGCCGGGCGGTGTCTCTGACAAATTCCCAGCCGATAAGAGGCTCGTTATAGGTAAACGCCACACCGATATTGCCGCTTCGTTTGTACTTTACAGCCAGCCCGGCAAGCTGTTCGGGAGTGATCTTATCGTTGAGCTTGCCGAATTTAAGCGCTTGCTCAGACCAGGATATCTCGTGATTCTGACAGAACAGGCACCGCAGATTACAGCCGTAGCTTCCGACGGACAATATCATTGAGCCGCTGTGAAATCTGTTGAGCGGCTTCTTTTCAATGGGGTCAAGCGCTATGCTGGTGACATATCCGTAGTTATCCGGTTTAACTTCGCCGCCGCGGCATTTTCTTGCGCCGCAAAAGCCGGTCTGACCCTCTTTGAGTTCACAATGTCTGAAACAAACCTCACATACAGCCATAACATCACCTACTTGTGTCTGATAACTTCAAATCTGTGGAGAGACATCTTGTCTCCGTATGATATCCCGCCCTTCATCATCGCGATCTCTACCTGCTGTTCAACGGTATCAACGCCTTCGAGATCGGGCAGCAGCAGTCCCCGCCTGAATCCGCTGCTGACGATCACGCCGTACCGTTTGGGATCAAGCATATCCATTGAGGTCACAAGCTCCGGCTCCATAAGCACGTCAACATTTACTTCAAGATCGTCAAGTTCATCTTCTGTTATTGCAGGGAATCTGGGATCTCGTGTCGAGGCGCTTACTGCGTTGCTGATTATCTCGGCGGCGACGCTTTTTTTCGTAGGCGCGATAGTTCCGATACAGCCCCGAAGCTCGCCTTTTTTGTGTATCGAAACGAACGCTCCGGCTTTCTGCGTGAGCATTTCCTCCGGCAGATCGTCGGGTACTTTTATTATTTTGCCTTCCTTGATATAATGCTCTATCGTTTTGACCGCAAGCGCCACATAGGGGTCAGTCTTTTTCTCACCTACAGGATAGAAGGTGCAGACGCCGTAGCCGACGCCGGTGATGTCCTCGTGGGAAAGCACCTCGGAGCGCACCTGAACTCCGTCTAAAGCTCCGGACATTATAACAAAAGAACGGTGTCCGCACTCAGCGGCTTTCTTACAAAGCTCGTCGTCAAATCTGCGCAGCTCATCCAGGGCGGCTCGCGAGCATACATCTATAAGCTGTTTGTCATATTCCGGACCCTCGGGAGCAAAGCCGTAGGGCCCGTATTTTTTCAGCTTGTGGGAAAGATCGCCGCTGGCGACATAGACCGCGCGTCTGCCGGTGTTCTCGACTGCTTTTTTGATGATCCTGCCAAATTCGTAATGGACGGAAAGCGGCAGCCCGGACAGACCTATCCTGATGATCCTGCCGCCCTGATATTTCTGACGGATAAAATACAGCGGTACCATTGTGCCGTGATCGAGGGTGCTGTCGCGCTCACCTTTTGTGCCGGCGGGTATCCCCGACTTTCCTGCCAATTTTTCGATCTCTGTGACCAGCTCGGCGTCATATTCTTCCTCAAAGGACACCTGCGGCGCCCGGAAATCGGCAAAGGAGCCTTCCGCGCTTTTGCCGGGTGAAATGTGGAAATAATCGTAATACATCACCGAGTGTGGGCTGGAAATAATTATCGTTTCCGGCTTTATCTCAGCTATTTGTTCAGCTGCCTGCTGATAGGCTGATATGGTAGCCGAGACCTTCTTTTCTTCGCCTCTGCCTATCTGTGGGACGATAAGCGGCGGGTGAGGTACTATAAATGCAGCTTCTATCGACATAACGATCCTCCTTTATCTGTCGGTCATTTTGTTTTCTTCCATGCGTATTATCCCGTAGAGCAGTATCACGGAAACTGACATCATTATAAGCTCGGTCACAGGCTGAGCCCAGATCATGCCGCTGAACCCGAACCGGCGGTTTAATAAAAGCAGCAGCGGGATATACAGTATCAGTTGTCTTACAAGCGTTATTGCAAAGGCATACTGGGGTTTTCCCATAGCCTGGAATGACATTCTGCTCATTGAGACTGCGCCGACAAAGGGCAGTATGAACATTATCGTCCGCAGCACTTTGGAGCCTATTTTGATAACAGTAGGGGTCTCTGTAAAAATGCCTATCAGTGCCGGCGCGAATATCCCGTATATCAGCATGATAAACAGCTCTGTGCCGCTGACGACTATCAGACCGGCTTTCAGAACGTTTATCATACGGCGGTAGTTTTTGGCGCCGTAGTTATAGCCCATAATAGGCTGAGTTCCGGCTGCGAAGCCCTGGTAGACGTAGTTTCCCAGCGAAAGCAGCTTTTGTGCGATACCCATGGCAGCCACCGTAAGCTCTCCGTAATTTACCGCGAGATTATTGTTCACGATATATGCCATAGAGGTAAGCAGCGTTTCAAGAGTGGCGGGAACTCCCACCCAGAATATCTCTTTTAGTATTTCCGCTGTTGGCTTCAGGTACTTCAGCGAGGGTCTCAGCAGAGATTTGCCTTTCAGATAAAACAGCAGCGATACCGTCATGCTGACGGCGTTTCCAAGTATTGTTGCAATAGCAGCGCCGCGTATTTTTAAGCCCAGGGTGAAAATGAATACCGGGTCAAGAACAATATTTGTTATAGTGCCGGCTATCATTCCTGCTATAGAATATTTTACCGAACCCTCGCTCCTTAGCAGCTGTCCGAAGGTATAGCTGCCCATTGTGAATATGCTTCCCAGCAGGATCACAAGCACATACTGTCTGGTGTAAAGGGCAGTGTTTTCCTTAGCCCCCAGACCGCTTATTATAGCAGGCAGAAAGATAAGCCCGGCTGCGGTGACGATAAAGCTGTTGATGACGGTAAGCAAAAATCCGGCTGTTACCGTGTGGTTGGCTTTTTCGATATTTCCGGAGCCGAGACTTCGGGCGATAAGCGATGAACAGCCGGTGCCTATCATGTTTGATATAGCTATGCTTATCATCATTACCGGGTAGGCGAGATTAACAGCCGCAAGCTGGTAGTCATCGTGCAAAAGCCCGATAAAGTATGTGTCTACAAGATTGTAGAGCACCATGATGAACATTCCCGCGATAAGCGGTACGCCGAGCTTGGTGACGGCTATTACCGGCTTTTCCTCGCTGAGAATGTAGATCCTCTTGTCTTTTTTTGATATACTTTGCAAAAAACTCACCTTTGACGGGTATTATTATTAAGGCAATACCGCTCGTTATGAGTGATATTGCCTTGGATTTTTATTTAGCAGCCTTACGACTCCGGGGGAGCAGGTATGCAGACAAATGCGAAAATGATAACAGACATGATCGCAAACAGCAGGGCTAAAGACCCCGCAGCGATCTTTACAGCACGCTCTGTCTTTTCATCTTCCGATGAAAGATTTTTAAGAGTTATGCCAAGGAAGAACGCTCCTATAATAACAGTCGGAGTGATATATCTGAAATTCATTGTGCAGGTAAAGGGATAGTCCTTCGACATCTTATAGAAATTTATTATCAACAAAGCGTAGAAGGAGCCAAACAGAGTTTTTTCCGTCGGAGTCAATCCGCATTTATTGCTGATGTTGAAAACCATAAGGAAGAAGCATATTGCTGCTATCACAACGCCTACCCAGAAAAACATCCTGCATAAAAACAGGCTCTTGGGCAGGATAGACAGACCGTAATTCCCTTCGTTGATGTATTCGCCGAAAAGAGAATTTTTCAGCAGCGCTACAAGCGGATTGTATTCGTTGTAACCTACGTAATTGCCGCTGTCGTTTTTAGTGAGCCATTGTTCAAAGGGGCTTTCAATCTGCTTTGACGAAAAATCTGTGATCCTCCGGAAAAACTCCTGCTTTCCAATATACTGAGTTGCATTTTTCGGCATCTCCTGGACGTACATTATCGGCACCTTGAATTTGATATAATTCTTTATCTCAAACCAGAGTCCGAGCGGCACGCAGATAACGCCGAATATTGCAAATTCCTTTATCATCTTAACAGCAGCAGCACTTCCCTGCTCTTTTATCTTCTTGATGAAAACGATAAGGAACACTATAGCGATAGGCGGAGCCACAAGTGCGGCGGATAGCTTTGTCATCATTCCGAGACCTACGCAGAGTGCTATTTTGATCAGATCCTTGAAGCTCTGCTCGCGGTACCACCTTACAGTGCAGAGGAATGCGCCCATCATAAATGCAACGGACAGAACGTCGTTGTTTATGCTTCCGGAAAACATGATGAATGCAGGGTGGAAGGCAATTATTATAGTGGGTATATACAGCGCCGCGCCCTTGAGGTCAAACTGCCTCAGTATGCGGTATGCTGTAATGACGATACACATACTATAGAACAGAGTAAGAGTCTGGAGCGATTCTCTTGCCGGATTATGACCGACGCCGAGCAGGTTTTCGTTTACATATATCCAGCAAGCCGATATGATATGATGAAGCGGCGGGTGGCAATACTGCCATACATCACGTACATCAAAATCCGGGAGCTTGTGATTGAACAGAATGTATTCCATATACCCCGCATGACCGCTTTCCTGCCCGAAGGCGTGAACATCGTGCTGACGGGTATAGCAGGAGCTCATATAGACGTAGTACAGCTTTAATACAAAGCTCATGCCAAGTATAAGCAGCGAGTTGAGGTTTTCCTTATATTTCTTGGTGCGGGCAAAATAGTAAATGCCTATCATAAAGATAAACCCGAGAAACAGCAGTACTATGCCTTTTGTGTAAAGACTAGAATACCATTTCAGGAAAAAGACATCACACAGCACGAAAGCTGCGGCAAAAGCTCCGGCGCTCAACAGGTTGATACGCTGCGACTTATAGAGATAGTAGAGAAGCGAAAAGCCCCCGGCAAGTACCATAAGCGTTTCAAGAAAGAGCGCGTTCGGCGGGACGTTTCCTTCAGCACCTAGATAAAACGGATCTAAAAAGATACATATTACAAAAGTCCAGAGATAGGGGTGGGCAGCCAGTGAACGGACAAACTTATCCGTAACGGAACTGCTCAAACCTATTTTCTGCTTATTTTGCTCCTTTTTGCTCATGATACTCCTTCTCCGTATTCACGTTCCAGATACTGTGCTTGTCGCCCGAACCGGTCCTTATGACCTTAGCCGCATTGATAGAAGTGAGCATCGAGTGATCCATGTTGTTATATCTGTGCTGACCGTTTCTTCCGACGCAGTAGAGATTGTCAAAGCCGTCAAGGAAATCTACCACCTTGTCGAACTCGTTGTAGGTATCAAAATAAGCGGGATACGCCTTCTTTACCTTCTCGCGGTGAGCGTCTATAACAGCGCCCTTTTCTATGACGCCCATTTTCCTCAGCTCGCGTACTGCAAAGCTTATGCACTCCTTGTCAGACATATTCCAGAAGTCATCGCCCTCGGCACAGAAGTACTCCAGACCGATCCATACGGTACCAACAGGATCCTTTACCATATAGGGAGACCAGTTGTTGAAGATCTGGATACGTCCCAGCTTCACGCCCTTGTCCTGAACGTATATCCAGCAATCAGGAACGATGTTTCCGAGAGTGCGCTTGTCGGTCTTGTTGACCAGCTTGAGCTTGTTGACCAGCAGTCCCACGGTGACAAAGTCGCGGTAAGGCAGACCGTTTGCTATGCGCTTGGAGTTATCGTCCGCGCAGTCTATGCCGTTTACCAGATCCTTGACGGGCATAGAGGAGATCACGATATCCGCGTCATAGGTCTTTTCGCCCGATTCGGTCATGCAGGTGACGGACTTGATCTTTCCGTCCTCAGTAGCGAGACTCTTTACAGAGCTGCCGTATTCTATCCTGCCGCCCATTTCAGTGACCTTAGAGCCTACCAGCTCCCAAAGCTGACCGGGACCATACTTGGGGTACCAGTACTGCTCGATAAGCGAGGTCTCGGCGTTGTCATTGTTCTTGGTGCCGCGGAGCTTTGAGAACATATCCTTGATTATAGCCGTAATGGACAGCCCCTTTACTCTCTGAGCGCCCCAGTCGGCAGAGATCTCACGTGGGTGACGTCCCCAGAGCTTTTCGGTGTAGCCCTCAAAGAACATGGAATAGAGAACTCTTCCGAAACGGTTGATATAGAAGTTCTCCAGATTGTCCTCGGGCAGTTTCTGAACGCAGGAGCGCAGATAGCTGAAGCCCGCCTCTGCTGTAGTCACCAGACCCATGTTCTTTATGGTGTTGGCGTTCATCTTGACGGGATAATCAAAGAAAGCCTTCTTGTAGTATATACGGGACACGCGGTCACGGATAAGCATTACGTTGTCTTCCTTTTCGGGGTCAGGACCGCCCTGCTCAAAGGGCTTATCGTGTCCCAGCACCTTATCGTCATAGGAAGGCTTGCCCTGTACCGGCATAAGATCGCTCCACCACTTCATTATGGTGTCGTCCTTTGAGAAAAAACGGTGACCGCCGATATCCATGCGGTTGCCGTTATAGCGGACGGTCTGAGAGATACCGCCGAGTACGGCGCTTTCTTCCAGCACCGTTACGTTAAACTCTTCATTCCCGCCGTCACGGAGCAGTTCGTAAGCCGCAGTAAGACCCGCAGGACCGCCTCCGATTATTATTACGTTTTTCATGTATTTATCTCCTTTCATTATTTGCTCTTTTTATTATACAGCAGATATTTTCTTGCAAAGAAGTTCCAGAAGAAAGCCGCTGCTGTAGAAACTACCTTGCCGATGATCTGATAGAGATTTGTCACATCAGCAAGCTTTATTTCAAACAGTTTTGTAATGCCGACTGTCATAAGCAGACCGACTACTCCGATAGCGGCAAATGACAGAAATTCGGCAAACTTATTTTTCACCTTTGAACCGTCAAATACCCAGACTGTGCTTATTAAAAAGTTTGTCACAAGTCCCAGGATAAATGATATCACATTAGCGGCCACGGCGTATTTGTCTCCGAAGATAAAGTGGAAGAAAAGATATGAGCTTCCCCAGTCAACTACCGTTGCGGCGCCTCCGACAAATACGTACCGGAAGAACTGGATAAAGGTATTATCTGTTTTTCCCGATACCAGTTTTTTAAGATCCATTATTTCACCTCAAAAAATTTCATACATCATAATTATATCACAATACCGGCAAAAAAGCAATACTATTTTAAAAAAATCTTTAAGAGCCCAAAAATAAAAGCCCGGCGAAAACCGGGCTTAAAAGATCATATTATATGCTTCACTCTTGCGATAAACACGCCGAAGCCCATGAGCATCATCATGGTACCTATTATAAGCGGAGCGGCTTTCTTTACCGTCAGCGGTCTGTAAATATAATCCGGCTCAGCGGGGTCATAGCGTATTTCCTGATGATCGCCGATCTTGGGAACGTTATTTGACGTATAAGTATTCTCCGTTGTAACGTAGATCCTGCCGTTTACCTCATACTGCCATGTAGGCGAGTAGATATTGTAGTGACGGTGTCTGCCGCCTGCTTTTTGGGAACTCTCTGTCCTGAAGGTGCGGTAGATGCACTGAGCATCTATCACCTGAGAACAGCGCTTCATTTTCAGTGAATGGTTCAGTATAGGAAGCACGGTGACAAGCACTCCGCCCACGCCAATTAGAAATATACAGAGGTTTATAACTGTGTCGGTGGTGATATTAATGAACGGGAGCGCACCGGGGTGCTTCTTCTGATAATACATGACAAGCGGGATCGCTGTCAGAAGAAAGCCCACCGTAGGAAAGATAAGCACAGGTGCATTGTCAAGACATAGCTTGGTCTGACGTACAGCGCTTATGCCGATAACGAGAAGAAGAATTCCGAAGCAGGGGAAGCAAAGCAGTCTCTCTGTCTGAGAAAAAACTACCATGCCTATTATAGCAGCAATAAAGAGGAACACGATGAGCAAGCCTTTGGCTTCACTTGCTTTATCCTCATTTTCAGTCTTTTGCTGAATGCTTTCAAGCGGAGTACCGTTTATGACAACACTTTTAGATCCGGGGTTTTGTATAGCAGCAATAAGGTCTTCCAATTTGAAAACCGGTGAGGTAAATCTCTCCTGCTGATTATTCTCTTCCATTTCCGTCACTTCCATTCTATGTCTGATATAGTTTTATTAGATCACTTCACGACGATATTTACAAGCTTGCCGGGAACAGCTATCTCCTTGACTACCGACTTCCCTGCCATAGCGTCGGCTATCTCAGCCTGCTGCTTTGCAAGTGCGATCATTTCGTCCTTGGTGCTGTCCTTGGGGATATTCAGCTTGCACTTGATCTTGCCGTTTATCTGGCAAACGATCTCAACGGTAGCGTCGATGCAGAGAGCCTCGTCCCAGGTAACCCACTCCTGCTCGCTGAGCACGCCGCCGAAGCCGCAGGTTTCGTACAGTTCCTCAGTGATGTGAGGAGCAAAAGGATAGAGTATAACGAGGAAGTCACGGAACTCGCGCCTGGTAACGCTGCCTGCGTTGTACATATCGTTGAGCAGCGTCATCATAGCGGCGATAGCGGTGTTGAACTTCATCGCCTCGATGTCCTCGGATACCTTCTTTATGGTCTTGTGCATATTGGAACGGAGCGCGTCGCTGTAATCGTCGCTGTCGGTGAGCTTGTCCTGCAAGCCCCAAACTCTATCGACAAAGCGCTTGCAGCCCTTTACGCTGCTTTCGCTCCAGGGCGCAGCCTTTTCGTAGTCGCCCATGAACAGAACATACAGTCTGAGAACGTCAGCGCCGTACTGCTTTACAACATCGTTAGGATCAACGACATTTCCTCTCGACTTGGACATCTTCTCGCCGTCGGTGCCGAGGATAAGACCCTGAGCCGTTCTCTTGGCGTAAGGCTCCGCGGTAGGTACCAGACCCAGGTCATAGAGGAACTTATGCCAGAAACGCGAGTAGATCATGTGGCGGGTAACGTGCTCCATGCCGCCGTTGTACCAGTCAACCGGCATCCAGTATTCAAGCGCTTCCTTGGAAGCGAACTCCTTGTCATTGTGCGGATCGCAGTAGCGGAGGAAGTACCAGCTTGAGCCTGCCCACTGAGGCATGGTATCAGTCTCGCGGCGTGCGGGCTTGCCGCACTTGGGGCAGGTGCAGTTTACGAAGCTTTCGATCTTCGCAAGCGGAGACTCGCCGTCGGTGCCCGGTTCGAAGTTCTCAACAGGCGGCAGCTTGAGGGGCAGCTCGTCATAGGGAACAGCCACCATTCCACAGGTGTCGCAGTGAACTATCGGGATAGGCTCGCCCCAGTATCTCTGACGGTTGAACGCCCAGTCCTTCATCTTATACTGAACGCCTGCCTCGCCGCAGCCCAGCTTTGCAAGCTCTTCAAGCATTTTAGCTATAGCGTCCTTCTTGTTGGTTATGCCGTTGAGCACGCCGGAGTTTACCATTTCGCCGTCGCCGGTGTAGGCAGCCTTGGAGATATCTCCGCCCTTGATGACCTCGATGATGTCGATGCCGAACTTGTTGGCGAACTCGTAGTCGCGCTCGTCATGTGCCGGTACAGCCATGATAGCGCCGGTGCCGTAGCCCATCATTACGTAGTCGGAGATGTATACCGGTATCTCCTTGCCGGTGATAGGATTGATAGCGGTGAGACCGTCGATCTTGACGCCTGTCTTTTCCTTGACAAGCTGTGTACGCTCAAACTCGCTCTTCTTAGCGCACTCCGCCTTGTAGGCGTCCAGAGCGTCTATGTTCTTTATCTGATCGCGGTATTTCTGTATCATGGGATGCTCGGGAGCGATTACCATGAAGGTTACGCCGTAGAGCGTGTCGGGACGGGTGGTGTAAATACGCAGGCTCTCATCAAACTCCTTGATCTTGAAGTTTACGAATGCGCCGGTAGACTTGCCTATCCAGTTCTGCTGCTGGAGCTTTACGTTGGGCAGGTAGTTTACAGTCTCGAGACCCTCGAGCAGCTTGTCGGCATACTCGGTGATGCGCAGATACCATACTTCCTTGGTCTTCTGAACGATATCGCTGTGGCAGATATCGCACTTGCCGCCCTGGGAATCCTCGTTGGAGAGGACAACCTTACAGCTGGGACAGTAGTTTACCAGAGTCTTGTCACGGAAAACAAGACCGTTCTCGAACATCTTGAGGAATATCCACTGAGTCCACTTGTAGTAGCCCTCCTCGGTGGTGTCGATAACTCTCGACCAGTCAAAGGAGAAACCTACCTTTTTCAGCTGGCTTGTGAAAAGCTTGATATTGCGGTCTGTTACCACGCGGGGGTGGATATTGTCCTTGATAGCGGTGTTCTCGGTAGGCAGACCGTATGCGTCAAAGCCTATGGGGAACAGCACGTTATAGCCCTGGAGACGTCTCTTTCTGCTCACAACTTCCAGTCCCGAATATGCCTTGATGTGACCAACGTGCATACCGTGACCCGAGGGGTAAGGGAACTCTACCAGGTTGTAGTACTTAGGCTTGGAGTGATCGTCGCTAGCCTTGAAAGTACCATGGTCTTCCCAGTACTTTTGCCATTTTGCCTCAACTTCGGCAAAATCATAATTCTTCATTTAACTCAGTCCTTTATTATAAAGATTTTTGTATACTTGTATGATAGGCTTATCAGCTGAAATGCGCTTTGATATCCTTGCTTGCCAACAGAGCCGTCCCGCACAGGAGATCAATGATACCCTCGGCGAGGTACAGCCATTGCTTTCCGTCGATGTTGGCTTCAACGTGCATAAGCATTACGACCGCAAGAAAGATCGCTACCGCGTAATTCAGCAGCTTGATGCCTTTGTGCATACCAGCCGCAAAGGCTATATTTATCACAAGAGAGATAATATTCCCCATGCCGAAGCCCAGCAGCAGATTGATGATGCTTTTTATCACCATATAGCCTGCTATCGTCGAGGTGTAATATCTCCCCTTTTCAGCGTTTCCCATAGTTATCAGTCCTTGGTGAGATATTCGCTGATGTCGATGAACTCGCCGTCCTGCCATAGCTTTTCGAGATTATAGAAATCGCGGGTCTCCTTGTAGAAAACGTGTACCACGATATCGGAATAGTCGAGGATTATCCAGTTAGCAGCCGAGTAGCCCTCAACGCGGGTAGGCTCCATGCCGTGCTGACGCTTGAGCTCAAACTCTACCGCGTCGGCAAGCGCCTTGGTCTGTGTGGTGGAGCCGCCGGCAGCGATAACGAAATAATCCGCGATTATGGTGAGGTCACGGATATTCACCGCTTTGATATCCTCGCCGCGCTTCTGATCCAGCGCCTTGATTATAGTCTGTAATGCGTCCTTTTGTGAAACTTCCTTTGCCATATAAAGCCTCCGTTCATTTATCGTTTTTCGTCACTTTGGATTTTGCTATGTATTCGTTGTATGCTTCAAATGTACTTGTCGGTATGCTGTTTCCCTTTGTCGCCGAGTCGGCGATAGAGAATTTCAGCGCTTCCAGCATTCCCTTTTCCAGCGAGGTGTGCGCGTACTTGCGGTATCTCTTTACGTCCTTGTATTCGCGATCCTCTGAAACAAGATCGGCAAGATAAACTATCTCCGCAAGTCTCGACATATTCGGTGCGGCTACCGTATGCCAGCGCACCGCCCAGAGTATCTCCTCGTCGTGGAAGTCAAAGTCCTCGATGAGGAGCTGTGCGCCCGCGATAGCGTGCAGCAGCGGCGTGGAGCTCAGCTCTATAGCGCTGACATCAAGCTCGCATTTTGCCGCCAGCACGAACTGCTCGTCGCGCGAAAGCTCCTTGGCGATATCGTGTACAAGCCCAGCAAAGTAAGCTCTCTCGATATCCTCGCTGTAAAGCTTTGCAAGCTCTGCCGACATGGCTGCAACGTTTTTAGAATGAATGTATCTTTTTTTTGAGAGATCGGCTTTTAGTATCTTTATGATCCCTTCGGTAAGCTCGTTAGTTATTTCTATCTTTGCCAAATATGATCACTGTTCCTTACTGTATCTGTATAGACCGTGTTCTCTGATATAATCGAGCACTTCCCTGCCGAGAAATTCGTCCGGAGAGCCGCCTTTGTAAAAAATATTTCTGACAGACGTGGATGATATCTCCAGAGGCGAAGCCTGAACTATCTTTGCGGCTTCACTTATCCCGGTCATTTTCGAGAGCTTTTCTGCCTGTGCAAGAGCTGCCATAGCGTCCGAGGTACACCTTGCAAGACAAAGGGGGGTACACAGCGACAGAAGCTCCTCCCAGCAGTACCACTTTTCAAAGGACAGCAGCATATCGCTTCCCATTATGAACCACAGTCTGCCCTCCGGGTAAAGCTCACGAAGATGCTTTACCGTGTAAATGCTGTAGCTCTTCGCTTCCCGCCTGAGTTCCCAGTCGCTGACGGTAACGGTAGGGATATCTCCGAATGCAAGCCTGCACATCTCCAGCCTGTCCCGGGTGTCGGCGATACCCTCTGCCTGTTTATGGGGCGGTATCCTGTCGGGCATAACGATCGTCTTTTCCGGGACAACAGCCTCGATAGCTGATTCCAGCAGCCGTCTGTGCCCTAAATGCGGCGGATCGAATGTGCCGCCGAAAAGTGCTGCCCCGCTCATTTGTTCTTCAGCTTTATCTTAGGCTCTTTTTCGTTTCTCTTAAAAAGCACAGCCTTCGAGCCTATGCACTGTACCACCTCGGCGCCGATACGTCCGGCGATGTCCTCTGCCGCTTCCCGTGCGGTCAGCAGCGAGTTTTCCAGCACTTTTATCTTGATAAGCTCATGGACGCGAAGATAATCGTCTATCTGTGCTGCCTGAGCGTCATTAACTCCGCCCTTGCCTATCTGAAAGCTTGATTCGAGCGAGTTTGCCATAGCCTTAAGCTCGGCTCTCTGTTTTGGTGTAAGCATTTTTTTACCTCATTTCAGTTTCTCAAGCAGATCCCTGAGAGCCATTCCGCGGTGGGATACAGCGTTCTTTTCATCAGCGCTCATCTGAGCAAAGCTCTGCTTTTTTCCAGCGTAAAGGAATATCGGATCATATCCGAAGCCGTCGTCGCCCTGGGGCTGACAGGCTATCTGACCTTCGCAGACGCCCTTTGCCAGTATTTCTGTACCGTCATCGCGGATAAAGTGTATGGCACAGACAAATCTTGCTGTTCTGTCGGAACGGCGGACGCCTTCTAAACGGCGAAGTATCTCTGTATTCTTGCTGTCATCGTTATCAAGCCCCAGCCAGCGTGCCGAATATACTCCCGGCTCACCGCCTAAAGCGTCAACTATCAGACCGCTGTCATCGGCAAGAACGGCACAGTCGCACTTCTCAAAAAGCGCACGCGCCTTGATAGCCGCATTTTCCTCAAAGGTAGTTCCCGTCTCCTCGGGGTCACATTCTATGCCTGCGTCCCTCAGAGAAAGCACCTCGTCATACCCCACAGAAGAAAGCAGCGCCTTATATTCACGTATTTTTCCTTCATTATTGCTTGCTATAATAAGTTTCATATCAAAACCCCAAATAGATTATTTTTACCAGTCCTGCTTAAAGGTGACTCTGGTCTTGCGAAGCTTTTCGCGGTATTTAGACGCCTTATCCGGATCGATAGTGATAAGCGCCATTTCATTGTAGACCACCTTTATCTCCATATCCTCAGTCGCAGTAAACGCAGTTTTACCGATCTCTTCACCGGTATCTATGCCGACAAACTCGATCTCCTTGACGTTTCTTGCACGGATAAAATCCCGCAGCGCGTCATTCGTAAAGCAGTCAGGCTTGCCCTTGCTGTAGATGTTCTTAGACACGATCTTCAGGGTAGATGCCAGCTCGGAGTCCTTGCTGCCGTCCTTCGGGAGCGCTCCTTTAAACAAGCCCTTGCCTATGCTTTTGATATAGAATACTTCCTCCGGCTGATACTCTGCTATCCTTTTATTGATCTTGTTGAGCAGATCCTCCGCGTTATAGGAATACTTTTCCTTGTTCCTGTTTTTTCCTGCATACATATCCTGCATATTCATTACGAAAAGCACGTTATCCATTTTTTCCTCCTGCCATCTGAACAGTTATCTTCTTACCATTCAGCCCAACTATTTTTCATACTCTCCTGTTTGCCGCTCAATCGTCAAACAGCGCGTTTACAAAATCTCTTGCAACAAAAGGCTGCATATCGTCGATATGCTCTCCGACGGTTATAAGCTTTACCGGTATGCCAAGCTCGTCCGCGATAGAGACCACTATACCTCCCTTGGCGGTGCCGTCAAGCTTTGTGAGGATTATACCGGTGATATCGCAGGCTTCGTTAAAGAGCTTAGCCTGACTTACTGCGTTCTGTCCTGTCGTAGCATCAAGTGCGAGCAGTACCTCAAGCGAACAGCCCTCAGCCTGTTCGTGAACGATGCGCGAGATCTTTTTCAGCTCGTTCATCAGGTTCTTTTTGTTATGGAGTCTGCCTGCCGTATCGCAGAGAACAACATCTGCGCCTCTGGACTTTGCGGCTGTCAGCGCGTCAAAAACCACGGCAGCCGGATCGGAGCCTTCCTTATGCTTTATTATATCACATCCTGCGCGATTTGTCCATACCTCAAGCTGATCTATCGCAGCGGCTCTGAATGTATCGGCAGCGGCGACAAGAACGTTGTTGCCCGCAAGGTGCAGCGAGAATGCAAGCTTTCCTATAGTAGTGGTCTTGCCGGCGCCGTTCACACCGATGACCAGCACGACACTGGGCTTTGTGGAGGTGTCAAGCGGCTGATCCTCTCCCAGCATTTCGACAAGGATATCCTTGAGTATATCCTTGATAGCAAGCGGATCGGTGATGCCCTTTATCTTTACTCTGTCCCGGAGCTGATCGCAGATCTTGACAGACGTTGAAACTCCGATATCGCACATAACGAGAGTTTCTTCAAGCTCCTCAAACAGTTCCTCGTCTATCTTTGTAAAAGAGCCCAAAAGACGCTCGATACGTCCTACCATAGAGTCTTTGGTCTTTTTAAGCCCCAGCTTCAGTTTTTCAAAAAATCCCATGATAATAACTCCTTTTTATCCGAGAGATATCTGTTTTGCGTCGCCCATGTTCATCTTCAGCAGCTTGGATATGCCGTCCTCCTGCATAGTGACGCCGTAGAGGACATCTGCCTCCTCCATAGTGCCGCGTCTGTGAGTAATAGTGATGAACTGAGTGCGGTCTGTGAATTTATGCAGATACGCCGCGTACTTGGC
The DNA here is from genome assembly GCA_902766335.1 of uncultured Ruminococcus sp. GTDB lineage: Bacteria > Bacillota > Clostridia > Oscillospirales > Ruminococcaceae > YE71. Next base: position 21,644 of record CACXDI010000103.1, on the reverse strand, counting down.
TACATTCACGTCGTCAAGCGCCGCCTCGATCTCGTCAAGCAGACAGAAGGGCGACGGTCTTACGGTGAGTATAGCAAAATATATGCAGACCGCAACAAACGCGATCTCGCCGCCGGAAAGTGCAAGCAGGTTCTTTACCACCTTGCCCGGAGGAGCTACGTTTATATCAATGCCGCATTCCAGCACATTCTCGGGGTCTGTAAGCGAAAGGCTCGCTTTTCCGCCGCCGAAAAGCTCAGTGAATATTGCCGAGAACTTTACCGATATCTTCTCGAAATTCTCGGTGAAGATCGACTTCATATTCTCGGTAAGGCTGTCGATAAGCTCGGTCAGCTCCAGCTTGGACTTATTGACGTCCTCAAGCTGCGAATTCATGAACTCATAGCGCTCGGATACCTCTGCGTATTCCTCGATAGCGCCCAGGTTAACGCTTCCCAGCTTTTTGATCTGTCCTTTCAGCTCGGCAAGCCTTGCCTTTGCGGCTTTTACGTCCTCGGGCGCTTCCGATGTTTCCTCAGCTTGTGAGCGTGTGAGTCCGTATTCGTCCCACAGCTTTCCTGCAAGGTCATCAAATTCGGTCTCGACTGCCTTGCCGCGCTCGCTGCCGCGGGTAAGCTCCTCAGCGAGAGTCTCGCGCTCATTCATCTTGTTTCTCTGCTCGGTGCGGAGCTTTTCGGCGTTGATGTTTATCTCAGCCTGCTCGCACTGTGCGGCTGCGATCTGCTGCTCTATAGCGGAGATCTTTTCCGCCGAACCGGAAGAACGCTCTGCGATCTCTTTTATCTCAAGCTCCTTCTGCTTGATCTGTGCTTTAAATTCTTCGATATCGGCAGAAAGCTTTTCTTCGCCGCCCTCGCCCTCGGAGATGCTCTGCTCGATCTGCTCTATAGAAGAAATACAGATCTGCTGGTCTTTCAGTATCTCAGCGTGGTCTATACGCAGCTGTGCAAGATTTTCAGAAAGCTTTACACGTTCTTCAGCAGCACCGGCATTTTCGTCGCGGCGCTGTGTACGCTCGTTTTCCGCTTCTTTTATTTCATTGTCAAGGCTTGAAAGCTCGGAAGCTGCGGCGTCTGCCTGTTTCTCAGCTTCTTCTATCTGACGGGTGAACTTCTCTGTGTTTTCCTTCAGCTTGTTGTCGCTGTCGTCAAGCTGTGCGAGCAGCTCGGAGACACGCTTGTGTTCCATTTCTGCTCTGATAAGCTCGCTGTCAGTCGCGTTCAGCTTTTCGCGCTCGCCCTCAAGATCAGCCGCAAGCTTCTGTACTTCCTGGGAAAGCTTTTCACAGGAGCGTTTCAGTTCGCCGTTCTTTTCTGACAGCTTGCCGCCTTTAGCTTCAAGCTCGGTTATTTCGTTCTTTCTGGAAAGTATACCTGTGCTTTTGGAGGTACTGCCGCCCGTATAGGAACCGCCGGCATTGACCACCTGACCGTCAAGAGTCACGATCTTGAATTTGTACCCGCGCTTCTTTGCGATATAGGACGCGCTGTCTATGTCCTCGCAGATCACTACCCTGCCCAGCAGATTGCTGATAAGCTCTCTGTAGCGGTCATCACATTCAACAAGCTCGCTTGCGAGAGCGATATAGCCCTCCTCGTCCTCCGGCGGGTTATCCATATCTCTGCCCTTTACAGAGGTGAGCGGCAGAAATGTGGCTCGTCCGGCGTTCTTTTCTTTTAGCAGCCGGATACATCTCTTTGCGGTCTCTTCATTCTCGACTGCAATATTCTGCATAGCGCCGCCGAGAGCCGTTTCAATGGCGGTGGAGTATTCGGCGTCGGTATTGATAAGCTGAGCAACGGAGCCGCATATGCCTCTGATCTGTCCCTGCTTGCCAGCCTTGATGATAAAACGCACGCTGTTGTAGAAGCCTTCCATAGCGTTTTCAAGGTCACGCAATATTCCCAGACGCTGGTTTATCTCCCTAAGCTCTATGTCGTTATCTGAATAGTTCTTCTGAGCCTGATCCAGCTTCGCCGACTTCGCTTCCCAAAGCTTTGTAAAACCACCGATGCGGTTCTCCGACTCTTTCTTGGAGTCTTTCAGCTTTTGGGTCTGCTTGTCTATGCGTGAAAGCTCGCCCTCGCAAAGCTTACGCTGCTGCTCCTGCTCCTTCTTGTCAGAGCCCAGAGCTTCAAGGCTTTCAGCAGCCGATGAAGAATTGTTCTTTGCGGTCTCCAGCCTGAACGATGCGTTTGAACGCTTGAGGTACAGTTCGTTTATCCTGTTGCCCAGCTTTTCCAGCTCGCCTTCCTTTTCGCTCAGCTGAGAATCGGCGCCGGACAATTCCTTTTCGGCGGCGGTTATATCATCAGCGAGCTTGGCTGCTTTGCTTTTGATCTTTTCAAGCTCTTTCTTTTTGTCATCGAGCTGTGCGGCAAGGAAATAACCGCTGCTGTGAGCGGCTTCTATCTGCTGCTCTGTTTCGGTTATCCTTTCACGCAGGTGCTCGATGTCGTTTTTGAGCACCGCGGAATCAGCTGCCGCTTTGGTGTCTGCAAGCTCGATCTCATGTATATTCTCGCGCAGAGCTGCCGCTTCGTCATTCTTTTCGGCTGCACGCGCAAACTCATTTTCTATGTTCTCGTCAAGCTTTTCGATCTCTTCTGAAAGCTCGTCATACTGCTTTTTGAGCAGCTCCAGCTTTTCCTTATACTCGTTCTGGAGCCCCATAAGCTCGGACAGACGCATGACCCAGAGGGATATCTCAAGAGCGCTCTTTTCCTCGTCGAGGATACGGAACTGCTTTGCCTTTTCGCACTGTGTTTTCAGCGGTCCGATACGGCTTTCAAGCTCTCCAAGGATATCGTTGAGACGGCTTATGTTGTCCTCGGCGCGAAGAAGCTCACGCTCGGTCTCCTCCTTCTTGCTCCTGAACTTGGAGATGCCTGCCGCCTCTTCAAAGATCTGACGGCGGTCACTTGCCTTGCTGGATACTATCTCGCCTATCTTGCCCTGTCCGATTATGGAGTAGCCGTCTCTGCCGAGACCGGTGTCCATAAACATCTCGTCGATGTCCTTAAGGCGCACCTGTTCGCCGTTTATCATGTATTCGCTGTCGCCGTTGCGGTAAAGCTTTCTCGATACTGAAACGATGTCCGAGTCGCACTTTAGCGCACGGTCACTGTTGTCTATAGAAAGAGTGACCTGCGCAAATCCCGCCTTGGGACGGTGCAGCGTTCCGGAGAAAATAACGTCCTCCATTGTCTTTCCGCGAAGGCTTTTAGATGATTTCTCACCCATTACCCAGCGCATGGCGTCGCCGATGTTAGACTTGCCGCTGCCGTTGGGCCCTACTACCGCCGATATGCCCTTGCCAAATTCCAGCCTGGTCTTGTCGGGGAAGGATTTAAAGCCATGCATTTCGATAGAACGAAGGTACATTTTTTCTCACCTGCCTTTATCTCAGTTCCGCTTTATATAACGGGAGCCCGTTTTCTTCAATAAATCTTATCTTTACGCCTTTGCCGGCGAAATATCTGACATTCTCACGCTTATGTCCTACAGCCTTGCTGATACAGCCGCGGCGTACCGCGAATGTAAGCCCGCTTTCTTTTTGTATATCATCGAGTCTTTCTATTACAGTTTCTATCAAACTGCGGTAGATACGTCCCTCGCATAGCTCTCTGAATGCCGGGTGGTAGAATCCGCCCACCATATCCTGCTCCACAAACTCGCTGGCGTGGAGCCCGCACTTTATCACGCGGATACCGCTTTCATGAAAGATCTGCATTGCTTCCGCGGACAGGGAGACAGCTGACTCAAAATCAAAAGGCTGGTACTCGCCCGAGTGAAAAAGCTCCGCCAGCCGGGTGTGCTCCAGTATGACTACCGGATATATGCGGACAGTATCGGGTCTTAAAGCATTTATCTTCGATACTGTTTGCCTTTCGTCGCTGATATCGCTTTTGTAAAGCCCGATCATCATTTGCAGACCCAGTTCAATGCCGTATGACCTTATCAGCCGCGCCGCGTTTTCCACATCAGCCGCAGTATGTCCCCGCTCGTTGGCTTCAAGCACCTTGTCGCTCATAGACTGGGCACCCAGCTCAATAGCGGTGACGCCGTACTCCTTCAACAGCTTCAGCACGCTGTCATCAATACAGTCGGGACGTGTGGAACATCGTATCCCCTTGAAGCCGCTGCCGCCGATAAAAGGCTTTGCCGCTTCAAGCAGCTCCAGCATATGATCCTTGGGTATCGCCGTAAAGCTGCCGCCGAAAAATGCTATCTCAGTATCCTTCGGCTCGGAGATCTGCTCCATAGCCATAGTGCAGATACGCCTGACATCATCGGCGCGGGGGATATCCTGTTTTCCCGTGATAGTCCGCTGATCGCAGAAGGCGCACTTGTGCGGACAGCCTACGTGGGGCACGAATATCGAAATGTTGCTGTGGCTCACTTTTCAAGCCCCATGAGCCGAAGCGCTTCACAGGCAGCAGCTTGCTCGGCAGCCTTCTTGGAGCGCCCTGTTCCCTCGCCTATTGCGTTGGAATTGAGCTGCACCTGTACGGTGAATATCTTGTTGTGATCCGGACCGCTCTCGTTGGTGAGCACATACTCGACGTGCTCCTCCGGATTGCGCTGGATGACCTCCTGAAGCTCGGTCTTGTAATCGTGGAAGGACTTCCCGCCTGCGGGGGTAATGTCCTTGGGTATGAACGACAGAACATAGGGACGTACAGCCTCCATGCCGCCGTCAAGATATATGGCTGCTATCACAGCCTCGAATGCGTCGGATACTATCGACGGACGCTCTCTGCCGCCGGTGTTCTCCTCGCCATTGCCGAGAAAGATATGCTCTCCCAGCTTTATGCGCTTTGAAAACTCAAACAGCGCCGACTCGCATACCAGCGATGCGCGAAGCTTGGTAAGCTCCCCTTCCGGGATATGCTTGAAATGCTTGAAAATATGATCGCTGACAACTATCGACAGCACCGAATCGCCGAGAAATTCCAGTCTTTCGTTGCTGCGGCGGTTCTTTTTGCTCTCGTTGGCATAGGAAGAGTGTGACAGCGCTTCGTAAAGCAGATCGGGATTTTTGAAATGATAGCCTATCAGCTCCTGAAGGCTGTCCATTTTCTGCTGTTCGTTCATTCCGTTTCAGCTTCTTTCTTGGCTTTCATTTCCGCAAGTGCTGCGGTGATCTCATCTATAACCCCTGTCTCGGTAAACAGCTTTGCCTGACGCACCGCGTTGTAGAACGCCTTTGCGTCGGAACTGCCGTGAGCCTTTATAACAGGCTTTGCAGTACCCAGCAGCGGAGCGCCGCCGTACTCGCTGTAGTCTACCTTCTTCTTGAATTCCTTGATGCCGCCCATTATCATAAGCGCAGCCATTTTGCTCTTGGCGTTCTTGCCGAGGATAGACTTGAGCTCGTTGGAGAAGAACTTGCCCATGCCCTCGTAAAGCTTCAGCATGATGTTGCCGGTAAAGCCGTCGGCTACCACCACATCAGCGTCGCCAAGGGGCACCTGACGTGCCTCTATATTGCCTACGAAATTCAGAGGCGCAGCTTTCAGCAGCTTGTAGCTTTCAAGCTCCAGCTCTCTGCCCTTAGACTCCTCGGAGCCTATGTTTGCAAGCGCAACTCTGGGCTTGTCTACATCAAGTATCTTGTTCATGTAGGCGCTGCCCATGATACCGAACTGACAGAGCATTTCGGGACGGCAGTCGGCATTGGCGCCGCTGTCCAGAAGCATTGTAGGCTCGCCTGCGGTGGGAAGAACTGTCGCAAGGGCGGGGCGCTTTATACCCTTGATACGCTTGACGATCATTGTAGCTCCGACTACCAGCGCACCGGTAGAGCCTGCGGACAGGAAAGCGTCGCCCTCGCCGTCGGCAAGCATTTGCAGACCCACAGCCATTGAGCAGTCCTTCTTAGCCTTTACAACAGCGGTAGGCTCCTCACAGACGTCTATAACTGTGTCGGCGTGCTTTATTTTAAGCTCCCTGATATCAAGGGAATTGTCCTTGGCGCACTTTTTGATCTTCTCCTCGTCGCCTACGAGAGTTATATCAACACCAAAATCGTTGTGAGCGTCGATAGCGCCCTTGATGACCTCAAGCGGCGCGTTATCTCCGCCGAATGCGTCAATTACTATGTTCATGATCTTACCTCCGTATCAAGAGTGTTTTTTACTAACAAGCCACCAATTGCTGCCGCCAAAGCAGAAGCAATGACCAGAAAAACAAAAAGTATCGGAACGGGAAACAGGGTTATCGTTGAGCACAATGCCTCGGAAACTGTCACGCCGATAAAATCCTCCCGCGCGTGTCTGTACCAGCCTATTGCGCCGATGCCTTGATATGAACCGACGCCTGTAAGGTTAAGAATAATTATAATAAAAGGGAAAACAGAGCAGCTTAAAACTTGTTTTGCAATACCGTGCTCAGAATCGTAGTCGATGGTAATCAGATATACAAGCAAATACAGAGCAAGAAATACAAAATACAAAACTCTGTTAGCGTCCGATCTCGCGCAGCCGCCGACTATCAAATCCATAGTCATTTTAGCAGGTGAATCGCCCTCTGCAAGTAATCCCGTGCCGAAGTGTAATACAAAATAGGACATAACAGCCAACAAAAGCGCGGAGGCTGCTTTGTTCCTTCTGAAAATGGTAAGTACCTTCATTTTACAACACCCTTATCACCGCGTCGAGCGCACGCAGTCCGCGCAGCGCCATTGTCTCATAGCGTTCTTTCTTGCCGCGGATACGCTCAGGCAGCGGCGGGAGAACTCCCATATTGCTGCCCATGGGCTGGAAATCATCGATCCCGGGATCGCTTATGTAACCCGCAAGCGCTCCCAGCATGGTCTCTCTCGGGAGTATCACAGGGGGCAACCCCTTGATCTCACGAGCCATGTTAAGTCCCGCAAGTATCCCGCTTGCCGCGGATTCTATATAACCCTCGACGCCCGTCATCTGTCCCGCAAAGTATATGCCGGGGTGCTCACGCATCGCAAAACGTGCGTCAAGCAGCTTCGGGGAGTTGATGAAGGTGTTCCGGTGCATTACGCCGTATCTCAGAAATTCCGCGTTTTCAAGCCCGGGTATCATTGAGAACACCCGCTTCTGCTCGCCGAATTTCAGATTGGTCTGAAAGCCCACGATGTTGTACATTGTGCCGCCGGCGTTCTCAGCTCTCAGCTGCACCACCGCGTAGTATTTCTTATCCGTAACCGGGTGGAAGATACCCACAGGCTTCAGCGGTCCGTAGCGCATGGTGTCGGCGCCGCGCTTTGCAAGCACCTCTATCGGCATACAGCCCTCGTAGACCTTAAAGCCGTCCCTGGAGCTGTCCGTCTCAAAATCGTGCAGCGGAGCGCTCTCGGCGTGTATCAGCGCGTCGTAGAACCGCTCGTACTCGTCGCGCTCCATGGGACAGTTGATATAATCAGCCTCTCCCCTGCCGTAACGGCTGGCGAAGAATGCCTTGTCCATATCTATGCTGTCGGCGGAAACGATAGGCGCCGCCGCGTCATGGAAATGCAGATACTCCCCGCCCACCAGACTTTTCAGGCTGTCGCTCAGCGCGTCTGATGTAAGCGGACCTGTGGCGAATATCACACGACCGCCGGGGATATCTGTAAGCTCTTTATTTATAACAGCAATCAGCGGGTGAGAGCGTATCCTGCGGGTGACCTCGTCGGAAAAGACCCTGCGGTCTACCGCCAGCGCTCCGCCTGCCGATACCTTGGCTTTCTCGGCGCAGATCATGGTCAAAGACCCAAGCCGCCGCATTTCTTCCTTTAACATTCCCGCAGCCGAACCGAGTCTGGCCGCCTTGAGAGAATTGGAGCATACAAGCTCCGCAAAGCCCTCGTACTTGTGCGCGGGAGTGTACCTGACCGGCTTCATTTCATAAAGCTCCACACTGACGCCGGCATTTGCCAGCTGCCATGCGGCTTCACAGCCTGCAAGCCCCGCACCGATAACTTTTACGGCTTCTGTCATTTAACGTCCCTCGAATAGCCGCAGCCTTCCTTGTGGCAGACAAGCTTTCCGCTTTTTCCGCCCTTCTGGAACAGCGAGCTTCCGCACTGGGGGCATTTTTCCTTGGTGGGAATGTCCCAGGTCATGAAACGGCACTGAGGATTGTCCTGACAGCCAAAATATACCTTGCCGCGCTTGGATTTCTTCAGCAGCACCTTCTTGCCGCAGTAAGGACAGTCGGCGCCGGTCTCGTGCATTATCGGCTTGGTGAAGGTGCAGTCGGGGAACCCGGTACACGCCATGAATTTTCCGTATCTGCCTATCTTGATGACCATAGGCTTGCCGCAGACGTCACAGACCTGATCTGTCTCCTCGTCCGGTACTTTAACGCGCTTGCCTTCCATATCGGCTTCGGCAGCCTCAAGCTCGGTCTCAAACTCTTTATAGAATGTTTTGAGCGTATCAGTCCACTGCTTTTTCCCGGTCTCGACTTTATCAAGATCGTCCTCCATGTTTGCGGTGAACTTAACGTCAACTATCTTATCAAAATGCTCGCTCATCAGCTTGTTGGTGACTTCGCCGAGCGAGGTGGGTTTCAGCGACTTGCCGTCGCGCTCAACGTAGTTTCTGTTGAGTATAGTGGAGATCGTAGGCACGTAAGTCGAAGGACGTCCGATACCTGTCTCCTCGAATGCTTTTACAAGCGTAGCTTCGGTGTATCTTGCCGGCGGCTGGGTGAAGTGCTGATTGCCGGTAAGCTCCTTCACACGGAGCTTATCGTCCTTCTTGACGGCGGTCAGGTCATTTTTAGGCGCAGACTCGCTGTCTCTTGTTTCCTCGTAAAGAACGGTAAAGCCGTCAAATTTAACGGAAAAACCGGAGGACTTGAACACACATTCTCCCGCTTCGATATCCACGGAGATAGTGTCCATTACACACTTAGCCATTTGGCTCGCCATAAAGCGCTCCCAGATAAGCTTATACAGCTTGAACTGATCATTGGAAAGACTGCTCTTGACTACAGCCGGAGTAAGCTCCGGGTGAGAGGGTCTTATCGCTTCGTGACCGTCCTGAGCGCTTCCCTTGGATTTATATTTGTTCGGAGTCTTGGGTATATACTCCTCGCCGTAGGTCTTGCCGATATAGTCATATGCAGCCGCACGGGCTTCATCGGAGATACGCGTGCTGTCGGTACGCATATATGTGATAAGACCGGTAGGTCCCATATCCTTGATGTCAACACCTTCGTAAAGCTCCTGCGCTGCCTTCATGGTACGTCTGCCCTGGAAGGAAAGGCGCTTTGAAGCCTCCTGCTGGAGCGTTGATGTAGTAAACGGCGGAGCAGGAGATCTTCTGCGGACGCTCTTTTTTACAGCCGAAACAATATATTCAGAGCCGTCAAGCTTTGCAAGGATATCATCGACATCCTTCTTTGAACCAAGCTCCGGCTTTTCGCCGTTGACAAGAGCCAACGCCGCGGTGAAGATCTTTCTCGAGGGCGGATCGGTAAAACGTGCGTCTACAGACCAGTATTCCTTGGATTCAAAATTCCTTATCTCTTCCTCACGGTCACAGATCATCTTTACTGCAACAGACTGAACTCTTCCCGCCGAAAGTCCGCGGCGTATCTTTCTCCAGAGAAACGGAGAGAGCTTGTAGCCCACGATACGGTCAAGAACGCGCCTTGCCTGCTGAGCGTCTACCAGGTTCATGTCTATCTGCCTCGGGGCGTCCATGCCCTCTTTGATACCGGAAGCGGTGAGCTCCTTGAAGGTAACTCTGTTCTTCTCGCTAAGATCGAGTCCCAGTATCTTTGCAAGATGCCAAGAAATAGCTTCTCCCTCGCGGTCAGGGTCTCCCGCGAGGTAAACATGGTCACTGCTTTTTGCTTTTTTCTTTATCTCTTTTATAAGAGCCTCTTTTTCTCTGATATTTATATAATGGGGCTCAAAGTTATTCTCTATGTCAACGCCAAGCTTTGACTTCGGAAGATCGCGGAGATGTCCCTTGGAAGCTATGACATCAAAATCTCCCGTCAGATATCTTTTTATCGTCCGCACCTTTGTAGGTGACTCAACTATGATAAGATCAGACAAATTATCTTCTCCTTTTGTTTTTTTATCCGAGTTTGTAAAGCTTGCCTGCAAGCTCTGAGACGATGCCGTTCATCTGCATATCCAGCAGCTCGTTCATTATCTCAGGTACGGAAATGTCAAGAGATTCGGCGATCGAATCAATATACATCTCCCCGTTTTGCTTTAAAAGCCCGGCAATTTCAAGCTGTGTTCCTGTAAGAACACTTATATCTATTGTATCAGATTTCTGTGAATTATGCAAGTCCTCAGAGGGTATTTTTAAATTATTATTCAAATTATGACGTTCTTTTTTCTTTCGGTTAGTTGTTTTATCCGATTTTTCGACTTTTATGCTGCTATATTTTACCAGCCCGTCACCCTCAGGGCTTTCCATTTTGCTCATGTATCTTATGATATCATTGGCGTCAAAGGCAGAAAAAGCACCGTTTCTCAGAAGATTCCGCTGTCCGAAGAAATGCCTGTCATTGATATCGGCAGGCGGCACCGCAAATATCGGGATACCCATTCTCTCGGCGTGCTTCACATTGTTCAGCCCGTGGCTTATATCAGAGCATTCAACGAACAGAAGCACGTCTGCAAGTCCGCACATTATCCGGTTGCGGTTGTCATACAGCACCCGCCCGAAATCGTTGATATCGGTATATTCAGCGATAAGCACTCCGCTGCTGACGATCATATCTCCCTGCTCGGAGAAAGTCCTCTGATCGAGGATACCCTTTCCGCACACTCCGACAGATCTGCCGCCGGAATTTATTGACGCCGAGTTTGCTCTGACGTCAACTCCCTCTTCAAAGCCCGAGATCGTGATTATCCCGCTCTTTGCAAGCCCTGAGCATATGCTGTCGGTAATGTCTATCGAATACTCGCAGGGGTTTCTCGTACCTATAACAGCGACTGAGGGCGTGTCCGAAAGGATCGTTATGTCGCCTCTGTAGTAGATGACAGGCGGCGGAGACAATGTCTTTTTAAGCCTCGCGGGGTATCTGGAGCTTTTGAAGGTGGTCACCTCAACGCCGTTGTCAAAGCATTTTTCCAGCACCTTTGAGGCGTCGTCAAAGGTCACAGAAGCCACTCTGTCCTTTTGCCGCTGAGTCCTTAGAGGCAGTCTGCCGTTCATTACGTCATGAGCAAAGTCCCTGACTGTGCGGTAGCCTCTGCATAGCTTCCAGAAATCATCTGTGCCGATGCCGAAAACCATGGTGAGCCATATCCAGTATACTCTGTTATCGTACTCTGTGTTAATTCTATTTTCCACGACCGCTCATCTCCCATAACAGTATAGAACTTGCCACGGCGGCATTCAGTGAGTCAATGCTGCCTTTCATGTGTATGGTGACTCTGTGAGAACAAAGCAGGGCGTCGCTTTCGGGGAGTCCCCTGCCCTCGTTGCCGATGACTACGGCACAGCCCTCTGACCAGTCGATGTCCGTCACCGGCTCCCCGTCTCTGACAACAGCGGCATATGTCCTGATGCCGAGATCATTGAGTGTGCCGATAACGGCAGGATAGTCGTTCTCTATAAACAGCTTCACAAGCGGCATACTAGCCATAGCAGAGCGAACCACCTTTGGATTGTAAAGATCGACAGTATTAGCGGTAAGTATGATACCGTCGATCCCCACAGCCGCCGAGGTGCGTATCATCGTGCCCAGGTTCCCGGGATCCTGGATATTATCGAGGACAAGGTACTTTCCCCCGGGATCAAGCGCTTCGGCTGAAAAAGGGATATCCAGTCTCCGGGCGATAACAAAAGCCCCGGACGCCTGCTCTACCTGCGACATTTTTCTTGCGACTTCGCTTGTGATAACGAATCTTCTCTTCTCGTCAAAGCCTTCAAATACTTCCACCGGCAGCTCTCCCCGGTGCTTTTCCAAAGCTTCCTCTGTATAAAAAAGAGAGGTGATCTCTATGTTTTCCGTTCTGATAATATCCAGGCAGTTAATTACGCCCTCGACAACAAAAGCCCCCTGCTCTGCACGCGCCCTTTTACTGGAAGCTAGCTTGCAGTAAGCCTTTATTTTCGGATTATCCTTAGCAGAAATAAACATAGAAACACCCCCATAAGAAAAAACGCGCAAGGCTTTACACCTGCGCGTTATATGTGCAATTAAAGTGCAGCCTTAGCCTGCTCTGCGATAGCTGTGAAGCCTGCGGGATCGTTGATAGCGATCTCGGAGAGCATCTTTCTGTTAAGAGCGATATTAGCCTTCTTGCAGCCGTTCATAAAGGTAGAATAGTTCATACCGTTGAGCTTGGCAGCAGCGGAGATACGGGTGATCCAGAGTCTTCTGAAATCTCTCTTCTTCTGCTTTCTGCCGATATATGCATACTGACCGGACTTCATAACGGCCTGCTTAGCCATCTTGAAGTGCTTGCTCTTTGCGCCCCAGTAGCCCTTTGCGAGCTTTAAGGTCTTGTTTCTTCTCTTACGAGTCATCATTGCTCCCTTAACACGAGCCATAGTAATTTACCTCCTTGGATTTCCAATCAAACTTAATTCGTAAACAACAGCCCGCCTAATTACTTATAGGGAATGAGAGCCTTTACGTTCTTCAGATTGCTTTCATCAGCATAACCGGTGCCGCGCAGGATTCTCTTGCGCTTGTGGTCCTTCTGATTGAGTCTGTGTCTCTTGTTGATGTGCTGATACTTAACCTTGCCGGTGCCGGTCACGTTGAAACGCTTCTTGGCGCCGGAATGTGTCTTGATCTTAGGCATAATATTTATCCTCCTTAATTTTCCTGTCCTTACATGATGCAGCACGCATCACATTCAGACTTTATTGCTTATTGGATTTGGGCGAAACAAACATAAGGTAGCTTCTGCCCTCCATCTTGGGCTGCTTATCAACAACTCCGACATCTGAAATTTCGGCGGCAAATTTCTTTAAAAGCTCCTCACCGATCTGAGGATGTGCCTGAGTTCTCTTGCGGAACCTGAGCTCGACTTTAAGACGGTCACCGTTTCCGAGGAATTTCTTTGCCTGATTTACTTTGGTTTCAAAATCATGAGTATCTATATTCGGTGAAAGCCTAATACCCTTGACATCCATGACCTTCTGGTTACGCTTTGCGTCCTTTTCTCTCTTCTGCTGTTCAAAAAGGAACTTGCCGTAATCCATGATCTTGCATACAGGCGGATTAGCGTTGGGAGCTATCTTTACGAGGTCTTTATCCTCATTGTAAGCTCTTTCAAGAGCGTCCTTGGTAGACATTACTCCGAGCTGATTGCCCTCCGAATCCACGACTCTTACTTCACGCTCGCGGATATCCTCATTGATCTTGTAATCTTTGTTGTTAATAACAGTACACCTCCATTGATGGATTCAGTCTGCCGAAGCCGGCAAAACAAAAACGGACGCAGAAGTTAAAGCTCCCACACCCGCAAAATGACAAGCAGCAAAAAAGCTGCAACATATCAAATTTACGACCTCTTCACAGCAGATAACCTGCGCTAAAGGTGAGAACCTGTTGTTCTGCTTAAACTCCGAATAATATTATACAACAAACCCCCGCCGTTGTCAACAGCAGGGGTTGTAAATTTTTTATGAACTTGACCGATCAGGCGTAGGGATTAACAGGATTCTGCTGATACTTAGCTCTGGGATCCTCTACCTCGTAGTTGATAACTATCTGGTCAAATGCGCTGAAGTCTGCCTCGGGGATAGGACCTGTAGGATTGTTCATGAAGTCCTCGAATCCGTATGTACGGATAAACTTAACAGCATTGGAGTTGAGACCGAGGTTGGTAAATACAGTACCCAGCTCGTTTCTCACGCCGTAGATCTCGATGATGAAACGTACAACGTTGAAGAATATGGATACCGCACCCTTGGTGATAGCCTTAACTTCCTTTACCTTCTCGTCAAACATCTGCATGGTCATGATGATAGCACGACGGTTGTCACGGGCATTGGTAGTCTCGTCGAGGTAGTTCTCAAGAGTATGGATTATCCAGCGCTCTACCTTCTTGTTGGAAGCAGAGATAACGCGGGCAATTATCATCTTCTCAAGCTCTCTCTGACGGAGCATGATCTTGTTGGAGTAAACCTCACGGTTGGAGAAGCCCTCGCCAAGACGCTCTACTGCATCCTGGATCAGCGGCTGCATCTCGGTAACGAGACGAGTCATCTCACGGCTGTACTGCATAGCTCCGGAGATCTCAGCGGTAAGGATATCAAGGAAGATAGCAAGAGCTTCGCCCTCGAGATTCTGAGCCTTGATCTTGAGCTCGTTGGAAGCAGTTCCCTTGAGTATGCTGTCTATGTCCATAGTGTCCTTGATCTCGTTGTAGAAACGATAGAAGTCCTCGTAATCAACAGCGATGTCATGATCCTGGATATACTGCTCTATAAGGATAAGATCAACGGGAATGCCGCCGCGCTCATAGAGGTAGATCATCTCGGACATATCCTCCCATGCACGGGAGGTAACGAAGTCAGGTGTAGCATTAGGATTGAGCTTTTTCTTCTCGATCAGGTCATCCTCAGGGTCAACGCCGTAGAAGTTGTCGGGGTTGAGGGTGAGGTAAGAAATGATAGAAGTATGGAGCTGTGCCTTAAGTGCAAATTCCTTCCAGCAGCCGAAATCAGGATCGCAGTCGACCTTCTTCAGACGGTCAAGGGTAGCGATATCGAATTCGGTAACGGCGTGGTTGTACTCAGGCGGGTTACCCGCGGTAGCAACTACCCAGCCCTCAGGGATCTGGTGCTTACCAAAGATCTTATACTGTAAGAACTGAAGCATCATAGGAGCTATAGATCTGTCAACGCAGTTGATCTCATCGAGGAACAGCAGTCCCTGACGGATACCGGTCTCTTCCATAGTCTCATAGATGTTCGCGATAACCTCGGACATCGTAGACTCTGAAACTTTTACCTCACGTCCGATGAAGTTCTTGTCAACGATCATCGGCTGACCGATAGCAGACTCACGGGTCTGGTGGGTCATAGCGTAAGAAACGAGGTTTATCTGAAGATCCTGTGCGATCTGATCCATGATAGCGGTCTTTCCGATTCCAGGAGGGCCCATAAGGAAAACAGGTCTCTGCTTTTCAAGGGAGATCAGGTAATCGCCCCACTCATCGGTGATCAGATAGGACTTTATCGCAAATTCTATCTGCTCCTTTGCCTCTTTAATATTCATAAACAATCCTCCGTATCTCGATCATTTGCCGGTTCACGAACCATTCACAAACAATCAAAAATAGTTCACATTACTATTATAAACTATCACCATTTCTTTGTCAACCTTGATTTTCAGCTTTGTAGGAACAAACAAATATTTTGTTAAATATTTGGTCAATTTTACAATTAAAAATTAAAGGCAATACCGTTCAGGGTACTGCCTTTGGATAATTCAAATAATATTTTCCAGAAAAGCGATAGTAGGATAATCGAATCTCATATCCTGAGCCTTCATGTCCTCGTCGATCTGCCAGGGCTTTGAAGCTGCGAACACCGAGCTTACAAAGAAAGGCTGACTGTTGAGATAACCGAGCGGGATGACCGCCGCAGGTATCCCCTCCTGCTCGCTGAAACGCTTTACTCTTGCAAGTCTTGCGAGGTTTGCGGTGCTTGTAAAGCTGCCCTCGGGGATATTGGTGATGCTGTCGCCGCGTGCGAGCTTGGCAAAGAAGCCCTTAGCCTGCGGGCAGTAAGCCATTACCGGGAAATTGTGTCCCTGATACCACTTGAACTCTCTGAGGTTCATGCAGACCACGGTAGGATCGCCGAAGGTATCGGTGCTGCTGTGTGCGAGACTGTAGTTTATCTGACTGACGCGGAACGGCTCCATGCCGTTCTCCTCGGCGAACTTGTTAGCCTCTTCGATACGCGCGGACGTCCAGTTGGAGGCTCCCAGAAAATGCACCTTGCCGCTCTGATAAAAGTCATTGAGAACAGGCATGATCTCCTCGACAGGGATCTGCTCGTCGTCGCGGTGGAGGAAGTAGATGTCTATATGATCGGTGCCGAGCGTCTCAAGCGACTTGCTGAGATCAGCTTCAAGCTCCTCCCTAGAAAGACGGGAAACGTCCATAGTTTCAAAATCAGGGTGACCGCCTTTTGTGCAGAGAATGATCTCGTCCCGCAGTCCTCTTGCCTTCAGCCAGCGTCCTATGACTGTTTCAGAGGAATCCTCGCCGTCCTCCAGCCAGGAGCAGTAAACCCTTGCGGTGTCGATACATCTGCCGCCGTTTGCGTAATAGCTGTCAAGCAGCTCAAAATATATATCATCGGAATCCTTGCGTTCAAAGCTTGCCGTACCGAAAGTAAGCGCGGGCAGCTCAATGGAATACTTGTCATTCTTCAGTCCAAAAGTAATCATTTTTTCCACCTCATACCATAAATCATAAGTCTACAGATAAAAACAGGGCACCTTGCCCTTAAAACTACTATTCGTTATTGTGAATAATCATACCATATAATTGTAGCGTTTTTCAATGAAAAATGTAAAATTTTTTAAACTTTTCAAAAACGGGTTGACAAGTAGCTTAACTTGATATATAATGATACTTGCGTAAAGAGATTAAACTTTACAAACCACTTTACCTTTACAGGGAACGGAGGGTCGTTTCAATGGAGATAGACAAGAATCTTCGGATAGGCAGACTGCTCGGGATATATGGCGGACTGCTTACAGAAAGACAGTACGATATAATGTCCATGTATTTTGATGATGACCTTTCGCTTTCGGAGATCGCGGAGCAGTTCGGTATCTCAAGACAGGGCGTCCATGATACCGTAAAGCGCGGCGAGGAAACGCTTGAAAACTACGAGAAGGTGCTGGGGCTCTCCTCTGCTCAGGACAAACAGCGCGATCAGCTCCTGGAATTCAAGGCTCAGGCGCTTGCGGCTCTCGATGAATGCCGTAAGGTCACTTTCGGCAAAAATATCGCCGAGAAGGTGATAGTCCTGCTTGAAAACCTGGACACTAAACTTATGGAATACGAAAATACCGATATTAATTAAAGGAGGCTTACCTTTATGGCATTTGAAAGCTTGCAGGAAAAGCTCGGCGGAGTTTTTAAAAAGCTCAAGGGTCGCGGCAAGCTTACCGAGGCTGACGTCAAGGAGGCTATGCGAGAGGTCAAAATGGCTCTGCTTGAAGCCGATGTCAGCTATAAGGTAGTTAAGGAATTTGTAGGCAAGGTGACCGAGCGAAGCGTCGGCGAAGAGGTGCTTTCCAGCCTTACTCCCGCTCAGCAGGTCATTAAGATAGTAAACGAAGAGCTTATCGCACTTATGGGCGACGGAAACGCAAAGATCGCTTTTCCCAACAAGCCGCCCTGCATTATAATGATGTGCGGTCTTCAGGGTGCCGGTAAGACTACCCACGCTGCAAAGCTCGCCAAGCATTTTAAGCGCACCGAGCAGATGAGACCTCTTCTTATTGCCGCTGATGTTTACCGTCCTGCTGCTATCGAGCAGCTGAAGGTGGTCGGTGCAAAGGCAGAGGTGCCTGTCTTTGAAATGGGTCAGATAGATCCCCGCACTATCGTCAAGGAAGGTCTGAAGCACGCAAGCGATCACGGCAACGATCTTGTTATCATTGATACCGCCGGACGTCTGCATATAGATGAAGAGCTCATGCAGGAGCTTGTTGATATCAAGGAGATAGCTCATCCTCACGAGATCATGCTGGTCATAGACGCTATGATCGGTCAGGATTCCGTTAAGGTGGCTGAGAGCTTTGACAATGCGCTGGGTATCGACAGCGTGCTGCTCACAAAGCTGGACTCCGATACCAGAGGCGGTGCGGCGCTTTCGGTGCTTTCCGTTACCGGTAAGCCTATAAAGTTTGTCGGCATGGGCGAAAAGCTGGACGATCTTGAGGTGTTCCACCCCGAGAGAATGGCTTCCCGCATACTTGGCATGGGCGATATGCTCACGCTTATCGAGAAGGCTACAGCTACCATTGACGAGAAGGAAGCCGAGGCTATGGCACGCAAGGTGCAGGAGCAGGGCTTTGATATGAATGATCTGCTGGAGAATATGGAGCAGATGAACAAAATGGGCAGCGTAGCTTCTATAGTCAAGATGCTCCCCGGTGCGGGCAATATTTCCGAGGATGATATCGCCGCAGGTGAGAAGTCTCTCAAAAAGACCCGCGCTATGATACAGTCCATGACCAAGGAAGAGCGTGCTAAGCCTTCGCTTATTGATCCCAAGCGCAAGCGCAGGATCGCGGCAGGCAGCGGCACCGAGGTATCCGACGTGAATCAGCTTCTCCGTCAGTTTGAACAGATGAAGAAAATGATGAAGCAGTTTGGAATCGGCGGCGGTGCAAGCAAGCTCCACGGAAAGAAGCAGCGTATGAACCGCGCGGCTATGATGAAGGCTATGGGCGGCATGGGGAATATGCCCGGAATGCCCAAGAAGTGATTCTGCTCTGACAGCGAGGTGTGGATATGCTTTCCGGGATGTTTATTATTTTTGCAGGAATATTCAGCATATTCTGCGCGTACAAGGATTACGACTGGTTCATGAATAACTATCGGGCAAGACCGTTTGTAAAGCTTTTCGGGCGCGACGGCGCAAGGCGGTTTTACATAGGACTGGGTATATTCATTATCGTCTGCGGACTTGCTTTGACAGTTTACGGTTAAAAGATATAAACACGGAACATTCCGTTTTATATACAAAAAGTTTATCAATGGAGGTGAATTAAAAATGGCAGTAAAGATCAGACTGAGAAGAATGGGCGCTAAGAAGGCTCCCTTCTACAGAATCGTTGTTGCGGATTCCAGATATCCCAGAGACGGACGTTTCATCGAGGAGATCGGTTACTATGACCCCACCAAGGAGCCTGTAGTACTGAAGGTAGACGATGAGAAGGCAAAGGCTTGGATCGCTAACGGCGCACAGCCTACCGACAGAGTTAAGGCTCTGCTCAAGAAGAACGGCACTATCTAATTGAACGGCAAGATCTCAAAATAGATAGATCATCTCCGTAGGAAGGAAAAAACAATGGAAGAATTACTGAAGACTATTGCACGCGAGCTGGTAGAGGACAAGGACTCCGTCAGCGTAACTGTTGACCCCGAGAACGAGGAAGGCGTTATTGTTTATCACCTTCACGTTGCAGAGCCTGATATGGGCAGAGTTATCGGCAAACAGGGCAGGATCGCCAAGGCTATCCGCGTTGTTATGAGAGCCGGCGCTGCAAGAGTTGACCAGAAGATAATGGTCGAGATCGACTGATAGCTTCTGACGGCACAAGCCAAAAAAATCTCACCTCATCGCTTCAGGGCGAGTGAGGTGATTTTTGTTTTATTCGATTTTCAGTTCGGAGTGCCCTTCGCCTTCTGCTTGCGGCGGTAGTCGAGGTAGCTTTCGAGGATAAGCGTGGCGGCTACGGTGTCTACCACCTTCTTGCGTTCCTTGCCGCGGACGTTGGTCTCGTTCAGGATATTGTGCGCCGAAACGGTAGTGGAGCGCTCGTCCCACATGATGACCGGCAGCTCGGTGACACACTCCACCATTTCACCGAAGGCGCGGCACTTCTGAGCCCGGGGACCCTCGGAGCCGTTCATGTTGATCGGCAGACCTATCACTATCATGCCCACCTCATACTGCTCCGCCATATGCGCTACCTTCATGGCTAGTATCTGGGCATTGCGTTCCTCTATTGTGCCTATAGGCGAAGCGAGGAACTCGGTGCGGTCACATACCGCAAGTCCTGTGCGGGCGTCGCCGTAATCTACTGACATTATCTTCATCTGAGTCTTTCCTTTCGGTTTTGATATCTGTATAATTATAACACATCGGCAGGAATAATTCAATAGAGTAAAATAATGTTTACAAAATTATTAAACCGTATAAATTTTGCTTGCATTTTCATGCTTTTTATGATATCATATTGTTGATACGATTTAGCAATTAAAAGGAGTAAACTATATGGAAAAAGACCTGACCCAGCTCAGAGGAGAGATAAACGAGATAGACGATCAGATACTCAAGCTGTTTGAAAAGCGCATGAAGATCTGCTATGACGTGGCGGAGTACAAGATAGCAAACAAAATGCAGGTCTTTCACCCTGAGCGTGAAAACCAGATAATAATGCGCGTCCGCGATTCTGTTCCCGATGACCTGCAAAACCCGGCTGAAACGCTGTTCACAAATATAATGGATATTTCCAAATGCAAGCAGTTCCAGCGTTTCTTTTCCGACGCTGCTCCCCTTGAAAGCAAACCGCTGGAGCTTTCCGGAAATTACAGGCTTGCTGTTCCGGGAACGGTAGGCTCCTATTCTCACGTTGCGGCGACTCAGTTCCTGCCAAACTCAGAACCTATGTTCTATGATTCCTTCGGAGAGGTTTTTGCGGCGGTAGAAAGCGGCACGGCGGATTTCGGCGTCGTACCGATCACCAATTCAACGGCAGGCACGGTAACTCAGACCTACGAGCTGCTGAGAATGTACGATCTTACCATTTGCGCGGCAACGAAAGTACGTGCCAATCATGTGCTGTGCGTCAGACAGGAGACAGATCCCAAGGACATCACAAAGGTCTACTCCCACGAGCAGGCGCTCATGCAGTGTTCAAATTACCTTGCCGAGCACGGCTACTCTGCCCGCCCCTACGAAAACACGGCATTGGCGGCGTCCTTTGTTAAGGAAAGCGACAAGCCCTACGCGGCTATCTGCTCGGATTTTTCAGCTAAGCACTGGGGACTCAAGATTGTTGACACCAACATCGCAAACGCCGAATCAAATTATACCCGGTTTATACTTATTTCAAAGGATCTGAAACTTGCTGAGGATGCAAATATCATTTCAGTAGCGCTCAGACTTCCCCACCAGACCTCGGCGCTTTACAGACTGCTGACCAAGTTCTCTGTAGCCGGTCTGAACCTTACAAAGCTGGAATCCCGCCCGATAGCAAATACCGATTTTGACGTGCTTTTCTATCTGGATTTTGAAGGCTCAATAAACTCGCCGGATGTGATCAAGCTGATAAGAGAGCTTTACGCCGAGCTTTCTTACATGAAATTCTTAGGCAACTACAAGGAGATATAACTATGAGGATAGGACAGGGTTATGACGTTCACCGCCTCGTGGAGGACAGAAAGCTTATTCTCGGCGGTGTTGAGATACCTTTTGAAAAGGGACTGCTGGGACATTCCGATGCAGATGTGCTTGTCCACGCGATAATGGACGCCATGCTGGGTGCGGCAGCGCTGGGAGATATCGGGCATCTTTTTCCCGACAACGATCCCGCCTACAGCGGCGCCGACAGCATGAAGCTTATGGAAAGAGTCTGCGGTGTGCTTTATGACAACGGATACAGGATAGGCAATATAGACGCCACGGTGATAGCCCAGCGTCCGAAGCTTGCGTCGTACATTATGCAGATGCGGCAGAACATCGCCGATGTCTGCGGGATAGATATTTCACAGGTATCGGTAAAAGCCACCACCGAAGAAAAGCTGGGTTTCACCGGCAGCGGCGAGGGCATATCTTCCATGGCTGTATGCCTGCTGGAAGAAGCTTCACCTTAATACTAATCCCTAAAAGGACAGCAGGCAAATCTCGGCACTGACGGCTCATCACTCGTCGTCAAGCTCCCTTGCAGGGCGACAGCCCAACTGCGGTCGCTTTCCTAGATTGCTG
>CACXDI010000102.1 GCA_902766335.1 uncultured Ruminococcus sp. | reverse complement strand
CGTATTGCCGGTATAGACCTGCCTAAGGATAAGAGAGTAGAGATCGGACTCACCTATATTTATGGCATCGGTCAGAACACAGCTAGCAAGATCCTCGCTGAGACAGGCGTTGATCCTGATACCAGAGTTAAGGATCTTTCTGAGGCTGACGTAGCTAAGCTGCGTGAATACATCGACCACAACCTTACCGTTGAGGGCGATCTGAGAAGAGAAGTTGCTCTTAACATCAAGAGACTCGTAGAGATCGGTTGCTACAGAGGCGTTCGTCACAGAAGAGGTCTCCCCGTTAGAGGTCAGAGAACCAAGACTAATGCCAGAACCCGCAAGGGCCCTGTAAAGACCATCGCAAATAAGAAGAAGTAAGGAGGGACTAACAGAACATGGCTCAGAAGAAGGTTATTCGCCGCAGACGCGAAAGAAAGAATATCGAACAGGGACAGGTTCACATCCAGTCCACCTTCAATAACACTATCGTTACTATCACCGATATGCAGGGCAACGCTATTTCCTGGGCTTCCGCCGGCGGACTTGGCTTCCGCGGCTCCAAGAAGAGCACTCCCTTTGCTGCTCAGACTGCCGCAGAGACTGCTGCAAGAGCTGCTAAGGAGCACGGTCTGAAGATCGTTGAGGTATACGTAAAGGGTCCCGGAGCAGGCAGAGAAGCTGCTATCAGAGCACTTCAGTCTGAGGAGCTTGAGGTACGTATGATAAAGGACGTTACTCCTATTCCTCACAACGGCTGCCGTCCGCCTAAGAGAAGACGTGTATAATCACAAGACAATTTGAGTGCAGTTTACTCAAAGTCGGGCAGTCACGCTTGACGTGCAGAGGTCCGATACAAAATCAAAAAACGGAGGTAATCCAAAATGGCAGTAAATAAGAAACCTATCCTGAAGACTTGCAGAGAGCTTGGCATCAGCCCTATGGTAATGGGCGTTGGCAAGGAGACCAAGAGAGATCCCGGCGCCGGAAAGAGAAAGAAAGTTTCTGAGTACGGTATGCAGCTCAAGGAGAAGCAGAAGCTGAGATTTATCTACGGCGTTCTCGAGAAGCAGTTCAGACACATCTATGAGAAGGCTCAGCACATGGAGGGTCAGGCTGGTGAAAACCTGATCACCCTGCTGGAGGAGAGACTTGATAACGTAGCATTCAGAATGGGACTCGCTCTTACCAGACGCGAGGCTCGTCAGCTGGTTACACACGGTCACTTCCTCGTAAACGGCAAGAGAGTTGATATCCCTTCTTATACTGTTAAGGTAGGCGACGTTATCTCGCTTTCTGAGAACAGCAAGAAGAGCGAAAAATTCAAGCAGATCATCGAAGGCACTGCGGACAGACTTACTCCCGCATGGCTTGATGTGAACCGTGACGCTTCTACTGCAAAGGTACTTCGCGCTCCTGTTAAGGAAGACCTTGACTACGAGGTAGAAGAGCACCTCATCGTCGAGCTCTATTCGAGATAATCTAGTGCACATAATTAAGGCAATGCCGCACAAAGACCGCGCACCCGGAAAGGTGTGCGAGTGCTTAGGCGGTATAAGGCGACTGGATAATCGTCTGCCGGCAGACCTCGCGGGAGGGATCCCGCTTAAAGGTCTTTGTGCGGTTTTGCCTTACCCTTTTGCAAAGAAAGGGCGCACTGTTTGTTTCAGACGATCATAAACCGAGAGAAAACCAGGGGCACTGACCGCCGGCGGGATATCCGTGTTATTATGGCGGCAGGGCACTAACAAGAGTTTTTGAAAACAGGAGGGTTTTTAATGCTTGAAAAAATAGAAAAGCCTGAAATTGAAACAGAAGAGCTTAAGAGCAACGGCACCTATGGAAGATTCGTTCTTGAGCCGCTTGAGCGTGGCTATGGTATCACACTTGGCAACAGCTTGAGAAGGGTGCTGCTCTCCTCGTTACCCGGCGTCGCTGTTACATCTGTAAAGATCGACGGCGTACACCATGAGCTTACAACGATCCCCGGAGTTAAGGAAGATGTTACTGAGATCATCCTGAACCTCAAGGGACTTACTGCAAAGCTTTACGGCGAAGGTCCTAAGACCATATACATCGAGGCTGAGGGCGAGTGTGAAGTTACTGCGGGCGACATCAAGGCTGATTCCGAAGTGGATATCCTTGTTCCCGATATGCACATCGCTACCCTGGGTGCAGGCGCAAAGCTTTATATGGAGATCGTTATAGATCGCGGCAGAGGTTATGTATCTGCCGAGAAGAACAAGTCTCTCACACCCAACGCTATCGGTGTTATCGCTGTTGACAGCATCTACACCCCTGTGCTGAAGGTAAACTACACGGTGGACAACACTCGTGTAGGTCAGATCACTGACTATGACAAGCTGACTCTTGAGGTATGGACCGACGGTACCATATCCGCAAAGGAGGCTGTTTCCATGGCAGCCAAGCTGCTGGGCGAGCACCTCAACCTCTTTGTGGATCTCTCCGAGGAAGCTAGTGTGGTCGAGATCATGGTCGAGAAAGACGATAAGGGCAAGGAAAAGATACTGGAAATGACCATCGAAGAGCTGGATCTTTCGGTACGTTCCTTCAACTGCCTGAAGCGTGCAGGTATCAATACCGTAAACGATCTGATCGAGAAGTCCGCAGAAGAAATGATGAAGGTCAGAAACCTTGGCAAGAAGTCTTTCGACGAGGTCAAGGAAAAGCTCCATTCGCTGGGCTATGACCTCAGTTCTGAAGAAGATAATTAAAGTAAGGAGGAAAGATCTATGCCCGGTACAAGAAAGCTGGGAAGAGCAAGCGATCATAGAAAGGCAATGCTCAGAGCTATGGTTACTTATCTTCTCGAAAACGGTAAGATCGAAACTACTGTGACCAGAGCCAAGGAAGTCAGCGCTATGACCGAAAAGATGATCACTCTCGGCAAGGCTGGCGACCTGCACTCCAAGAGACAGGTTTTTGCTTATATTACCAAGGAGTCTGTAGCTAACAGACTGTTCAACGACATCGCACCTTCCTATGAGGGAAGAAACGGCGGTTACACCAAGATCGTAAAGATCGGACCCCGCCGCGGTGACGCAGCTGAAATGGCTATCATTTCGCTGGTTTAAGATAAGCTTTAGAGAGCTGCTGCATTTTTTGCGGCAGCTCTTTTTTGTTGACAACCCGCCCCAATAGTGGTATAATAGTGTTATATCAATTCAGAAAGCAAAGGAGCGATAGCTATGGCACAGGAGAAGATACCCGCACGCAGTGAGATAGAGGAGCAGTACAAGTGGCGGCTTGAGGACATCTACCCCACCGACGAGGCGTGGGAGGAGGATCTGAAAAGGTTCTCTGAAATGAAGGATAAGCTGGCAGGCTTCAAAGGCAGGCTGGGGGAGAGCGGACAGACGCTCTGCGAGTTTTTCCGGCTGGACGATGAGGTGTCGGTGCTTGCCGACAGCCTTGCGAATTACGCTCAGCGGCGCTCCGATGAGGACACCGCCAACGCTAAGTATCAGGCTATGGTGGGCAGGCTTATGAGCGCTTACGTGGAGCTGAACACCGAGTGCAGCTTTTCCACTCCCGAAATACTTGCCATAGACGAGGACAGGCTGGCGGGATTTTACACCGAATGCCCCGATCTGGAGCTTTACCGGCTGGCGCTGGATAGGATATGCAGACAGAAGGCGCACATTCTTTCTGACGCGGAGGAGCGTCTGCTGGCGCTCACCGGTGATATGGGAGCTTCGCCGGAGAATATCTTCTCGATGTTTTCCGACGCAGATCTGAAATTCCCCGACGCTGCCGACAAGGACGGCGTAATGCACCCCGTGAGCCACGGCACATATATACCGCTGGTGAAGTCGGCGGACAGAGTGCTCCGAAAGAACGCCTTTGAGTCGATGTACCACACCTACGACAGCTTCAAGAACACTATGGCGGCTACTCTGTCGGCGCAGGTGAAGCTGCTGTCCTTCCATGCAAAGGCGCGTCACTACGACTCGCCGCTGGAGCAGGCGCTGGACGGCAACGAGATACCCGTGGAGGTATACCGCAATCTGATAGAGGCTGTCCACGAGAATATGCAGCCGATGTACGATTACGTGGCGCTGCGCCGTGAGCTTATGGGGCTTGACGAGCTGCATTTCTACGATCTGTACACCCCGGTGGTAGCGGACGCCGAGAAAAAGATCACCTTCGGTGAAGCAAAGGAAACGGTCTGCAAGGCGCTGTCGGTCATGGGCGATGAGTACATCTCGATACTCAAAGAGGGCTTTGACAACCGCTGGATAGACGTGTATGAGAACGTGGGCAAGACCTCCGGCGCGTATTCGGCGGGGGCTAGGGTACACCCCTATGTGCTGCTCAACCACAAGGACACCCTCAACTGTATGTTCACGCTTGCGCACGAAATGGGTCACGCGATACACAGCTACTATTCCAACAAGTATCAGCCGGTCTGCTACAGCGACTACAAGATATTCGTAGCAGAGGTGGCGTCCACCTGCAACGAGGCGCTGCTCATGCAGTATCTGCTGAAAAATACCGAGGACAAGAAGGAAAAGGCGTATCTGATAAACTACTTCCTGGAGCAGTTCCGCACTACGCTTTACAGGCAGACGATGTTCGCCGAGTTCGAGCTGAAGATAGCCGAGATGTATGACCGGGGCGAGGCGCTCACTGCCGAGAGCCTGAACGCCCTCTACCGCGAGCTGAACCAGCTGTACTACGGTGACGGCATAGTGCTCGACAGTGAGATAGAGCTTGAATGGGCGAGGATCCCCCACTTCTACTATGACTACTATGTATACCAGTACGCCACCGGCTATGCGGCGGCGATAGCGCTGTCCCAGAGGATACTGGGCGAAGGCGAGCCCGCGGTGAGAGATTACATCGACAAGTTCTTAAAGGGCGGCTGCTCAAAGACTCCCATAGAGCTGCTCCGCGGCGCCGGCGTTGACATGGCGTCCACCGAGCCTATAACCGAAGCGCTGAAGATGTTCGGCGAGCTTATCGGGCAGATGCGGGAGCTGATAAAGTGAGCGAGCCGCGTCCGACAGCCTTTGAGCGTGCGGCGCTGATAGGCTCCTACGCTCTGGAGTTCGCGGTCTGCGGATTCGTGGGCTGGTTGTATGAGGTCACGGTGATGTACGTCATGTACCACCAGTACGAGCAGCGGGGCTACCTGCACCTGCCGGTGCTGCCGATATACGGCTTTTTCGGGCTGGTACTGCTGCTTATTTTCAGAAAGCACAACAACATCTTTCTGGTGTTTTTCGTCAGCATGGCGATAACCACGGCGGGTGAGCTTATCGCCTCCTACGTGATAGAAGCGGTGCTGCACGAACAGCTTTGGAGCTATCATATGTGGCGGTTCAACTTTCAGGGGCGGATAGCGCTTTACAGTTCGCTGATGTTCGGCGGGCTGAGCGTGCTGCTGGTAAAGGCAGTCCACCCGGTGATACGCCTGATACACAAATACCAGCCCGAGGCGGTATCGCTCGGGGTGGGGATAGCCTGTCTTTTCATGATAGGCGGAGATTTTTTGACAACTTGGAAAGGATAATGCGATTTGGCTAGAATGTACCCGCTTTTTTCATCGAGCAAGGGAAACTGCATATATTTCGGCGACAGCGAGAGCGGCATCATGATCGACTGCGGCGTGAGCTGCAAGAGGGTCTGCGGGGCGCTTGCGGAGAACGGTCTTGACCCGGACGCGGTCAAGGGGATATTCGTCACCCACACCCACTCCGATCACATCAAGGGGCTGAAGGTATTTCTCAAAAAACGCCGGATACCCGTCTACGCGCAGCGGCAGAATATTGATATAATGCTGGAAAATGGCTGTCTGCCCGAGGGCGCCGAGTGTATCGCCATAGACGAGGGCTCTGCCGAGGTGGCGGGCTTTTCGGTGACTATGTTCTCCACACAGCATGACACTCCCGCGAGCTGCGGCTACCGGGTGGTGTATCCCGACGGCAAGTCGGCGGCGCTCTGCACCGATCTGGGCACCGTAACCGACACGGTATGGCAGAGTATCTGCGGCTGCGATCTGGTGCTTATGGAGTCGAACTACGATCCGGATATGCTGCGGCGGGGGAGCTATCCTCCCGAGCTGAAAGCGCGGATAGCCTCAGACCACGGGCATTTGTCCAACGACGAGTGCGGATACAATCTTGCAAAACTGTACGAAAGCGGGACGATGAACTTCGTGCTGGGGCACATCAGCGAGGAGAACAACACTCCAGAGACGGTGGAGCGTTCGGCGGTAGCGGCGCTCAGCCCCCGTGTGGCGGCTCGGGACTATATGCTCTACATAGCCAAGCCGGAGGGCGGCAGGGCGGTCATTTTCTGAGGAGGGCTCATGCTTAAAGTAAACATCATATGCGTCGGCAAGCTGAAGGAAGCCTACTGGCGCGACGCCGTCGCCGAGTATGCAAAGCGGCTGGGGGCGTACTGCAATTTCTCGGTGGAGGAGCTTGCCGAGAGCCGTCTGCCGGACAGCCCGTCGGAGGGGCAGATATCCGCCGCCCTTGACAAGGAAGCCGCCGCCATGGAGAAGTATCTTTCCGCAAAAAGTGCGCTGAACATCGCCATGTGCATAGAGGGCAGGACGCTGAGCTCCGAGGCGCTGTCGGAGAAGATTTCCCGGTCTGCGGTGGAGGGGATCTCCACGGTGAATTTCTACATCGGCTCCTCCTTCGGGCTTGCAGACAGCGTAAAGCGGCGCTGTCAGGTGAAGCTGTCCATGTCCCCCATGACCTTCCCCCACCAGCTGGCGAGGGTTATGCTCTGCGAGCAGGTATACCGGGCGTTTTCGATAGCGGCGGGGAGCAGATATCATAAGTGATGTCAAAGAGCTTTGACAGCCGTTTTTGCCCGATGTAAAGGCGTTTTGGTAGAATCGTCGCCCGATATGTGCTATGATAAGCTTAGCCGGAAAGAGCCGACTGAAAGGGGGAAGCACCATGGAGCTGAGCCGAGCTATCAAAAGGCTTAGGACGGAAAAGGGCTGGTCGCAGGAAATGCTGGCGGAGCGCAGTTATGTGAGCCGCCAGACCGTCTCAAACTGGGAGAATGAAAAAAGCGTTCCCGATATCCACAGCCTGCTCCTGCTGAGCGACATCTTCGGCGTTTCCCTTGACGAGCTTATCAAAGGAGATGTTGAGAAGATGAAGGATACTGTAAGAAATGAAGATGCGGCTATGCTCAAAAGGATAGAGTGGCTGTCCGTACTGGAATGGTTAGCGCTGTTTGGCTGCACCGTACTGGTAGAGCAGGGCGGCGAGGTGGGCAAGATACTCGGCTCGCTGCTTATCGGCATATTGGTGGCGTGCGTTTTTATGACCTATCACAAGCTGGAGCAGATAAAGCAGGACAACGACATACAGACCTACCGTGAGTATCTGGCGTTTATTAACGGCAAAACTCTTGACGAGATCGAAAAGGAGAAGGAGCTGAAAAAACGCGACTCGCAGAAAAAACTGCTGATATTCACAGTAGCAACATCGGGGGCGATACTTGCCGCCGCTGCGGTGAGTGTTATACTTCAATTAAGGTAAGCAAGGGGCTTTTGACAGCCCCTCTTTTTTTGCTTAGGACGCAAAAAATCCTCAAAGCTATAGACATTTTCCGCCGATTGTGTTATAATAACTATATATGTGATGATATCAAAAAGGAAATGTAAGGAGAAGAAAATGGATACGATTCAGGTAAATAATCTTTCAATGCAGTTCGGCGGTCAGCTGCTTTTCAAGGACGCCGAGCTGAAATTCACCGACGGCAACTGCTACGGTATAATCGGCGCCAACGGCGCGGGCAAGTCTACCTTCCTGCGTATGCTCTGCGGAGAGCTTGAGCCTACAAAGGGCGAGATAATCATACCCAAGGAGACCCGCATGAGCGTGCTCCGTCAGGATCACTTCGCATTCGACGAGTTCACCGTGCTGGATACCGTTATCATGGGCAACAAGCGGCTTTATGACATCATGCAGGAGAAGGACGCGCTCTACGCCAAAGAGGATTTCACCGACGCTGACGGCGATCGCGCCGCTGAGCTGGAGGGCGAGTTCGCTGAGCTCAACGGCTGGGAGGCTGAGTCTGAGGTATCCAAGCTGATACAGGGTCTGGGGCTGGACGAGAGCCTGCTGTATATGCAGATGTCGGAGCTGGACGGCAATCAGAAGGTGAAGATACTGCTGGCACAGGCGCTGTTCGGCAGCCCGGATATAATCCTCCTGGACGAGCCTACCAACCACCTGGATATCTTCGCGGTGCGCTGGCTTGAGGAGTTCCTCACCGACTACCCCGGCACCGTGCTGGTAGTCTCCCACGACAGACACTTCCTCAACAACGTCTGCACCCACATCGTGGACTTTGACTACGGCAAGGTGAAGATGTACGTGGGCAACTACGAGTTCTGGTACGAGTCCTCGCAGCTCATGCAGAGGCTCATCAAGCAGCAGAATAAGAAGGTGGAGGAAAAGATAAAGGAATTGCAGGAGTTCATCTCCCGCTTTTCGGCGAACAAATCCAAGTCCAAGCAGGCGACATCCCGCCGCAAGCTGCTGGACAAGCTCACCGTTGAGGAGCTGCCCGCTTCAAGCAGAAAGTACCCCTACATCGGCTTCGAGCCTGACCGCGAGCTGGGCAAGGAGATACTCCGCATGGACGGTATCTGCAAGAACGCCGAGGACGGCAGCCCGCTGCTGAAGAACATCACCTTTACGCTGGGACGCACCGACAAGGTGGCGATAATCGGACGCTCCGAGCAGGCGATCACCGCGCTTTTTGAGATAATGGCAGAGCAGTCGGAGCCGGACGCGGGCACCATGAAGTGGGGCGTGTCCACCTCGCGCTCCTATTTCCCGAAGGACAACAGCGCCTTCTTTGACGGCTGCGAGCTTTCGATAGTAGACTGGATGAGGCAGTACACCACCGGCGAGGACACCGACACATTCCTGCGCGGGTTCCTGGGCAAGATGCTCTTCTCCGGCGATGATATCTACAAGAAGGTGGACGTGCTGTCGGGCGGCGAAAAGGTGAGATGTATGTTCTCACGCATGATGCTGTTCGGCTCCAACGTGCTGCTGCTGGATCAGCCCACCAATCATCTGGATCTGGAGTCGATCACGGCGGTGAACAACGCCCTGCGTGACTTCAAGGGCGTGGTCATCTTCACCACCCATGACCACGAGATAATGCAGACAGCCGCCAACCGCATAATCGAGATAACCGATGACGGCTGTATCGACAAGGTGGGCACCTATGAGGAATACCTAGACTGGAAGAAAGCGAGAGAAGCTGATGTCTGAGATGATACACCGCACCTGCGGGTGCTGCGGTACAAAGTTCCATGCGGAGATCCCCGACAAGAGCCGGGAGACTCCGGGATTCTTCTACGATCTTGACAACCGCCCGCCCGAGCCGGCACGCTCGGAGCTTTACCGGCAGATATTCTGCTGCCCCGAGTGCGGCTTCTGCATGGGTCCCAAGGACAGAAAGGCTGAGCGGGAGTTCGTGGAGTCGCATGACTACAAGACCTGCGAAGGCACAGAGCTGCCGGAGGGCACAGGCGCCTATTACTACCGCGTGGCTATGGCTGCGGAAAAGGCGAATGACATACAGACCGCACTTGCGGCGGTGATACGTGCGGCGTGGTTCTTTGACGATCAGAGCGATGACGCGAGCGCCGTCAAGTGCCGCGAGAAATACTTAGAGCTGTTTCAGAAGCTGCGGGGCAACGATTCGGGGGCGCTGGTGGTGGCAGCGGACGTCTACCGCCGCTGCGGACGCTACAGCGAGGTGGCGGAGAGCCTGAAAAACCGCTGGTTCCCCGACAGGCTGACGCGGCAGATAATAGAGTACGAGGCGCAGCTTGCCGAAAAGGACGACAGATCGGCGCACTCGCTCAAGGATTGCTTTGACGTTATCGACGGAGACAAGTGAGAGCCTTACGGTACAAAGTACAATATTTTCCCGAGAGGAGCAGATATAAATGGCATTTTCAGTAGCAAGCATTTTCAGCGATAATATGGTGCTGCAAAAGGGCAAGAACGTTGCCGTATGGGGCGAAGCTGAGGACGGCGCGGTTATCACCGCCGGGATAAACGGCGTGTCTGCTAAGGCTAAGGCTAAGGACGGACGCTGGCAAATAGCTCTCCCGCCCATGGAGTACGGCGGCTCCTACGAGCTTACCGTGAGCTGCGGCAGCGAGACAAAGACCTTTACAAACGTAATGGTGGGCGAGGTCTGGCTCTGCGGCGGACAGTCCAACATGGAGCTGGAGCTGCAAAATTGCAAGGGCGGCGAGGAGGTACTCAAGGAGCTTACCCCCGACTGCAACGTGAGATTTTACTACACCCAGAAGCGGGCGATAATAGACGAGCAGTTTTTAGAGAACGAGCGCAACTCCTGCTGGGCGGAAGCGGGCAGCGAGGCTTCTAAGTGCTGGAGCGCGGTGGGATTCTTCTTCGGAAGAAAGCTGGCGCGTGAGCTTGGCGTCACCGTTGGACTTATCGGCTGCAACTGGGGCGGCACCTCCGCTTCGGCGTGGGTGGACAGACCTACCCTTGAAAACAGCAGGGAGACTCTGTCCTACATCGAGGAGTACGAAAAGGGCATAGAGGGCAAGTCGGTAGAGCAGCAGATCGCCGAGTACGACGCCTATCAGGAGGAGTTCCGCCGCTGGAACGAGCTGGCGGCGGAGAAGGTCTACAAGGACGATCCCCACGCCGACTGGGACAAGGTGGAGAAGATAATCGGCAAGAACCCTTGGCCGGGTCCTATCAACTGCAAGAACGAGTACCGTCCCTGCGGTCTCTTCGAGACTATGATAATGCGCATCTGCCCCTACACCATCAAGGGATTCCTCTACTACCAGGGCGAGAGCGACGATCACAAGCCGGACAGCTACTACAAGCTGTTCACCAACCTCATCGCGCTGTGGCGTGAGAAGTGGGGCGATGACGAGCTGCCATTTATCATCACTCAGCTGCCTATGTTCAGGTATGCCCACGATGTGGACAAGAAGCATTGGTGCGTTATCCGCGAGGCGCAGATGAGAGCCTTCAAGACGGTCAAGAACACCGGTATCGCGGTCATCACCGACTGCGGCGAGCTGGACAACATCCACCCCACCGACAAGGTGCCGGTGGGCGAGCGTCTTTGCTTGCAGGCAGAGAAGCTGTTCTACGGCATGGACGTGGACGCCTTCGGACCTATCTTCAGGACTGCCGTTGCAAATGACGGCGGCTTTGAACTGTACTTCGACCACGTCGAGGGCGGCTTTGACGTAAAGACCGAGACGATAGACGGCTTTGAGATAGCAGGCGAGGACGGTGAGTTCAAGCCGGCACAGGCAGAGATCGCGGGAGAGACTATCTTTGTAAAGTGCGGCGAGATAGCAGAGCCGGCAAGCGTCCGCTACGACTGGTCAAATTATATCGTGCCCAGCCTGTACGGCAAGAACAACATTCCTGTTGCACCTTTCAGAACGGACAGGGGGTAAAGCATGAAGCGTCAGGACTACATAACATGGGACGAGTATTTTATGGGCATAGCGCTGTTTTCGGCGCAGCGCAGCAAGGATCCCAACACCCAGGTGGGCGCCTGCATAGTCTCGGACGAGAACAAGATACTCTCGGTGGGGTACAACGGTATGCCTACCGGGTGCAGCGATGACGAGATCCCCTGGGAGCGGGAGGGAGACCTGCTTGACACCAAGTACCCTTACGTCTGCCACGCAGAGCTCAACGCCATACTCAACAGCGGCAGCTCCCTTCGGGGCAGCAGGCTCTATGTGACGCTTTTCCCCTGCAACGAATGCGCCAAGGCGCTGATACAGGCGGGTATCAAGGAAGTCATCTACCTTTCGGACAAATACGCCGGAAGCGACACCACCCTTGCAAGCAAGAAAATGCTCGGCATGGCGGGGGTCAAGGTGAGAGAATATGTATCCGCCGGCAGAGCTGTGAAGATAGAACTGTAATGAAAGAAGGTGCGCCCCGTTGCTGGACGCGATAATGAATTTTTTCCGCCGCGAGGAGCCGGATCAGGAGTGGGAGATAGTGTCCGAGCCGGAGCCGCCTAAGTCTAAGCCTACGCCTATCAGCTATATGCAGATAAGCTTTGCCACCGACAAGGGGCTGGTGCGGCAGAACAACGAAGACAATTTCTACATCGACGGCAAGTATACCCACAGCTACGAAAAGAGCGAGACCGATCATTATATCGAGCTTACCCAGAGCGGGCATCTGTTCGCACTTTTTGACGGCATGGGGGGCGAGGCTTTCGGCGAGACCGCTTCGGCGCTTGCGGCAAAGCACATCGAGCGCTATGCCGAGGTGCTCACCGACGGCGAGGTATCAGACCTGCCCTATCATATGAACGAGTTCTCGCGCTCGGCGAACAGCGCTATCTGCGATATGCTCAAAGACCGCAGCAACGCCCGGGGCGGGAGCACCTTCGCGGCGGTGTGCATCAGAGACGGCATGGCATATCCCTTTTACCTGGGCGACAGCCGCATCTACATCTACGACGAGCAGGGGCTTATGCAGATAACCGAGGATCAGACGCTTGCGATACGAAACATCAAGGCGGGGGTCTACACCGAGGAGCAGGCTAAGGACAGCCCCGATCATCACAAGCTGACCAGCTATCTGGGCGCCGACTACTCTGATATGGGTCTGGACGCTCAGCCCTGTATGCCCTTCCCGATGACCAAGGACATGACGATACTGCTCTGCACCGACGGGCTCACCGATATGTGCAGTCCCGAGGAGATATCCGGGGTGCTGGAAGTTCACGGCAACAATCCCGCTCGGGAGCTTGCAGACCTTGCGCTCCGCAACGGCGGGCATGACAACGTGACCTGCATAGTGATAGAGACGCGGACGGAGCTTTTATAGCCTAAATATGGCGCTGCCACCTTACACGGGTGACAGCGCCTTGCTTGTTATCTCGCCGTACATTTCGGGGCGTCTGTCGCGGAATACTCCCCACTCCAGGCGTGCGGCGTCAGTCTGGGCGAGGTCTAACTCAGCGGTGAGTACGCAGTCGCCCGAGCGCTCTGCCGAAGCGATAAGCTCGCCGGTCTCGTCGGTGATGAACGAGGAGCCGTAGAAGCTGAGCGCCGACTTCTGACCGCCGTTTTCCTCGCAGGGTGCTACCTCTTCAAGCCCGTAGCGGTTGGCGGCTATCACCGGGATAACGTTCGCCGCCGAGTGTCCCTGCATAGCGCGTCTCCAGCGGGGCATACTGTCGCACTCCAGTATCGGCTCTGAGCCTATGGCGGTGGGGTACATGAGTATCTGCGCCCCCATGAGCGCCATAGCGCGGGCGGCTTCCGGGAACCACTGATCCCAGCATATCCCCACGCCGATCCTGCCGAACCTTGTATCCCACACCCTGAATCCGGTGTTGCCGGGGGTGAAGTAGAACTTCTCCTGATAGTAGTGGTCATCGGGAATGTGGGTCTTGCGGTAGACCCCGAGCAGCGTGCCGTCGGCGTCTATCACGGCTATCGAGTTGTAGAGCACGTTGCCCTCCCGCTCGTAGAAGCTCACCGGCAGCACCACGCCCAGCTCCTTTGCGACTCCGGCAAAGTGCAGTACCGCGTCATTTTCCGCTGCCGGCTTGGCGTAGGCGTAGTAGTCGTAGCGGCGCTCCTGACAGAAATACTGTCTTTCAAAAAGCTCCGGCAGCAGTATCACATTCGCGCCCCTGCCTGCCGCCTCGCGCACCAGCCTGTCGGCGGTATCTATATTCTCTCTGACGTCGCGGCTGCATGACATCTGCACCGCGGCGACTGTTACCTTAGCCAATCGTTCCCGCTCCTTTCGGTATCTGCTGGGTTATACAGTGGATATTTCCGCCGCCTAAGATTATCTCCCGGGCGTCTATCGGCACGATACGCCGGTCAGGACACCATGCCTGCATGAGCATGACAGCCTGCATATCCGAAAGCTTGTTGTCCCCGCCGAACTGCGGCAGCAGCACCGCACCGTTGGTGAAGTAGAAGTTGACGTAAGAAGCCGCCAGCTGCTCGCCCGCCTCGCGGACGTCCTCGCCTTCCTCAAATTCATACCGGGCAAGCTCCTCCTCTGTGACCCGCACGGTGATGTCGGGTATCGGCAGCTTGCGTATCTTCAGCTTTCTGCCCCTCGCGTCGGTGACGCTCTCCAGATAATCGAGGCACGCCTTCGACAGCGGATACTGCCGGTTCACCGGGCTGTCCGTCCAGGCAAGCACTACCTCGCCGGGGCTCAGGAATGCGGCGACGTTGTCAACGTGCTCGTTGGTCTCGTCGTTGTATATTCCCCGGGGCAGCCATAGCACCTTCTCGCCGCCGAGATAGCGGCAGAGCTCGCGCTCTATCTGCTCCTTGGTCATATCGGGATTGCGCCCGCCGCTGAGCAGACAGCTCTCCGTCACCATAAGCGTGCCCTCGCCGTCCGAGTGTACCGAGCCGCCTTCGAGGGTAAAGTGCTGTGCGTCGTAGCAGTCGAAGCCCAGCAGTCCGCAAAGCTCCGCCGCCAGAGCGTTGTCCCGCTCCCAGTGAGCGTAAAGACCGTCCACCTCGCCGCCCCAGGCGTTGAAGCGCCAGTCTATGCCACGCACGATGTCTCCCTTTCTGACGAATGTAGGCGCCACGTCACGCGCCCAGGCGTCGTCGCTGTCTATGTCGATAAGGGTGATGTTCTCCGTGCCCGCCAGCAGAGACGCTGCCGCACCCCGGCTGCGGTCATTGACGATGACGTACACGCGCTCGTCCTTTGCCGCCTCGGTGATGACCTGCGCGAAAGCCTTCTGCGCCGGCAGCGGATCGCGTCCCCAGGAGCCAGCCCGCTCGGGGAATATTATTACCGTAGCCTCGTGGGGCTCAAACTCGCCGGGCATACGGAAGCCCTCGGGATATCCCGGAAGTATCATGACAATCTCTCCTTAAAATCCTCGTATCCGAAACGCTTCACCAGCTCATAGCTGCCGTTTTCGTGGAGTATGCCGATATCCGGCAGAGGCATACCGTTGAAGGTGTTGTTCTTCACCATAGAGTAGATAGCCATGTCCTCAAAGCAGAGCCTTTCGCCTATCTGAAGCTCCCGGTCAAAGCTGTAGTCACCGATGATATCCCCCGCCAGACAGGTGCGGGAGGACAGTCGGTAGTTATATTCCTTCTCGTCCGGCTTGCCGCTCAGGTACAGCGGCGGACGGTAAGGCATTTCCAGAACGTCTGGCATATGGCAGGCGGCAGAGGCGTCGAGAATGGCGATGTCCATGTCGTTGTGGACGATATCCATGACCTCGGTCACCAGATATCCCGCATTGAGCGCCACAGCCTCTCCCGGCTCAAGATACACCTGAACGCCGTAGCTGTCCTGAAAGTCGATGATAAGATTCTCCAGCAGCTCGATGTCGTAATCCTCGCGGGTGATGTGATGACCGCCGCCGAAATTCACCCACTTCATGCAGGAGATGATGTCCCCGAACTTGTCCTCCAGCTCACCCAGCGTAGTCTCCAGCGCGTCGGCGCCCTGCTCGCAGAGAGTGTGGAAATGCAGTCCGTCTATATATCCCAGCGCTTCGGGGTAAGCAAACAGCTCATCGGCGGTGACTCCCAGCCGTGAGCAGGGAGCGCAGGGGTCATAGATAGGCTCCTTCTGGGTGGAGCACTCGGGATTGACCCTGAGCCCCACGCTCACCTTTCTGCAATACTGTCTGTATCTGAAAAGCTGTCTTACAGAATTGAATACCACATGATCGGCGATCCTGTTGAGTGCGGGTATCTCGTCCGGCTTGTAGGCGGGGGAGAAAACGTGTACCTCGCCGTGGAACTCCTCGCGTCCCAGCCGCGCCTCGTAAAGA
The DNA here is from genome assembly GCA_902766335.1 of uncultured Ruminococcus sp. GTDB lineage: Bacteria > Bacillota > Clostridia > Oscillospirales > Ruminococcaceae > YE71. The sequence continues at coordinate 12,413 of CACXDI010000102.1, read as the reverse complement.
CCGCTGGCGGTGGTGCCGTCTAGGTACTCCGCTATCATCGGGTAGACGGAAAACATAGAGAACGCCTTCTGCGCCAGCAGTATCTTGCAGCCCGTCCGCTCGCGGACAGAGCGCAGTATCTCCAGATTGCGCCTGAGCTTACCCTCGTCCAGAACATAGGCGGGGGTGGCTATGCGCTCCAGCGCTTTGTGTATGAGCTCAGGCATATCAGTCCACCAGTACGGGGTTCTCGTCTACCACCCAGGGCAGACCGTATTCGTTGAGCGCTTCCATATAAGGATCGGGATCGAACTCCTCGACGTTGAACACGCCGGGCTTGCGCCACTTGCCGCTTGCCACCATGGCGGTGCCTATCATGGCGGGAACGCCGGTGGTGTAGCTTACAGCCTGTGCGCCCGTCTCCTTGTAGCACTCCTGATGATCGCATACGTTGTAGATGTAGACGGTCTTTTCCTCGCCGTTCTTGATGCCTCTGAATATGCAGCCGATGTTGGTCTTGCCCACGGTGCGGGGACCCAGGGTAGCAGGATCCGGGAGCAGCGCCTTCAGGAACTTGATCGGAACGATCTCATGACCCTCGAACTCGACCGGCTCGGTGGAGAGCATACCTACGTTCTGTAAGCAGTTCATGTGGGTGAGGTAGCTCTGCCCGAAGGTCATGAAGAAGCGTATCCTCTTGACGCCGGGGATATTCTTTGCCAGCGACTCTATCTCCTCGTGGTGCAGCAGGTACATATCCTTTTTGCCCACGCCGGCGAAATTGTACTCCCGCTTTATCTCCATAGGCTTGGTCTCAACCCAGTGACCGTCCTCCCAGTAGGAGCCGTTTGAGGATACCTCGCGCAGGTTGATCTCGGGGTTGAAGTTGGTGGCGAAGGGATAGCCGTGATCGCCGCCGTTGCAGTCGAGGATATCAATGTAGTGTATCTCGTCGAAGTAGTGCTTGAGGGCGTAGGCGGAGTACACCTGAGTAACGCCGGGATCGAATCCGGTGCCCAGCAGCGCGGTGAGACCCTTCCTCTTGAAGCGGTCAAAGTACGCCCACTGCCAGCTGTAGTCGAAGTAAGCGGTGAAGCCCTCCTCCCTGCAGCGCTTGTCGTAGGCGGCACGCCATGCGGGCTCGGTGATGTCCTCCGGCTCGAAGTTGGCGGTGTCCACGTAATTTGCGCCGCACTCCAGGCAGGCGTCCATTATGGTAAGATCCTGATAGGGGAGCGCCACGTTCAGAACGGTATGGGGCTGAAACTCCTTCATCAGCTCGATAAGCGAGTAGACGTTGTCGGCGTCAACGGTGGCTGTGAACAGCTTTGCCTTTGTGGAGGGGCGCAGCTTCTCTGCCAGATCGACGCACTTGGACTCAGTGCGCGAAGCGATCATGATCTCGGTGAACACGGGATTCTGACAGCACTTGTGGATAGCAACGGTAGCAACACCGCCGCAGCCTATTACCAGTAATTTCATTTGTTTGTCCTCCTTGCGGTAAAGTATAGTTTATATTAAGTGATCAGAGATTTTTCATCCTGCCCTCTTCCTCCTCCAGCAGATCCTCAACATACTTGGGGAGCATGAAGGCGCCGGCGTGAAGATTTGTGGTGTAGTACCAGGTCTTGATGTGACGCTCCCGCCAGCGCTTGGCGTCTAGGTCATGTATCGGGTGGTACTTCTTGCTTGCAAATCCGAACAGCCAGTAGCCGGAGGGACAGGTGGGTATGTGCGCCTGATATACGCGGCTTATGGGGAAGGAGCGGAACGCCTTGCGGTGCATGGCGCGGCAGCTGTCCTCGTCCTCGTCGAAGAAGGGGCTGCCGTGCTGGTATACCATTATGCCGTCGTCGTGCAGCGCCTTGAAGCATGAGCCGTAGAACTCCTTGGTGAACAGTCCCGCCGTGTGACCCAGCGGATCGGTGGAGTCGTTGATGATAAGGTCATACTCGTCATGCTTGCCGCGCAGGAAACGCAGACCGTCGCGGTAGTGTAGCTTAACTCTCGGATCGTCAAGACCGCGGGCGTTGTCGGGGAAGTAGTCGCGACAGACCTTGACGAACATCTCGTCCGGCTCCACCACGTCTATCTCCTCTATCTCCTTATAGTAGGAAAGCTCTCTTGCCACGCCGCCGTCGCCGCCGCCGATGACCAGCACCTTCTTGACGTTGGGATGCACCGCCATAGGCACATGGACGATCATCTCGTCATAGGTGAACTCGTCCTTTTCGGAGAATATCACCGAGCCGTCGGAGGTCAGGAACCTGCCGAACTCTTCGGAATCGAACACATCTATCCTCTGAAAATCGCTCTGCCCCGAGAACAGCTGCTTCTCGACGCGGATAGACATTTTTACATTATCGGTGTGGTATTCGGAAAACCAGAAATCCATACGTTCACCTCATTTTTTAGTCTTTTTAAGTACAGCCTTTATAATACACACAATTGCTATAATTACATCTGCAACTATCATCACGAACGCGCCGAATATAGGCAGCATTATCGTGAATACGGGCGCAGGGTGTCCCTGAGCCCCGGCTTCGGCTTTTGGGAACAATACCAAAGCGTCTATGGCAAGACCGCCAACAAACAGAAGCCCTACCGCCAGCACCTCGCAGATGATTATCATGAATACTTTCATGTGGTCACTCTACCAGCACATTCAACTTCTCCAGCTCGCCGTCCTCGGGGCCCTGCATGGAGCAGCCTTTTTCCTTTGCGAAAAGGGTGTAGTCGATTATCTCCTGAGTTATCATCTCGCCGGGAGCAAGTATCGGTATCCCGGGGGGATAGCACATCACGAACTCGCCGCATATGCGCCCTGCCGTCTCGCGTATCGGTATCAGCTCCTTCCGGGAGTAGAACGCCTTCTGGGGAGTAGTCGCCACAATGGGGGCGATGTACTCGGCATTGTGCAGATGCGATACCGGGCGGGAGTAGAGCCGCTTGATGTCCTCAAGAGCCCCCACCAGACGCTCGATGTCCTGTATCCTGTCGCCTATGGAGATGTAGGCGAGAATGTTTCCTATGTCGCCGAACTCTATCTGTATGTCGTACTCGTCCCGGAGCAGATCATATACCTCGATGCCCGTCAGCCCGATGTCCCGGGTGTAGACCGACAGCTTGGTGACATCGTAGTCGAAAATGCTGCCGCCGTTCACCAGGTCTTTTCCGTAGGCGTAAAAGCCGCCTATGGAGTTTATCTCTTCCCGGGCGTACTCCGCCATTGACGCCACCTTGTCAAAGGACTCCCGCCCTCTGAGGGCAAGATTACGCCGGGATATGTCAAGGCTGGAAAGCAGCAGATAGCTTGCGCTTGTGGTCTGGGTCAGGTTGATTATCTGCTCCACATAGCGGGTGTTCATCTTCTCTCCGAGCAGCAGCAGCGAGCTTTGTGTCAGGCTTCCCCCCGACTTGTGCATACTCACCGCCGCCATGTCCGCTCCCGCCGCCATAGCCGACACGGGGAGCTTGTCGTTGAAGTAAAGGTGAGTGCCGTGAGCCTCGTCGGCAAGCACCAGCATACCGCGCTCATGCGCCATTTTGACGATAGAACGCAGGTCTGAGCATATGCCGTAGTAGGTGGGGTTGTTGACCAGCACCGCCACCGCGTCCGGGTGCTCGTCCATAGCCTTGCGGAGCTGCTCAAGCTCCATGCCTAGGGCTATCCCGATGTGAGCGTCCACCTCGGGATTGACGTACACCGGCTCCGCACCGCAGAGCACCAGTGCGTTTATCACGCTCTTGTGGACGTTTCTCGGCAGGATTATCTTGTCCCCAGCCTTGCAGGCGGTGAGCACCATGCTCTGCACCGACGATGTGGTGCCGCCTACCATGAAGTAGGCGTGCGCTGCGCCGAATGCGTCTGCCGCTAACTGCTCCGCGTCATATATGACCGATATGGGGTGGCAGAGATTGTCCAGCGGCTTCATTGAGTTTACGTCCAGCCCCACGCACTTCTCGCCGAGGAGCTGTACCAGCTCGGGATTGCCGCGTCCCCGCTTGTGTCCCGGTACGTCGAAGGGAACTACCCTCTGCCGTCTGAATCGCTCCAGCGCCTCGTACACCGGCGCCGATTTCTGTCTTTCTATATCCATGTGGTTACCACCTTTATTGCTGTGATGATCTAAGGCTCTCCGCGAGCCGGATAAATTCCTCTCTGCCGTAGAGAGAGTTGAGCAGGTCAAGCAGGGCGTTTGCCGAAAGTCCTTTAGGCAGTCCCAGCCTGTCCTCCAGCTGCTCCCGCAGCTCCGAGCTGTCCTTCCCGCCGGAAAGTCCCAGCTCATACAGATCGCCCTTGGTTATGCCGCCGCGGTCAGCAGGCTCGGCGTCGGCAGCGTAGGGACTGAGCAGCCGGCGCAGAATATCCGCGTCTATGCCCTCCACCCCGAGAGTGCCCTCCGCCGAGGGTGCCGTCTTTCGCCGCTCCTTGCCCTCTATCTGAGGTATATGCACGCTGATGATATCATCGTGAAGCTCCTTCGGGAGAATGCTCTTGATGTACCCCCGTATCTGCCGCCCTGCCGCGTCGGAGTCGGTGAGCACGATAAGCCCCTGCTTTTCGGCGTACATTTTTATCAGCCGGCGGGTCTCAGTGTCTTTGTATATCCTGAAGCCGTTGGTGACTATCACCACGCCGTCTATCAGCGAGCAGAGCTTGCTCTTGTCGTATTTTCCCTCGACGACTACCGCCCGGGAAAGCTTTATCCTTTCCGTCATGACATCACCGCCGCCGCGTACTGCTCCACAGCCAGATACTGTGCCGCCGTGTTCATGGAGCGTGTTTTCATGCGGTACTCGGTGTCCGACAGCAGAGTTATCGCTCTGTGTATCCGTTCAAGGGGGATGTTTCCGCACTCGCTGAAGGCGTTTTTCATGACAAACTCCCGGTTCTTTGCGTACCCGAAATCGGCGGCGCACTGGTGATAGTCCAGCCCCGCCGAGCGGCATAGCTTGGCGCGGTAGATGTCGGTGAGGGAAGAGCTTATCACCGCCAGCAGCGGCGTAGGTTCAAAGCCCTGCTTTTTCAGCTCCTCTATCCGCCGGAACACGAAAACCGCGTTGCCGCGCAGTATGTTCACCGCAAGGCTGTAGCCGTCGGAATCCACCCGCCTGATACACAGCGCGTCGATGTCCTCTTTTGTTATCTCCCCGCCGTTTGCGTAGGCAGAGAGCTTGTCTATCTCCATTTTGATGAACGCCGTCTCGCAGAGACAGAGCTCTGCTAAGTACTCGGCGTCACGGCGGGATATCTTCGCTCCCCGCTTTTCCAGCGCCGATACTATAGACCGCCCCGACTCCGACACGCTCTTGTAGGAAAACTCGCAGACGGTGCCGAGCTTTGCGCACATATCGGCAAAGCGCTTGTTCTTGTCGGTAAGGCTCCGCTTGTTTCGGTAAAGCTCCTCGCCGGGAGCACTTATTATCACGGTAGTGGTCTCCGGGATATCGCCCAGTATCTTTCTGAGGATATCTCCCTGAGACTTGTTCAGCTTTTCCATGTTCAGCCCGCCTATGGTGACTACCACCCTTTCGGCAAACATGGGGAGCACCTGCACCGAGTCGGACAGTATCTCAAGATCCATAGTCTCGGCATCGAAGCTGTGCAGATTCATGACCTGAGCCTCTTTAGGGCACAGCCTGACCGCCAGCCGCTTTGCGAACGGCTCAAGAGCGCCCGTGTCTCTGCCGTAGAAAAGATACAGGCTGTCTGGATTTCCGGCGCGTATATTCTTTTCACATTCGGTGGGGGAAAGCTGTGCCATTATGTGTGACCTCTCTCAGAACAGGAATTGGAATATGGGCAGGAATACCTTTGAGGGCAGCTCGGTTATCTCAAACAGTCCCAGGCTCGCCTTCTCGATATAGCTTGCCAGTATGCAGAGCACCACAAGGTTTCCGGCGCCGATCACAAGCCCCAGCACAAATCCGCCGAAGCGGTCTCCCGCGCCGCAGGCGTGTGCTCTTATCTCAAAGCCCATGATGAAGAATATCAGCAGCATAAGCAGCTGAACAAACAGGAACACCACCGCGAATACAGCCGTTTCAAGTACCTTCACAGCCGTCTTGCGGACAAAATGCTCCTCTATGTATTCGCCGCCCTCCCGGGGAGAGGCAGTCGCCGAATTGAGCAGGTCTACCACCTGGTTTTCGTCGATGTCGATGTCCTCCATTTTCTGCATCACCTTGGGCACGGCAGACCGTATCTCCTTGGGAGCAGCCTCGGTGTATTTATCGCTGAATCTCTTGCTGAGCTCCTTAGCCTTTTCCTCGTCGAGACCGTTCTCCTCGGCGATCTTCTTTGCCTCAGCAACGGCGTCGCCCGACTCTGAGAGCTTTTGTCTCAGCACCTCCTCGGAGATGCTTATGCCTTCCTCGGCAAGCAGCTCCGAGGCGTACTGCACAGGGTCTATGTTCTCTGCCACCTTTATGCAGGCGTCGGTAACACCAGCCTTGAAGTAGTTGTTGTATATCGGAGCCGCGAGAAAGCTCGCGCAGGCAAATGCAGCCGCGCCGGATACCGCAAGGGAAATCACGGTAAGAAGCTGACGCTTGAAGCCGCGGATGATGCCGAATATAAGCGGCAGCACCACCAGTGACGCAGCAAGAATATCAAGTAATATAGCTATCCAGAGTTCCATAATCTATCTCACATTTCAAATTTTATTTTGTCTATCCCGTGCTTGCCGGAAAGGTACAGCGCGGAATTTATGTAAGTGAACCGGTAGTATTCCTTGTCGAGCTGAGCTCTGCCCGCTTCGGAGCCGTCATAGCTGTACGCCGCGACATTTGATGAGGTGAGCAGCAGCACTCTTTCAGCGCATACGTTTACCTGCTTTACCGTGTTGTCGCAGGCTATCTCCCGGAAGGTCTTTCCGTCCGCCGCCCCCGATTCGGCTATGATAAGCTTGCCGGAGTTCTTGGTGCTGCCGGAAAGTATCACCGCGGAGCATTCCTCGTTCAGCGAAAAGTCGATAAGGTCGCCGCTGTATTCGTACTCGGCTATCTTTTTTCCGTCGCCGGAAAGCACGAACAGACCGTTGTCTCCCGCCACCTGGATGTTGCCGTCATCGCAAAGCACACAGCCTATGGCAAGACACTCTATCTCCTCGCTTATCATCTGCTCGCCGTTTTCGTTAAGGTCAAGCCGCACTACCTGAGAGTAGATCTCGCCCTGCTCAGAGGAGAAGGTGCATACATAGCTGCTCCTGCCGTCGGGGGTAACATACACCGCCATTACCTTCTTGGTGGAATCGTAGCGGTATATGAGCTTGCCTTCCTTGTTGTAGTAAAGCACCGTGGAAGCGTATTTGTCGCTGGTGACAAGTATAGCCGCCGTGCCGTCCTCGCCGAGGGCTGCCGACATTATGTCGTTCTCGGCGGTCTTGGAATATACCTCGCCGTTTTTGTTGTAAAGCTTAAAGCCGGTGGAGCCGAAGTCAAAAACCAGCGCACGCTTTCCCGATGACCTTACCACCGGCGACGAGAAATCGTGATCGTAGCTGCCCCGGCGCTTGCCGTTTTCGTCATATATCGTAAGCCTGTGGGCATCTGCCGCCACCAGGTGGTTTTTCAGCGTGAACACATCAAGCGCCGCTTCGTCGGCAGCTATCGGGAAGTTTCCGCCCTCGATCTTGCCGGAGTTGTCAATGGTGGTCAGCGGCTTGTCGAATATGCCTTCAAGCTTCGGCAGCCAGTAGGGATAGCTGATGTACAGCCCTATACCTACCAGCACCACCACGAGAAAGGCTATCAGCCGCTTCATGACTCTGATCGAGCGCTCGTTGCGCCGTACCGTCTTGATGTCTATGTGAACGGCACGCTGCTCGTTATCCTTTTCTTCGTTCATGTGATCTATCATCTCCTCAGTAAAAGACCTTGTTCAGATACAGACCCTGGGGCGGAACGGTTCGTCCCGCGAGAGTTCTGTCCCGGCGGGTCAGCAGGTCTGCCACCGCGCCCTGGGGGAGCTTCCCCTCGCCTACGTGCAGCAGCGTTCCCACCATTATCCTCACCATATTGTACAGAAAACCGTTCCCCGACACGGTGAATATCACCAGCTCGCCTTCCCGCCGCACGCCGCAGTCGAATATGGTGCGGACGGTGTTTTCCTTCTCGCAGTCGGCGGAGCAGAAGCTCTTGAAATCGTGCTCGCCGATAAACGCCTTAGCCTCGCGGTCAAGAAGCTCCGCGTCTATGGGATACCATGACCGGTAGGCGCTGTCGCAGTAAAACGGATTCTTTATCTCGCTGTTGTGAATTATATATTCATACTCCTTGCCCTTGCAGCAGTAGCGTGCGTGGAAATCCTCCGCCGCCTGCTCGCAGGAAAGGAGAGAGATGTCATCGTTGAGCCGGGCGTTAGTTCCGAAAACTATCCCCCGGGGCGGAATGGTGTTCTCCGTCCGGAAGCTGAAATAAAACTCCCGTGCGTGTACCCCCGCGTCGGTGCGGGAGCAGCCGTATATCGTCACCTGCTCGCCAAGCAGTGCGCTCATGGCGTCCTCCACAGCCTGCTGGACGGTATATGCGTTGCCCTGCCGCTGGAAACCGTGGTAGTTGGTGCCCCGGTACGCCATTTTCACTTTATAATTCGGCATTATCCTTGCCTCACTTAAAAAACATATTCATCACTATTATGCCCGCCCAGAACACTGCCACATACACGCAGGCGAACCAGTCGCGGGGGGCGGTGGACATCTGCTTCATGCGTGTCCTGCCCTCGCCGCCGTGGTAGCAGCGGCACTCCATAGCCGTCGCCAGCTCCTCGGCTCTCCTGAATGAGGACACGAACAGCGGTATGAAGATAGGCACCATGCCCCGCACCTTTTCCTTGAAGGTGCCGGTGTCCAGCTCCGAGCCGCGTGCCTTCTGAGCGTTCATTATCTTGTCTGTCTCTTCTATCAGCGTGGGTATGAATCTGAGTGCTATCGTCATCATCATAGCCAGCTCGTGTACCGGAGCGCCTATCCTTTTCAGCGGCGAAAGCAGCCGCTCTATGGCGTCGGTAAGGTCTATCGGTGAGGTGGTGTAGGTGAGCAGGGAAGTCCCCACTATAAGGCAGACTATCCTCACCACCATGAACACCGCCGTGTTCACCGCGTCATTGTATATCTTGATGAATCTCCAGCTCCAGAGCAGATCGCCGGTGCGGATAAAGAAAACATTCAGCACCGCCGTGAACGTCACTATGGGTATTATGGGCTTCATGCTCTTGAGTATCATGGAAAAGGGTATCCGCGACAGCAGATAGCTTATTATCGTGAAGGCTATGCCCACCAGCAGTCCGTAGATGTTCTTCGCCATGAACAGCATGATGATGAACAGCACCGTCAGCACCAGCTTCACTCTGGGATCCATTTTGTGTATCACCGAGTCGCCGGGGAAAAACTGTCCCAGCGTAATGTCCTTGAACATCAGCCCTCACCCCCTGCTTTCAGGCGCGAGAGTATCTGCCCCTCGGCGTATTTTACCGTGTATACGTCCTCGCCCAGGTCAAAGCCCATGGCGTTTAGACGGTGTATCACCCTTGTGACCTGCGGCACCGCAAGACCTATCCGCTCCAGCTCCTCCGCACGGCTGAACACCTTCCGCGTCCTGTCGAAGCAGAACACCCTGCCCTCGTTCATCACAAGTATCCTGTCGGCTATCTTCACGATGTCCTCCATTGAATGTGAGACTATCAGCATGGTGTTCTTCTTGACCTCATGGTAGGTGCGGAGCATTTCAAATATCCTGTCCCGCCCCTGGGGATCGAGTCCCGAAGCCGGCTCGTCCAGTATCAGCACCTTGGGATCCATAGCCATGACCCCCGCTATTGCGGCGCGTCTTTTCTGACCGCCGGAAAGCTCAAAGGGAGATTTTTGCAGCAGCGACTCGTCCAGTCCCGTGAGCTGTGCGCTCTCAAGAACTCTTGCGTCCCTCTGTTCGGGGGAGAGTCCCATGTTCTTGGGTCCGTAGGCGATATCCTTGTAGACGGTCTCCTCAAACAGCTGATACTCGGGGTACTGGAACACCAGCCCCACCTTGAACCGCACCTCCCGGAGCTTTTTCTTGTCCCCCGTGAAGTCCTCGCCGTCTATCAGCACCCGTCCCGAGGTAGGCTTGAGCAGTCCGTTGAAATGCTGTATAAGGGTAGACTTGCCCGAGCCGGTGTGACCTATCACCCCGACTACCTCGCCCTCGTTTATCTCGATGTTCACATTATCCAGCGCCACCTTGCGGAAAGGCGTTTTCTCGCCGTAGACATATGTGAGATCTTCTGTCTTTATTATAGACATATATACTTTCCTTTTTCGTTTCTTTCCTTATGCTTTTGCTAAGAGGTCACTTCTTCTTCCCCACAAACCCGGGCAGGGCGAAGTATACCACGTTGTTGGCGCCGGGTACTAAAGCCAGCAGTATGAAGGGTATCATGTACCGCTTTTTCAGACCCGCCAGCTGTATGCCCTTTACCGCAAAGCTCACCCCGCAGGCTGCGCTCACAAGATAGAACGCCGACGCCGCAAAGTAGAGTATTATGGGCAGCGCCATGAGCTGTAAAAAGCTCACGACACCTACTCCCGCCACGGCACAGAGCAGCAGCAGGAAAAAGGGACATATCAGCGTCAGCAGCAGAAATATCACCGTCAGATACGCAACTACTATGCCTATCGCCAGGATATCATTCAGATGAGGGAAGATCATGACGATCGACAGTATGAATGTCACCAGCATGAGCACGCTTGCGGTCAGCGAAAGCTTAAAGCGTCTGCCGACAGCTTCGGGTATCGTCTGCTCGCCGGCGGTGAACTGGTTTCTTATGATGACCACTATCGACGTGGTGGTAAGCGGTATGCCGATCAGCGCCCGCACTATGGTGAGCCACAGCGGCGGCAGCTTGAACATCTCCTGAAGCGCATGGTTTTTGACCTCGGGACCGCTGATGACCTTCGCGCCCGAAGTAGTCAGGATGTGAGCGGTGATGTCAATGCTTGCCTTGGCGGTGTATATCCCCGCCAGGAATGCCAGCAGCAGGGTAAGTATTATCCCGGAAGCCTTGTCGGTCTGTTTTGCGCCCCTGCCCAGATTTGCGATCAGCGCCGCCACAAAAGCTATGAGCATTATCCATGTCATACGGCGTCACCCCTTCAGCTCATCAGCCCGGCGAGCGCTTCAACGCACTCGTCCTCGGTGATGATATCAGCCGGCAGATCATAGCCGTCCTTGCGGAGTCTCCATACCAGCTCTGTCACCTGCGGCACGTCCAGCCCTAAGTTTTTCATAGTCTCCACCTGAGAGAATATCTCCTTGGGAGTGCCGTCCAGCATTACCTCTCCGCCGTCTATCACCACTACTCTGTCAGCCTGTGCGGCTTCCTCCATGTAGTGGGTTATCAGCACTATGGTAGTGCCTTTAGTCTCATTGAGCTGTTTGATCGTCTCCATGACCTCGGTTCTTCCCCGGGGGTCAAGCATAGCGGTAGGCTCGTCAAGCAGTATGCACTCGGGTTCCATTGCAAGTATCCCCGCGATAGCCACCCTCTGCTTCTGTCCGCCCGAGAGCTTGTGCGGCGCGTGCATACGGTAGTCGTACATATCCACCAGCTTGAGCGAAACGTCGACCCGCTTCCGTATCTCCTCAGGCTCCACGCCCAGGTTCTCCAGCGCGAAGGCAACGTCCTCCTCCACGATAGTCGCAACTATCTGATTATCGGGATTCTGGAACACCATACCCGCCGACTTTCTTATATCCAGCAGCCGGCTGTCATCCTTAGTATCCATACCGTTGACGGTAACGGTGCCGCTCTCGGGGATATTTATAGCGTTGAAGCATTTGGCGAGAGTAGATTTGCCGGAGCCGTTATGCCCCAGCACCGCCACGAACTCGCCCTTCTCCACCTTCAGCGAAACGCCCTTGAGCACCTCGTTCTTAACCGGCGGCTCGTCGTCGCTCAGGTAGGAAAAGCGGACGTTATCCGCATTGAGGAACACCTGCATTATTTCTTATCCTTCTTCACCTTGTCGATGATCTTTTCAGCCTCGTCCTTTACCTTTTCCAGGTTCTCCTTGGTGGCGAGGTCTTTTGCCTTTTCCTTTACATCGTCGGGTATCTTGTCAACTAAGTCTTCTGCTTTCTTTGCGATGTCTTTTACGTCTAGTGCCATTTGGGGTCACTCCTTTTTTATAGGTTACTGTCTTTATAGTGGTGTGGGTTGGTTTCCCTCGAATCGCTCCGCTCTCTCGGGAAATTAAGATCGGCATATTGTGTGTTCTCGGACATTCTGTGTAGGGCGGGGGCTTGCCCCCGCCGGGTTCATATCGCGCCTTTAGGCAATTGGGTGGTGGTTGGGTGCCGATCTTAATGTTGCCCCTTTGGGGCAATTGGGAGCTCTGCTCCCAAACCCTCGCTTAGGGCTCCTCGCCTGGAAATAAGCCCCGCAGGGGCGTTTT
>CACXDI010000101.1 GCA_902766335.1 uncultured Ruminococcus sp. | reverse complement strand
TTCGATGCCTGAACAGCGTAAATAAACCAGATGCCCCTGTGTCCTTTGCAGCACACAGGGGCTAAACTTCTATATGGGTATCCGTCAAATGTATCGCCGGTATTGTTTTATCAGCCCTTGCGTTTGAAGATAGCGCCTACTACGGTAGGTCCTGCGTTTATTGCAATCGCCGCGCCTATCTGATACATCTCGGCGGGGGGATAGCCCAGCTTTTTGGTCAGCTGCGCCGCCAAGTCGTCGGCGTAGGACTTATCGCTGCCGTATACTATGCAGTAGGGTGTCTGGGGGATCATCTCATCGACTGTGAGCTTTACTATCTCGGGGATAACGTTCTTGTCGCCCCGCACCTTGGAGTTGGTGACGATCTGGTTGTCCTGTATCCGCATGATAGGTCTGAGTCCCATAAGCTCGCCGGCAAAGGCAGCCGCCGAGGGGATACGTCCCGACTTGCGGGCGTACTTCAAGGTGTACATAGCAAAGAAAATGGTGCAGTTCTTTACCCAGTCCTCAACGTAGTCAACGATCTGCGCCGCCGACTCGCCTTTTTTCGCCTTGAGCGCCGCCTGGGTCACCGGATAACCGTAAGCGCCGGTGTAGCCCACGCCGTCTATATTATAGATGTTGAACTTGCCCTTGCGCTCGGGGTGCTCCTCAAAGAAATTCTTGGCGGAGAGACAGGCATTTGAATATGTAGAGCTTCCTTCTTTATTTATGGTGACGTTGATGACATCGGTGTAGCCCTGCTGGAAAAGATCCTCAAAGATCTCGTCAAACTCAAAGGGAGTGATCTGTGAGTGAGTCGGCAGCTCGCCCGAGTCCTCCAGCATTTTATAGAACTTGTCGTTGTCGAAGTCAACGCGGCTCACATAGCTTTTGCCGCCTAATTCCACCTTGAAGGGCACAACAAGTATATCAAGCTCCTTTTCAGCCTCTGCGCTGATATCCGATGCGGAGTCGGTCATTATCTTTATCTTAGCCATAGTATTGTTTCCTTTCATCAAAATATTCACTAGGTATACTGTGTCAGCTTCCCCTCTCTGCCCAGATCGGGATAGTCCCACTGACGAAGCACTTCATAGACTGCCACAGCCGCCGAGTTTGATAGATTCAGACTGCGGAGAGTCGGGCGCATAGGTATGCGGGAGCAGCTGTCCGGATTTTTGTACAGTAAATCCTCCGGCAGACCCTTGTCCTCACGTCCGAATACCAGGAACACGTTCCTGTCCTGCGGATAGCTTATCTCGCTGTGGACGCGGCGTCCCTTGGTGGTGAAGAAGTAGTAGCTGCCCTCTGTCTGCTCAAAGAAGCTGTCCAAATTATCGTACTCATACAGCTCCAGCTTATCCCAGTAATCCAGCCCGGCGCGTTTGAGCTGCTTGTCGGTGATAGTAAAGCCGTAGGGCTTCACCAGGTGCAGCGCGGCGCCCGTCACAGCGCAGGTGCGGGAGATATTCCCCGTATTCTGCGGTATCTGCGGCTCGACAAGCACTATGTTCAGTCGGTTCAAAATAACATCTCCTGTTAAGTAACTCTTATAATTATAGCACATTATCGGACAAAATGCAATAGCTTTGGCAGATATTTTTCAAATAAAAAAGACCGGACAGAGTCACGCCTGTCCGGTCAGAAAAATCAGAATCCCAGCTTCTTCTTGAAATCAGCCTTCAGCTTAGCCTGTACCTCCTCGGCAGCCTCGCGGGTGTCGCCGATAGTGGTGTAATACGCCTTGATCTTAGGCTCTGTGCCGGAAGGACGGATAATTACCGAAGCGTCCTGCTCCAGTCTGAACGCGAGCACGTCCGACTTAGGCAGATCTATAGGCTTTACCTTGCCGCAGCTTATGCACTTCTCCTCGCTTGCAAGATAATCGCCCAGCTTCTCGACTTTAAGTCCGCCGATATCAGCAGGCGGGTTCTCGCGCAGATTCGTCATGATCTCCTTCATTCTCTGCATACCGCTTGCACCCTCGCAGGTGAAGGACTCCTGAGAATGGAGGTAGTTGCCGTACTTTTCGTACATCTTCTCTCTCGCCTGGAGCAGAGTGATGCCCTTGGTGCGGTAGAAGGCAGCCATTTCGCAGATGAGCATGGAAGCCACAACAGCGTCCTTGTCTCTTACATAGGAGCCGGCAAGATAGCCGTAGCTTTCCTCAAAGCCGAATACATAGCGGTCATCCTCGCCGTCAGCCTCGAGGAAGCCGATCTGCTCGCCGATGAACTTGAAGCCGGTGAGCACTTCTCTCAGCTCCACGCCGTACTCGGCAGCCATTTTATTAACTATATCGGTAGTAACGATAGTCTTTACAGCCACAGGCTTTTCGGGCATAGTGCCGAGAGCCTTTCTCTCGCTGCAAATATACTCCATGAGCAGAGCGCCGGTCTCGTTGCCGGAGAAGAGCACGTAGCTGCCGTCGGGAGCGGGTACTGCTATACCTACGCGGTCACAGTCGGGATCGGTGGCAAGCAGCAGGTCAGGCTTTACGGTATCGCAGAGCTTGAGACCCAGCGCAAGAGCCTCCTTGATCTCGGGGTTCGGGAAGGGGCAGGTGGTGAAGTTGCCGTCGGGATTCTCCTGCTCGGGAACAACGGTCACTTCCTTTATGCCGATCCTGTCGAGGATAGCGCGGACAGGCTTGTTGCCGGTGCCGTTGAGAGGAGTATAAACCACCTTGAGACCGCTGTCGGCAACAAGATCGGTGTGGATACCCTGCTCCTGCACCTTGTCAAGATACTTGTCGATACATTCCTGATCTATAAAGTTTATCATGCCGTTCTTTACAGCCTTGTCGAAGTCCGCAAGCTTTGCGCCGCCGAACATGGGCACCTCGTCGATCTTGCCGATAACGGTGTTGGCAACGTCCAGAGTGATCTGACAGCCGTCAGCGCCGTATACCTTATAGCCGTTGTACTTGGCAGGGTTATGGGAAGCCGTTACCATGATACCGGCAGATGTGCCGAAGTATCTTACCGCCCAGGAAAGCATGGGGGTAGGCATAAGCTCTTTATAGATGTACACCTTTATGCCGTTTGCAACCAGCACTCTTGCAGCTTCCTTTGCGAAAACATCGGACTTGATACGGGAGTCATAGGAGATAGCCACAGAGCCGTTCTCGAAATCGCCCTTGATGTAATCCGCAAGACCCTGGGTAGCGCGTCTTACGGTGTAGATATTCATTCTGTATGCGCCGGCGCCGATAACGCCGCGCAGACCGCCGGTACCGAACTCCAGCTCGCGGTAGAAGCGGTCGATTATTGCCTCCTCATCGCCCTTGATAGACTCAAGCTCAGCGGGAAGGTCGGGATCCTCGGTCGCGTTTTTGCACCACAGTTCATATAATGCCTTGATCTCATCAGTCATGGTAATCACCTCATTTTAAAATAAAACAAACTAACGCCTGAACGCAAGCGTTCTAATACATTTTTAATTATACCATAACAGCGTATTATTTTCCAGTCTTTTTGCTACATTTAATATTTTATTTAGATTTTTCAAATATGATGACTGCGGGGGAGAAAAAGGCAGCCATATTTACTGATATTTCGACAATGTCACCTATTCACAGAGTATCTTTTGTTAAAATAAATAAAATATTTTAGAAGTACTTGACAAAATAATGCAAATATGCTAAAATCATAGTATAAATATTTTAAAGCCTTCAAAAAGGCTAATCCACGATGAAAGGATCGCTGCTATATGGATACCACAGTTTTACATCAGAAATACAACGTTTTCAAGCTTGTTGACTACATTATAATGTATCATCACGACAACGAGAAAAAGATAAACAATCTCCGCCTCAACGGAATACTCTACTTCCTTCAGGCATATTTCCTCCAGCAGACCGACAATGTCTGCTTTATAGAGGAGCTGGAAGCGAGAGATTACGGTCCCGTTGTTCCCGCCGTTTACTCAAAGTACAGCAAGTACGGCGTTGACGATATCCCCAATCCCAAGGACGCTGACGATCCCGGGTTCACTCCCGCCGACAGAAAGCTCGTTCACGAGCTGCTGGAGTTTACCGGCAAGATGAGCAATTCTCAGATCGCGAACATCATCCACGATCAGAGACCTTATCGTCACGCCCGTGATTCCCACGGAAAGGTCATCAGACCCGAAAAGCTGAAGGCTTATTTCTCGTAATTTTCATCAAAGACTTCTGCCCCGGTATAGCTTTGTATCGGGGCGTTTTTGCTTTGTTTTCTTGACATATTTTGTCATATGTGCTATACTGAGACTATAATATTTTTAAGGAAGTGGTGCTGTTGGAGATCAAAAGCGTAAACGAATTTGAAAAGCACATCAACCGCGTGCTGATAACCGCCGAGGAGATCGGCGAGGCTGTAAAAAAAGCGGGTAAGGAGATAAGCGAGGAATGGGACGGCAGACCTCTGCTGCTGGTGAGCATACTCAAGGGCTCATTTGTCTTTCTCGCTGACCTGAACCGCGCCATAACCGTGCCCTGCGAGGTGGGCTTTATGGCGGCGAAAAGCTATTTTGAGGGCACCGAGTCCACGGGCACCGTACAGATCACCATGGATCTTGCTCAGGACGTGAGCCGCTATCATGTACTTATCGTAGAGGATATCGTTGACACCGGACGCACTCTGAGCGAGGTCTACAAGATACTTAAAGCCCGGGGTCCGCTGTCTATCAAGGTCATCACCCTGCTGGACAAGCCGGACAGGCGTCTTGTGGATTTCGACGCCGACAAGGCGCTGTTCACCATACCCGATCACTTTGTCATAGGCTACGGGCTTGACCTGGGCGAGTATTACAGGAATCTTCCGTACATCGCGGAATACAAAGAGTGAGGTGACGGTCAATGCTTGAAAAATTGTTTAAACTGAAAGAGCACAACACGGACGTCAAGACAGAGCTTATGGCGGGCGTTACCACATTCATGACTATGGCGTACATACTCGCGGTAAACCCGAGCGTACTTTCCACTACCGGCATGGATGGCACCGCCGTACTTCTGGCTACCTGCCTTGCCTCCTTCTTAGGCACAGTCTGCATGGCATTCATGGCGAACCTGCCCTTTGTGCTTTCGGCTGGCATGGGACTCAACGCATACCTCGCCTACACGGTATGCGGAGTCTACGGCTATCCCTGGCAGGTGGCTCTGCTGGCGGTATTCATCGAGGGTATCCTATTTATAATACTCTCTTTGACAAACGTCCGCGAGGCTATCTTCGACTGCATACCGCTGTCGCTGAAAAAGGCGGTGTCGGTGGGTATCGGTCTGTTCATCGCTTTCATCGGCTTGCAGAACGCAAAGCTGGCTGTGGATTCCGCCACGCTGGTATCGCTGGTGAACTTCCGTGAGAACTTTTCCACCACCGGGATCTCGGCGCTGCTTGCTGTTATAGGCGTGTTCCTCACCGCGATCCTGTATGTCCGGAAGGTGCCCGGCTCGATACTGATAGGCATTATCGGCACATGGGCGCTGGGTATGATATGTCAGGTCATCGGGATATACGTTCCCGATCCCGGGGCAGGATACTACACGCTGTTCCCCGCATTTACCATGACCAACTTCACCTCTCTGGGAAAGACCTTCGGTCAGTGCTTCAATGTTGACTTTGACAACGTGGGGATATTCAACTTTATCGTTGTGGTATTCTCATTCCTGTTTGTAGATCTGTTCGACACGCTGGGGACGCTCATCGGCGTCAGCACCAAGGCTAATATGCTGGACGAGAATGGCAAGCTGCCGGGCATAAAGCCGGCTCTGCTCTCCGACGCTATCGCCACCACCGGCGGCGCCGTTCTGGGCACGTCTACCACCACCACCTTTGTGGAGTCATCGGCGGGCGTTGCGGCAGGCGGCAGAACGGGACTCACAGCCCTTACATCGGGCGTGCTGTTTCTGGCTTCAATGCTGTTCGCGCCTATATTCGTAGCTATCCCCTCCTTTGCGACGGCTCCCGCCCTTATCATCGTGGGATTCCTGATGTTCTCCACAATCACCGAGATAAAGTTCACCGAGGACAACTACACCGAGGCTATCCCCGCCTACCTGTGCGTTATCGCCATGCCGCTGTTCTACAGCATTTCTGAGGGTATCGCCCTGGGCGTTATCTCCTACGTTATCATGAACCTTGCCTGCGGGAAGGCAAAGAAGGTCAACCCGCTGATGACGGTGCTTGCTGTACTGTTTATCCTCAAATACATTTTCTTATAATAAAGGAGTCTGTTTAAAATGTCAACCTATTCTTTAAAAGTCGCCGGGCTTGAAAGGGAGCTTCCCCTCTGCCATGCAAGCGACAGTCTGGACATCGCGGCTTTCATCATGTTCTCTGACGTGGAGCTTACCGTTGCCTGCGCTTCCGAGCTGCTGAAGAAGGTGCCGGAGTTCGATATCATCATCACCGCCGAGTCTAAGGGCATACCCCTTGCCTACGAAGCTTCAAGGCAGTCGGGGAAGAAGTACATCGTGGGGCGCAAGTCGGTGAAGCTTTACATGACCAATTCTATCGGCGTCACCGTCAAGTCTATCACCACCGAGGGCGAGCAGAAGCTGTTCCTCTCCTCCGAGGACGCGGCTGAGGTAGCCGGCAGGCGGGTGCTTATCCTGGACGATGTCATCAGCACCGGCGAGTCGCTTAGAGCGCTGGAGGAGCTGGTGAAAGCCGCCAAGGGCAATATCGTCTGCAAGGCGGCAGTCCTCGCCGAGGGCGTTGCCGCTGACCGTGAAGACATCGTGTACTTAGAAAAGCTGCCGGTGTTCCCGCGATCCTGAAAACTAAGGCAACACCGCACAATCATTGTGCGTCAGAAACGCCGTCAGATTTTTCGTCAGATTGCATAAAGTTGACGACGGCGGGCTG
>CACXDI010000100.1 GCA_902766335.1 uncultured Ruminococcus sp. | reverse complement strand
TGGACAGCGATCTGCTCACCGAGTGCAGACCCGCGCTGGTGGCTAAGGTAGCCGAGAACAAGAAGGCGGCGGCGGAGAAGAAGATCAAGCCGTAACACGGTCTTGTCCGAGCAAAAAAATTACAGGAAAGAACGGTGTCAGTATGGATGCTTACAAATTGTACAATATAGCGATGGAATATGCGGAGAAGGTATGGCAGGAGCGCAGCGACTACGTTTCCACATACTACGCAACTATTACCGTGTTGATCTCCGACGGCGGACACATTTACACGGGTATTACCGGTCTCACGGTAAACTACGGCGACATCGAGATACTGCGTTCCGAAAAGGGCGCTATGGCGGCTATGCTTCTTGACGGTCAGACCTTTGCAAAACAGATGGTGACTCTTTCCTTCAAGACCCGCAAGTTTGCCGAACCCAACGAGGATGCACTCAAGGTGCTTTACGAGCTTGACCCCCGCAACGCCGACTGCAGCATTATGATCGGCGAGGATCAGTTCATCACCGCCGGCGACGTCCTAGGCATTGACGAAGCGGCTGAAGAAGCCGAAGAGGCGGCAGCGGCTCCCGTTGAGGAAGCTCCCGCTCCCGAGCCGGAGGTCATCGAGGAAGAAGCCGAGGAGGCTGTCGAGGAGATCGCCGAGGAGGCTGTCGAGGAGATCGAGGAAGAGGAAGCCGAAAAAGAGGACGAGTCTGACGAAGAAGACGAGGAGCCTGTAGCAGAGCTTGTCCGGGAAACTCCCGACGGCGAGGAGCACGAGGAAGAAGACGAGGACGGAGACGAGGAAGGAACAGACGCCGATCCCTCTGCTCAGCCCGACTTCCTTATGGGCTTCGACTTCGGTGACGACACAGGCCCCACCTCTGAGATAGTCGTTCCCAAGATCCAGAAGAGCTACGAGGAATACGACAAAAAGACTATCGAAAAGCGAAACGACACAAGCTATTCCAAGGGCGTTGCCATAGACGAGGACAACCCGTTCTTTGACGCCGGCAGCAGCGAGCAGAAGGAAGTTGTGGCGTTTGCCGACAAGGACGCTGTCAAGGAAACGATCGAAGAGGGTCCCAAGCAGCCCACCATGACCAAGAAGGAAATGCTCAAAATGGCGAAGAAGCGCAAGAAGATCGCCAAGAACAACAACAAATTCAGATAACATCTGATCGTTACGATGTTATTTCACAGAGACCGGAGCCGGATCGTCGGTTGATGCAGCCTATGCACAACCCGCGAACAGCTTCGGTCTCTTTTTTTAGTCCGCGTTGTCGCGCCACTTCGCAGGCGATCTTCGTCTATTTTCAGCCTCGGCATTTGACCGCTATCTTCCCGGTCTTTGTGACCTCCGGCGTGTACCTTCATGCTGTCGCTATCCGTGGCTGTAGATAGTGCTATACTGACCCCTTCGCCCTTCGGTCACCTCCCCTGTGAGGGGAGGCTTCACACCCTCGGGCGGTTGTCCCAGCGTTATCTTATACTAATCCCTAAAAGAACAGCAGACAAATACAAACGCAAAAACGCCACCACGTAATGTGATGGCGTTGATCTTTTGAGAATTGCAGGGATATGTTACTTGAACTCGATACCCCATTTTCCACTGACTTTTTGATACATCTTCAGCTTAACGCTGGACTTGAGCTTTCTGAAAACTATATATACAGCAGCAGCAGCTACCAGCGAAAGGATTATTGCAAGCACGATCTTCTTATGCAGGATTATGAATATCAGAACGATGCAGGCAATAATGATAGGCAGCGCAAAGTTCACGAAATTGCGGTTGCTCATCTTTATGTAGTTATTGATCTCTTTCTTAGAGAAGTTCTCATAGTAACGGGCGATAAATGTATCAGGTCTTGCCCACTTATAGAAATGGTTCAGATCAGGCAGCTTGATAACATAGCTTGCCCCGTTATCGGCAGAACGATAGTCAACAACAACGGCTCCGTTATTATCTTCCCAAGCGTCCATGATATGTACCAGCGTAGCAACAGGAGCCTGATCCTTAACAGACTGTGTTACAAGGTATTTTCCGTCAATGGCTTCATCAATACTGTTGAGCATATATGTCATAAGTATCTTTCCTCCCAGAATATATTTTGTATCCGCAGGTCGAGAGCCTCGGCGAATATACGCCGCGCAGAAAAAAGCCTGACACTAAAACGGGGCAGACAGACCTGTAGCAATCATATACTTTCTATATTATTATAGCATATAATTTTTATAAATGCAAGAAAAAAACCATATTTTTTTGTTTTTATTTTGCGTTTAAAGTGTAAAAAAATATCGCTGAAAAATTGTGTTTTTTGTTAATTCTACACAACGGCTGGCAAAATGCCGAAATGTTAGCCAAGCTATTGACTTTCTGTGAGTAAAATGGTATAATATAAAGGAATATAAAGGCGCTCCGTGCGTCCGGAAATTTGACCACCGAAAGGAGTTTTGACCATGGACAAGAGAGTAGCAGTGCTTGCGATAATCGTAAGCGACAACAAGCACACCGATGAGCTCAACGATCTGCTCCACGAGTATGCGGACAGCATCATCGGAAGAATGGGACTTCCCTACAGGCAGAAGGATCTGAACATCATCACCGTTGTTCTCGACGCTCCCCAGGACGACATCAACACCCTGGCGGGCAGGATAGGCAGGCTCCCGGGAGTGGAGGTCAAAACGGTCACCGCGCCCGCCGAGTAATACGAGATACAGACTGCGCCGCCTGAGCAAGCCGGCAGGTCTGACATAACAACAGAACAAAAAGTATTGTCTCCTGACGCCGAAATCACTTGATTGAGGTGAAAGCAAGATGGATATGCCGTCTTTAGTTTTCAAGGGGCAGTCTATCTTTTCAAGGAAAGAGAGACTGCCTTTTTTGTTGCAGAAAAACGGAGTGAAGAGTATGGAATGTAAAGCGCTTATCGACAAGCTGAACGCAGAAAAGACGCTCAAAAAGGACGAGTGGATATACCTTTTTGAAAACTACACGGAAGACGACAGGGCATACGCTGCCGGCATCGCCCAAAAGCTGAGCATTGACAAATACGGCAAGAGGATATTTATAAGAGGTATAGTGGAGTTCTCGAACATCTGCAAGAACGACTGCTATTACTGCGGAATAAGGCGCTCCAACAGCTGCGCTCAGAGGTACCGGCTGAACGAGGAGGACATCATGGACTGCTGCGCCGAGGGCTACGAGACCGGCTACCGCACCTTTGTGCTGCAAAGCGGCGAGGACGGCGCCTGGGGAGCTGAGCGGCTGGCGAAGCTGGTCTGTCAGATAAAGGAGAAATACCCCGACTGCGCCGTGACCCTTTCGGTGGGAGAGCTGGAATACGATGAATACAAGCTGCTGAAGCAAGCGGGGGCGGACAGATATCTGCTGCGGCACGAGACCGCCAACAGGGAGCACTACCAGAAGCTGCACCCCGGCGAGATGTCATTCGATCACCGCATGAACTGTCTGAGACAGCTTAAAGAGCTGGGCTTCCAGACGGGCGCCGGGATAATGGTAGGCTCGCCCTTCCAGACGTCGGAATGTCTGGCGGACGATATGATCTTTCTCGGGGAGTTCAAGCCCCACATGATCGGCATAGGGCCCTTCCTGCCCCACAAGGACACGCCCTTCCGTGACGAGCCCAAGGGCAGCTACGAGCTTACGCTGTTCCTGCTGAGCCTTTGCAGGATAATGCTTCCAAACGTACTGCTCCCCGCCACCACGGCGCTGGGTACGATCAACCCCAGAGGGCGTGAGGAGGGAGTGCTTGCGGGCGCTAACGTCATCATGCCGAACCTCTCACCTACGGCGGTGAGGAAGAAATATATGCTCTACGACAACAAGATATGCACCGAGGACAGCACCGCCGACTGCCGGTACTGCTTACAGGCGCGAATGAAGTCCATAGGCTACGAGGTAAGTATAACGAGAGGAGATTACAGCGAATGATAAAGATAGCATTATACGGCAAGGGCGGCATAGGAAAATCCACCATAGCCTGCAGCGTTTCCGCGGCGCTGGCAAAGCGCGGGATGAAGGTCATGCAGATAGGCTGTGACCCCAAGGCGGACTCCACTTCCCTGCTGCACGGCGGCGGGAGGATACCCACCGTCCTTGACCTCACCAGAGAAAAGGGAAATAGCATAACTCTTGAGGACGTGGTATACGAGGGCGCTTTCGGCGTAAAGTGCGTGGAAGCGGGCGGCCCCATTCCCGGCGTAGGCTGCGCGGGGCGCGGTATCATCAACGCGCTGGAGACTCTCGGCAAGCTGGGCGCTTACGAGGTCTACACCCCCGACATCGTGATATATGACGTGCTGGGCGACGTGGTCTGCGGAGGCTTTTCCATGCCTATGCGACGGGGCTATGCCGACAAGGTGTATGTAGTCACCTCCGGCGAAAAAATGGCTAAGTACGCGGCGGGAAACATCTGCATGGCGCTTGAAAACTTCAAGGGTCGCGGATACGCTTCGCTGGGCGGGATAATACTCAACCGCCGGGGCGTTGAGGACGAGGACAAGGTAGTTGCGGAGCTTGCGGAGGATTTCTCTGCTTCCGTGATAGGCGCTCTTGACCGATGTCCCGAGATACCTCAGGCGGAAAAGGCAGGCAAGCCTGTGGCGGAGCTTTTCCCCGACAGCGCCGCTGCCGCACAGCTTGACGCTATCGCTCAGGCGATACTGAAGACCGCGGAGGTGTGATATGCACAAGGAATACGAAAGACCCCCCGGGGTAAAAATAAAGGACGCAGACATTAACGAGCTGCACCCCTCGGGGCTGGAATACAACGCTCCCGCCCGGGGTATGTGGAACATCGTGCACCAGGGAATGCTGCTGCCCGAGGCGCACCAGATATTCGTCTGTTCCCAGGGCTGTCTGCGGGGCGTTATACTCACCGCCGCCGAAATGCTGGAGCTCGACAGGCTCAGCTGGGTCTCGGTATCGGAGGAGGATATGTTCGACGGCACGCTGGAGACCGACATCGTTGACGGTGTCACCGACATACTCGAACGACTGGATAAGCGTCCGCCGGTGGTGCTGCTGTTTTTGAGCTGCATTCATCTTTTCGCGGGCGTGGATTTTGAGAATATACTCCGGGAGCTGAGCGATCAGTTCCCGGACATAGAGTTTATCGACTGCTACATGACCCCCACCATGCGGACTACCGTATCGCCTATCGTCAAGATGAGCGCTCAGATGTACCGTCCGCTGAATGTCACCAAGAAAGACCCGAAGGCGGTCAACATCATCGGCAGCGACCGGCTTACCGATCCGGACTCGGAGCTTGTAAAGCTGACAGAGAGCGCGGGGTACACGCTCAGAGACATCGCGGGCTGCAAGACCTACGAAGAATACCAGCGCATGGCTGAGGCTTCGCTGAACATAGGCTACATACCCACCTGCGGACTCGCGCTGGAGGAGCTGGAGGAAAAGCACGGCACGCCGTCCCTTTATCTCCCCAACAGCTTTGACTATAACACCATAAAAGACAATTACACAAGGCTCTGCGGGGAGCTGGGCATCGCCGTCCCCGACTTTGCCGACAACATAGCGGCGGCGGAGGCTGCCCTCGGCAGGGCTAAGGAAAAGGTGGGAGACATGGCGGTGGCTGTGGACTTTACCGCCGTCACCAGACCGATAGAGCTTATGAAGCTGCTCTGTGAGCACGGCTTCAACGTCAGGTACGCGGTGGTGGATTCCGTCGGCGAGGAGACCGGGGCTTTTGAATGGCTGAAGATCAACCGCCCCGACATAGAGCTGTATTCCTCCACTAACGTGAATATGCTCTATCAGCACATAAAGGCGACAGAGCCGGTGCTTGCTATCGGGCAGAAGGCGGCTTACTACTTCGCCACCGATAATTTCGTGAACATCATCATGAACGGCGGGCTGTACGGCTTCTCGGGGATAAAGAAGCTTGCGGAGCTTATCTCCGAAGCATATGATACGCCCAAGGACAAGCGCAGACTTATCAGCCACAAGGGCTTCGGCTGCGCAAGCTGTCTTACAAACTAAGGGGGTGCGGAATGAAAAACGCAAGCACGATAATACCCTGCTACGCGGCAGACACGTCGGGCGTATGCTCGGCGCTGTACGAGCTGGGGGGCATGACGGTGGTACACGACGCCTCCGGCTGCAACTCCACCTACTCCACCCATGACGAGCCGCGCTGGTATGACATAGATTCCATGATATACATATCCGCTCTCACCGAGATAGACGCCATTATGGGCAACGATGAGAGGATAATTTCAGACACGGTAGCTGCGGCGGCAGACCTGCACCCGCATTTCATAGCCCTCTGCGGCTCCCCCATGCCGATGATGACCGGCGTGGATTTTGACGCTATCGCGGAGGAGATACAGCAGCGCACGGGAATACGCACCTTCGGGCTGCACACCAACGGCACACGCTCCTACATCGAGGGCGCGTCCGAAGCGTTTCTTGCAATAGTTAAAGAATACGTACATGACTGCCCCAAGACGGAGGGCATAGGCGTGAACATTCTCGGCGCTACACCGCTGGATATCCCCTGGAACACCACCATGGCAGGCATAAAGAAATGGCTCGCCGACTGCGGGTTCGAGTATGTGAGCTGTCTCGGCATGGAGAGCAGTCTTGAGGAGATAAAGAAAGCGGCTTCCGCAAAGGTGAATCTGGTGGTGAGCTATGCGGGCATGGCGGCTGCGGAATATATGCTCACAGAGTTTGGCATAAACTTCGTGACCGGACTGCCTGTCGGCGAGGGCTTTAGCGAGCAGCTTGGCGAGAACATAAGAGAAGCGGCTGCGGCTTACGAATACGGCTGCGTTTCCGCCGAGGGCATGGGCTTTGACGACAGCACCGGGAAATGCACCGCTGTCATCATCGGCGAGAGCATAGCCTCAAAGTCGCTGGCGGGAGCGCTCAGACTGGACGCGGGTATCGACGCCAAAGTGATATGCCCGCTGCCCGCCGACGAGGTCATACTCTCGGACGGAGACATGGCTCTTTACGCCGAGGAGGACATCAAGGCGGCACTTGAAGAGATAAAGCCGGAGCTGGTCATCGCAGACCCGCTTTACAGATACGTGATACCGAAGGAGAGCCGGCAGATCGAGCTGCCCCACTTTGCCTTCTCCGGGCGCTGCTTCGGCAGCCGTATGCCCGATCTTACAAAAATAGACATCAAGGAGTTTTTGAAATGATAAAGCTTGCACTTTACGGCAAGGGCGGTATCGGGAAATCCACCTGTACCGCAAATCTATCCGCGGCGCTGGCGAGTCTCGGCAAGCGGGTGATACAGATAGGCTGCGATCCCAAGGCGGACTCCACCATAAATCTGCTGGGCGGTCAGCCGCTTCAGCCGGTCATGGACTATCTGCGTGAGCACGACGACGAGCCGGATCACATCGAGCAGATATCGAAGATCGGCTACGGCGGGATACTCTGCATAGAGACAGGCGGCCCCACGCCGGGTCTGGGCTGCGCAGGGCGCGGTATCATCACCACATTCTCGCTGCTGGAGGAGCTGGAGCTGTTCAAGAGCTTCAAGCCCGACGCGGTGCTTTATGACGTGCTGGGCGACGTGGTATGCGGAGGCTTTGCGGCGCCTATCCGCGAGGGCTACGCTCACGATGTGCTCATCGTCACCTCCGGCGAGAAAATGGCGCTCTATGCGGCGAACAACATCAACAAGGCGGTAAAGAATTTTGAAGACCGCAGCTACGCCAAGGTCAAGGGTATCATCATGAACCGCCGCAGCGTTGAGAACGAGGAAGAAAAGGTACGCGCATTCGCAGACGGCGCGGGGCTTGAGATAGCCGCCGACATTCCCCGCTCGGCAGACATCATAAAGTACGAGGACATGGGAAAGACGGTCATCGAGGGCGATCCCGGGTGCGAGACCGCAAAGCGGTTCTTTGCGCTGGCTCAGAGACTTATCGACGAGGACGAGACAAATGAATAAGGCTTACTACATCACGGCGGCGGAGCTTTCGGCGCGGGGCTTTGACGATCTGCCCGACGAGCTTGTTTCCACCAGGCACATGATATACAGCTCCCCGGCGACGCTGGACTTCAACTCGCCGGGTGCTAAAGGCTTCGGCGTAAAGCGTGCGGGGCTGGTGATACCCGGCTCGGTCATGCTGCTGATATCCCCCGGCTGCTGCGGGCGCAACACGGCGCTGCTCAACGAGCTGGGCTACAATGAGAAATTCTTCTATCTTCTGCTGGACGATACCGACATCGTCACCGGAAGATACCTTTCAAAGATACCCCAGGCGTGCGAGGAGCTCTGCGGGGAGCTGGACTACACTCCCACCGCCATAATGCTCTGCTGCACCTGCGTTGACGCGCTGCTGGGCACCGACATGGAGAGAGTCTGCCGGAGCGTCACCGAGCGCACCGGAGTGGCTTCGGTGCCGGCGTATATGTACGCGCTCACGAGAGAGAAGCGCATACCGCCAATGGGTCTGGCGAGAAAGTCCATATACTCGCTGCTGGAGCCGCAGAAGCGTATTTCCAACGAGTGCGCCATTATGGGATTCTTCTCGGCGCTGGAGGACGGCTGCGAGATCTATCCGCTGCTAAAATCGGCGGGTATCAGGAAGATACACGAGATCGGGCGCTGCAAGACCTTCGAGGAATACAAGGAGATCTCGCGGGCGAATTTCAGTCTGGTGCTAAACTCCGAGGCACGCTACGCGGCTCAGGATATGCAGGAGCGGCTGGGTATGCCCTTCATCGAGCTGACCCGGCTCTACAGGATAGACAAGATACGGAATATGTACCGCCTGCTGGGTCAGGCGATAGGCGCGGAGCTGGAGGACAGCGGATACTACGATGAAGCCCGCGCCAAGATAGACAGCTTTATCGCAAAGCACGGGCATCTCAACATAGCCGTCGGCGAGTGCGTTGACGCCGATCCCTTTGAGCTGGCGCTGGCGCTGAACGAATACGGCTTCAACGTCCGGGAGATATACGGCACGGTGGGCGAGCGCAATTTCGTGTTCATCAAAAAGCTGGCGGAGGTCTCGCCGGAGACACGGATATACTCAAACCTCTCCCCCACCATGATGAACTACGAGCGGGACATACCCCTCGACTGCGCGGTGGGCAACGACGCTCTTTACTACCACCGGGATATCCCCGGGGTGGGCTTCAACGACGAGGCTCAGCCCTTCGGCTACCGGGGCGTGGTACTGCTCATGCGTGAGCTTGACCGCGCCATAAGCGAGAACAGACAGATAGCGGAGGTGGGAAAATGAAGAAGCTTCTGAAACATCTTTCGCCCCTCGCCCCCGACGATTCCGGCGCCTGCTCGGTGCTTTACGAGCTGGGCGGGATAGTGGTCATCTGCGACGCGGGCGGCTGCGCGGGCAACGTCTGCGGCTTTGACGAGCCGCGCTGGCACACCAAGCGCTCGGCACTGTTCAGCGCTGGACTGCGCGACATGGACGCTATCCTCGGGCGCGATGACAGGCTGGTGGAAAAGCTCTGCAAGGTCTGTACGCAGGTGGAGGGCGAGTTCGCCGCCATTGTCGGAACACCCGTCCCGGCGGTCATCGCCACCGACTACAAGGCTCTGGGGCGAATGACCGAAAAGCGTGCGGGGCTCCCCTGCATAACGATAGAGACGGACGGCACGAAGCTATACGACTACGGCGAGGAGCTTGCCTACCTCAAGGTATTCAGGCAGTTCGCCGCGGAGAAGTATGACGTCAAAAAAGGCAGGCTGGGCGTTCTCGGCGCGACTCCGCTGAACACGGGACTCTGCCGCGCCGACAGGCTTAAAGAAAAGCTCACATCCGACAGGTGGACGGAGATCGTCTGCTTCGGTCTGGACAGCGGGCTGGAGGACATAAAGCGTGCGAGCGAGTGCGAGGAGATACTGGTGATATCACCCTCGGGGCTGAAAACTGCGGAGCTTCTCAAAGAGCGCTTCGGCACGCCCTACGAGGTGGGATTCCCCGGGCTGTACGCACCTGCCGAGCAGGCGGCTGAGAGCATGAACGGCAAGCGGGTGCTGGTGGTACATCAGCAGTTTGCAGCCAACGAGCTTCGCTCACATTTCAGCGGCTGCCAGGTGGACTGCGCAACCTGGTTTGCCCTCGACAAGAGGTACGCCGGGGAACAGGACTTCCGCATAGACGGCGAGGAAACATTCATCGAAAAAATAGCCGGGCGCGGCTACGATGTGATATTCGGAGACCCGGACTTCAAGCGTATGCTCCGGGGCTTCGGCGGGGAGTTCGTGGACTTCCCCCACTACGCCGTAAGCGCGGCGATGAACGAATGAAAATAACAGAGAAGGCAGGTGAGGCTCATGCCTACCGTAAGGCTTAAAATATTCGGGATAGTGCAGGGCGTGGGCTTTCGTCCCTTTATGTCGGTGGCTGCCGGGAAATACGGGATCCGCGGGACTGTGGCGAACAAGGGCTCCTATGTGGAGGCTTACGCCCAGGGCAGCCGCGAGGAGATAGAGGGCTACATCGGCGAGATACGTCACCGCCCGCCGGAGCGCTCGGTGATACTTGACATCGAGCAGGAAGAGGTGGAGCGGGAGCCATTTGAGGGCTTCGAGATAATCGAGAGCGAGAAGGAGTACGGCAACATCTTCGTTTCTCCCGACATCGCCACCTGCGATAAATGCAGAAAGGAACTGTACGATAAAACAGATAGAAGATATCTGCACCCATTTATAAACTGCACTCAATGCGGTCCCAGGCTTACAATACTCGACACCATGCCCTATGACCGGGAGCGCACAAGCATGAAGGAATTTCCCATGTGTAAGAAGTGCTCCGGCGAATACTATGATCCCGCCACCCGGCGCTTTGACGCCCAGCCGGTCTGCTGCAACGACTGCGGGCCGGAGGTCTACATCATCGGGCAGGATATCAAAGGTGCCGACGCCATAACCTATATCCGGCGGCTGATAATGGACGGCGGCGTGGCGGCGATAAAGGGTATCGGAGGATTCCACCTCTGCTGCGACGCACGCAACGATCAAGCGGTGAGACGGCTGAGGGAACTCAAGTGCCGCCCCATGAAGCCCTTTGCGCTGATGCTCCGGGATATGGACACGGTGCGGCGGGAGTGCGGGATAAAAGAGGGGCAGGAGGAATACCTCACCGGCTGGCAGAAGCCGATACTTCTGCTGGAGAAAAAGCCGGACTGCACCATAAGCGGGCTGATAGCGCCGGACAATCTGACGGTGGGAGTCATGCTCCCCTACAATCCGCTGCAGATGCTGCTGTTCGACTACCCCGACGGCATAGAGATGACCGACTGCCTTGTGATGACCAGCGGCAACGCCCGGGGGGCGCCCATATGCCGCACCGACGAGGACGCGGTCAAGGAGATCGGCGGCTTCTGCGACGCGATGCTTTCCCACAACAGAAAGATACTGATACGCGCCGACGATTCGGTGACCGACTGGCTGTTCGGCAAGCCCTACATGATACGCCGTTCACGCGGATTCGCGCCGCTGCCGGTGATGATGAAAGGCACACCAAAACGGCAGGCGCTCGCCATAGGCGGCGAGCTGAAAAACAGCTTTTGTATCGCCCGGGGCGGATTGCTCTACGCCTCGCCTTACGTGGGCGACATGGCGGACATTCGCACCGTCAACGCGCTGAAGGAGTCGGTACACAGAATGTGCGGGCTGCTTGAAGCGGAGCCGGAGGTCATCGTCTGCGACACCCACCCGATGTACAACACGGTGACTGTCGCAGAGGAACTATCCAAAGAAATGGACATACCGCTGATACAGGTACAGCACCACTACGTCCACATCCTCTCCTGCATGGCGGAGAACTGCTGCGGCGAGGACGAGCGGGTGATAGGGATAAGCTTTGACGGCACCGGCTACGGCGACGACGGCAGCATATGGGGCGGCGAGCTGATGATATGCGGCTGGGACGGCTACGAACGCGCCGGCAGTATCGCGCCCTTCATGCAGGTGGGCGGCGACGTCTCCGCAAAGGAAGGCTGGCGCATCGCGGTTCAGCTTATCCGTCAGGGCTTCGGCGGCGAGGCTTTCGAGGTCTGCGAAAGGCTGGGGCTTTGCGATGAAAAGGTATTCAAGCTGCAATCCATGATGTCGGACAAGGGCTTGAACGCCGTCAAATCCACAAGCTGCGGGCGGCTGTTCGACGCGGTGTCGGCGATACTCGGCATACGTCAGGCTTCCACCTTCGAGGGCGAGGCTTCCACGGCGCTGATGTACCACGCGGAGCGATTCGTCCAGAAAAACGGACTCATCCGTTCACAGCAGCCGGTCAGCATGACCGCCGGCACCGAGACAGGCAGCGGCTTCATCACCCTCGGCACCGCCGAATTAGTGCATGACCTAACCCGCCGAAAGCTGGACGGCGAGGACATCGGGCTGCTCGCCTATGACTTCCACCGGGCGCTGTCCGAGCTGATACGGATATCCTGCGTCGAGCTGCGGGAAAGAACGAAGCTTGACACTGTCGCCCTCAGCGGCGGCGTGTTCCAGAACCGGCTGCTGGTGACGCTTACAAAAGCGGCGCTGGAAAAAGCAGGCTTCAGGGTGCTGCTCCACAGCGTTATCCCGCCCAACGACGGCGGAATATGCGTCGGACAGGCGGCATACGGAGCGCTGAAAGAACTATGATATTTTATACTAATCCCTAAAAAACAGCAGACAAATCTCGGCACTGACGGCTCATCACTCGTCGTCAAGCTCCCTTGCAGGGCGTCAGCCCAACTGCGGTCGCTTTCCT
>CACXDI010000099.1 GCA_902766335.1 uncultured Ruminococcus sp. | reverse complement strand
GCAAGCTGTTCCAAGACGAAAAATCTGACCCATTAGCTTTGCTAATGCCCGTTTCTGACGCACAATGATTGTGCGGTGTTGCCATAAAGGAGTTTTTATGGCAAAGAACAAGACTGTCTATGTCTGCTCGGAGTGCGGATATGAGACATCGAAGTGGAACGGACGCTGCCCCGACTGCGGACAGTGGAACACCTTTGAGGAAACAGTGCCGCTGAATACCTCTGCCGTGCGTGCGGCAGGCGCAGCGTCCTCTGCGCGGGACGTTTCCGACAATATTTTTGAGATCACCGACATAGACGTATCCGGCAGCGAGACCCGCTGGAGCACCGGCTCTCCGGAGCTTGACCGGGTGCTGGGCGGGGGAGTGGTGAAGGGGAGCCTGATACTCCTCGGCGGCGAGCCGGGTATCGGCAAGTCCACGCTGCTGCTCCAGATATGTCAGACCCTCGGCGATGACCACACGATACTCTACGTCTCCGGCGAGGAATCGCTGAGACAGATAAAGCTGAGAGCGCAGCGCCTAGGCGTGGACAGCGGCAACCTCTACCTGCTCAGCGAGACAGACTGCGAGGCGGTCTGCAAGGTGATAGCCAATGAAAAGCCGGAGATCGCCATAATCGACTCTATCCAGACCATGAATATCTCCGGGCTGACCTCAGCAAGCGGCTCGGTGACGCAGGTGCGCGAATGCTCCAATATGCTGATGAAGACGGCAAAATCTCTGGAGATACCCATGCTGATAGTGGGTCACGTCAACAAGGACGGCGCGATAGCGGGCCCTAAGGTCATGGAGCATATCGTTGACTGCGTGCTGTATTTCGAGGGCGAGAAGAACCTGCCCTACCGCATACTCCGAGGGATAAAGAACCGCTTCGGCTCTACCAACGAGATAGGTGTTTTCGAGATGACAGGCAAGGGTCTGCGCGAGGTTGAGAACCCGTCGGAAATGCTGCTCTCCGGCAGACCGCAGGACGCTTCCGGCTGCTGCGTCGCCTGCATAATCGAAGGCTCCCGCCCGATACTCGCCGAGGTTCAGGCGCTGGTGACAAAGAGTACCTTCAATGTTCCCCGCCGCACCGCCACCGGCTTTGACTACAACCGCATGGCGATACTTATAGCCGTGCTGGAAAAGCGCATGGGCTATTACTTCGGCGGTCTGGACGTTTATATGAACGTGGTGGGCGGCTTTGATATCGACGAGCCTGCCGCCGATCTTGCGGTGGCGCTCGCCCTCTATTCGGGGCTTACCGACAAAGTCGTTCCCTATGATGTTATCTGCTTCGGCGAGATAGGTCTTGCCGGTGAGCTCAGGGGAGTGCAGCGTGCCGAGCAGCGCGTCCGCGAGGCTCAGCGCTTAGGCTTCAGCCGCATAGTCCTGCCGGCGTCCACCTTGAAAAACATGGACAGGACAGGTCTTGACGGCATAAAGCTGACAGGTGCGTCAACGATCCAGCAAGCCTTCAAGGCGGCTATGGGCTGAAATTTGCTATTTGCACAAAAAAATACGCTCTGTTTTGTGAACTTCGTCATAATATACCTTGACACTTCTTATTGTAAAATGATATAATTGTTATAGAGAGAATCATGTCATTTCAAGGGAGTGAAGCATATGAGCATGAGACACGAAAGAGCTATGCACCGCGCAGCCTGTCTGGTGGGCGGTTATACAGCTATGTACACCATACTTATGCGCTTCAACCTCGGCTCCTCGCAGACGGTGAATATCCTTGAGATATTGAAGTCGCTGCTGGGCAGGAGCTTTGCCGAAGCCTTCCTGCACCTGCTGGGCACCGTGATCTACGGCGGCTCGGTATTCGCGGCGGCTTACTTAAAGCGCAAGGGCAGGGCAGACGTTTACTCGCTTAGCGCATTCATCAGTATAGCGGGCTTTGTAGTAATGGGATTTCTACCCGCCGATATACCGTCGGTAGTGGGGCTTTATCCCGCCTTTATAATGATGTCCTTCCTTTGGGTGGTATTCGGCGGCATGGGCGGCTATAACAGCGCTCCTATATTTTCCACAAATAATTTCCGTCAGACGGTGGGCGAGATCGCAGAGTATTGCGCCGACGGCGACAAAAAGCACCTGGACAAAGCGAAGTTCTTCGCAGGCACTCTCGCGGCGTTCCACATAGGCGCGGCGGCAGGCTATATAGGCTGTGCGGCAGCGGGTCTGAAGGCTTCCTTCTTCGGAGTCCTGCCCTGCATGATACTCCTTGCGGCGGTGAACGCTCCAAAACTTGCGGCTGTGCTTCATCTGAGAAAAAGCCCCGCACATAACTGAATCCAAGGCAGCTGTTGCAGGACGGCTGCTTTTTTGTCATATTCCCCGCCGCCCGGCATATACATATCAAAGGGAGGCGGTGTATCATGAGAAGCAGACGAAGAAGCAATATATACAGACAAAGCGGGCTTGCAGCACTGTTCTCGGCACTGCTGGGCTTTGCGGTGGTGTTTGCTGGTGTGACGCTTATATCCCTGCTGATGACTAAGGTGGATATGGACGACAAGCTGCTGTCGGTGCTTACCTCCGGGGCGCTGTGTGCCGGTTCGTTTACGGGAGGTCTTGCCGCTGCCCGCCGCCGCCGTCAGAACGGACTTCTCATGGGACTGCTCTGCGGACTGTTCATGTTCGGGACGATATTCCTGCTGTCCTACCTCTTTGCCGGAGCAGCAGGCGGCATGAAGGGCGGAAGCAAGCTGATAATGACGCTGGTCTGCGCTTCGCTGGGCGGAGTAATAGGCGTTAACACCAACGGCAATATATTTCACATACGATGATAAATATTTATCTCTGGTTCACAAAATATTAATGTTTATCCTGCCGGAATATGATATAATGATTGTAGAATATAAATTGGGAGGTATGTACCAATGAAGCATATTAAGACAATTAACAAGGCTAATCTCAAGCAGAGCGCTGCTAAGGGCGGCTGCGGCAAGTGCCAGGCTTCCTGCCAGTCTGCTTGCAAGACTTCCTGCACCGTTGCTAACCAGAAGTGCGAGAGAGAGTCTTGATTTAGTTTAAGATCACAGCAATAAAGGGACATTCCCCGAATGTCCCTTTTATTTTGCCTGTTTTTTGATCGTATAAAACAGATCGGGAGAACTGCTGTGACTGAGGGAATGTTTATGAAACAACATCTGAAAAGATCAGCCATTTTCTGTATTATCGTTGAAATATCTTATTTTATATCTGTGACTCTTTTTCTTGTGCTCAAAACAGACTGGGCGCTGACTTTGTGGGAAGCTATGACGGTTTTTGGCGCTTTCGCTATGTCGGTAACGATGAGCGTTTTCGCGGAAGGCTATCAGATCAAGGCGGTATTCCGCAGAGCTATGCTTATATCACTGTCGGGGACGATGATTCTGACCTCAGCGGCTCATATCACCAGCATAGGCGTTACAAGAAAGCTCGCGGCACAGGGCATGTCCGTGCCGGATCATTTTAGGATCGGCTTTTACCCCAGCTATGAAATGACTATAGATTACACCGCCTGGGGCTTGTTCATGGGCTGTGCATTTCTCGCTTTGTTTCTGGGTGTCGGGGATAAGATGATAAAGCGTTTTTCCCTTTGCTGCGGTATCCTCTGCTTTGCCGGCTTTGTCGGGAGCTTCTTTTATGAATCTCTTTGGTATCCGGCGCCTATGGGATACGGGTTCGGATTCCTGATAATGTGTATCGCTGTTCTGATAAAGAATAGGGGTACCGGTGAGAAACAGTAAAGCAACTGGAATATTAAACAGATATTTCACTATTTGGAGGGATATCATATGATACATAAATTCAAACAGAACGGACTGTTCATAGTCCTTGACGTAAACAGCGGCGGCGTCCATGTTATCGACGAGCTGACCTATGACCTGCTGGATTTCGTTGAGCCGCCGGTGGAGGGCGAATGTCCCGAGGCTGCCATAAAGGCGCTGTCCGGCAAGTACCCGGAGGAGGAGCTTCGCGAGTGCTATGAGGAGCTGGTGTCGCTCTATAACGACAAGATACTTTTCTCCGAGGACGATTACGAGCAGTACGCGCTTGCGGCTGTGGCGTCTCCCGTCAAGGCTATGTGCCTGCTCATCGCATTCGACTGCAATCTCAGGTGCGAGTACTGCTTTGCCGGCAAGGGCGACTACGGTCAGGGCAGAACGCTCATGACCTTAGAGACAGGCAAGCAGGCGATAGACTTTCTGATAGAGAAGTCCGCCAACCGCCGCAACCTCGAGGTGGATTTCTTCGGCGGCGAGCCGCTTATGAACTTCGAGGTGGTAAAGCAGATAGTCGAGTACGGACGCGAGCAGGAAAAGCTCCACGACAAGAATATCCGCTTTACTATCACCACCAACGGCACTCTGCTCACCGACGACAAGATCGACTTCATCAACGATCAGATGTACAACGTGGTGCTTTCGGTAGACGGCAGACCCGAGGTAAATGACCGTATGCGCAAGACGGTCAACGGCAAGGGCAGCTATACCTACTTCATCGACAAGTACAAGAGACTGGTGGAAAAGCGCGGCGACAAGGAATGGTACGTCCGCGGCACCTATACCAAGTACAACCTCGACTTCACCAACGATATCATGAGCCTTTATGACGAGGGCTTCGAGCAGATATCCATAGAGCCGGTCATCGCTGACCCGTCGCTGCCTTACGCACTCACCGAGCAAGACCTGCCCGCTATCTATGACGAGTACGAAAAGCTTGCGGACAAAATGCGCGAGGTCAAGGCTGCGGGCAAGTTCATGAACTTCTTCCACTTTATGCTCGACCTCGACCAGGGACCCTGCGCCATAAAGAGACTGCGCGGCTGCGGCTGCGGCAACGAGTATGTCGCGATCTCCCCCGACGGCGATATCTACCCCTGCCACCAGTTCGTGGGTATCGAGGAGTATAAAATGGGCAGCCTGAACGACGGCAGCTTCAACACCGACATGAAAATGGATTTCGCCCGCGCTCACGTATACACCAAGCCCGACTGCAAGAACTGCTGGGCTAAATTCTATTGCAGCGGCGGCTGCAACGCCAACAACTACACCTTCAACAAGGACATCAGAAAGGCGTACAAGCTGTCCTGCGACATCGAGAAAAAGCGCCTGGAGTGCGCCATAACGCTCAAGGCGGAAAAGCTGCTTGCGGAGGCTGAGTAAGGTGTCATTGTTCAAGAAGCACAAGACCCTGCCCGTCCCCGAGGAGTGCCGAGGCATGGAGATAAAGGTGCAGTCCAGCACCTGCACCGGTGAAAAGACGATAGGCTTTTTTGACCGTGCAACAGGAAACCTGATGTATTCCGAGCTGGTACGCACCCAGGAGGACGTAGACTCATTCTACGCCAAATACGGAATAAAGAGATAAAGCAAGACCGGACTATTACATCCGGTCTTTTTGTATCGTATCAGTACAACCCAAGTATCCACATAGCCCTGAGCTTCTGAAGCGGGTTCATAAGCTCAAAGACCCTGTTCCGCAGATCGTTGTAGGTATTCCTGCCCCGCGCCGAGATCTCGTCAGATATCTCGCTGTCGCTCATGTAAGCGAGCAGCGCCGCGTCCGAAAGCTCTATGAACGGCACACAGAGGTCAGGCATTTTCTCGTTCATCAGGTCTAGCATTTTCGACGTGAGCTGCACGTCGGTGAGATTCCCGTCATTTTGCAGTCCCACAAGCTTCGCGTATTTTATCACCGAAACATAGCAGTTGATGACAGATATTTTGTTCTCGGTGCAGTGACACTGTTTGTATTCATGATCCAGCTTGTTCTTGCGCCGCGTCGCAGCCGTCACTACTACCGCCGCGATAAATCCGATCGTCAGCAGAGTGTAGGCGTACTGCCTGAGGTCTATCTCGTGACCGTATCCCGCGTCCTCCGGGGTGCGGTCACTGGGCTTTTTGCTGCTTGAGCTTATATCGGTGACCGCCGCACCCTCCGCTGTGCTGCTGTCTCCGCCTGACAGCCCGGCGCCGCCGGAAGAGGTGTTCGCCCCGGCAGCCGTGCTGCTGCCCGACGCTCCCGGCTCAGATGAACTGCTCCCGGAATTGCTGGAGTGTTCGGGGGTGGATATCGTCAGATCCGGCAGGGTAGGCTTGGTGATGTTCTTGTCCGTGTCGGTGAGATTCGGATTGTCAGACTTGTAGCCGGGAGTGAATTCCAGGGGATACCAGCCGCAGCCGTCGATAAATACCTCGCACCATGCGTGCGCAGAACGGTCTGTGACGATTATGGGTGTCTTGTCATCGGTGTACTCGGAAGGCTCGATGACATATCCCTCCACAAACCTCGCGGCATAACCCATTCTCCGCATTATCATAACGCCTGTCGAAGCATAGTAGGTGCAGTAGCCCTTCTTCTGGACGTCCAGGAAATAGCTTACAAAGTCCTTGTCCTCAGGTGTGACGCCCGGCTTCAGATCGTAGGTGTAGCCGTTGTCTTCAAAATACTTCATTACCGCGTTGTGGATGTAGTTGATGTCATAGATATTGCTGCTGTCCAGCCCCGCCTCGGCGATGACTCTGTCTACAGATCCGGCAGCCTCCTCGGGAACGTAGCTGAATACGCTGTTACTGTGGATCACCTTGCTGTCATATTCGGCAAGCCCGGCTTCGGGACTGTCTGCCGCCGCAATATGGCTCTGCTGCATGGCTATGACCTCCTGCCAGTCGAGATCGTCATCCGCCACCGGCAGCATCACGATGTTATAATCCTCGCCCTCCATTTTTTTCTTGGGCGAGAGCATACCGTCATATACCTGCTCTCCGGCGAGCTCTATCTGAGAATAGTAGGATCCGTAAGGCGCGTAGATCACATCTTCGCTGCAGTTTAACGGGTCTATTTTTATATCTATCCTGCCGGTGCCGGGAATGGTGTTGTAGTATGTGTGTATAAAATCGTAATCGAGGACATACGCGCCGTAGCGATCGGAAAAGGCAACGGCTGCATCTTCGTCATTCTTTACCGGCAGCCATGAGTTGTCCTGATACTTCTCGCCGGCGTATCCTCTAAGATATATCGGACGGTAGAACTTGGGAACAGTCACCCTCATGGCAGTCTTTCCGTAGAAGCTGAGCTCGTCGTAAAGCCCCAGCCTGCCGCCGTTTGTTCCTCCTACCATTTTCTGTCCCCGTCCGGGTATCGGCTTGCTCTTAAGGGAAGCCTGCTCGGTTACGTCCCTTGAAAAGTTCTTGAAGCCGGTGGAGATGTCATACCTCAGCTTGTTGATCTTTCTGTTCCTGACATCATCGGCACTGTGTATATAAGCTATCGTTACGATAAAAACAGACAGCGATACAATGACCACAGCATAGCACATCAGCCCGAAAAAGCTGTGCTTTATCTTCTCCGAGGTCAGGTAGTAGGTCTTTTTTCTCCGGTGGACGGCGAAGGTGTTGCTTGAGTTCCTGCACTTTGTCGAGTGATTGATAAGACTGAACGAAAGAACGGTGATCCAGGAAAACAGCATACCTATGATAGTCCATGTGTAATCCTCGTCAAATCTCATGCCCCAGAATGTCATCAGCTCAAACAGCGGGAATGAGGCGATAAATTCTATGGGGAAGCTGATGCGGTAAATACAGCCGAAGCTGGTAAGCAGCGTTATGATGAATGCGAACGCCAGAAGGAACATCTCCACCTCGCCGGTAGAGGCGTTGGCGGCTATTTGCGCAAACAGCGGCTTTGCGAATGACGCACATTTTGAGTAGGTGTTCACGGTATACATAAAGCCGTTCACAACGCTGTTCATGTGAGTAACTATATACACGGCATTAAGCCCCATATACGCTACACCTATCAGCTTGACGAATAATTCCTTGCTTGTGCTTAAAAGCGAAGCTATGGCGGTAAAGGCTATCACCATGAAAACGGTAGTGCCGTTGCTTATCTCATAGCTTCCCGAACAGCTGCCGTTGGAGGAGTTTAAAAACGCCGGCAGCATATATATCACCGACAGCGACGATATCATCGCTATGGCAAGCTGTACAAATGG
This sequence comes from uncultured Ruminococcus sp., assembly GCA_902766335.1. Taxonomy (GTDB): domain Bacteria; phylum Bacillota; class Clostridia; order Oscillospirales; family Ruminococcaceae; genus YE71. The sequence continues at coordinate 25,231 of CACXDI010000099.1, read as the reverse complement.
GAAAAACGACAGCACAGGCGATCTTAGCGACATACCTATGACCGGCTGAAAGGCGATGCCGTTTTTCAGCGATATCTGCGTTTTACCTATAGTTTTGTTTTGTTTTCTATCTTTTTTCATTTTGTGTCCTTTATATAACAAGCCCTTCTACAGAGCGTGAGATATTGCCGCAGTAAACGGGAATGATGTCTATTTCTGTGTCGGGTATCTCCGGCTCGTCACCCTCGTGGCAGCAGAGAAGCACCGTGTATCTGTACGCAAGCCCGCTTACGGCAAGCTGATCGGCAGCAGACTGCGTGAACTCGCTGCAAATGTACAGCAGGTGCCCGTAGCGCTGAACGGCTTCGCTGCCGGAGGTAAGCGCTGCAACGGAGGTGTCCCGGTTCCTGGATATCCCGCAGGAAAGCAGCAAAAGCGCACTCTCCAGCGCCGAGCCCTCGTCATAGACCACCGCTTCTTCCAGCTGCCGGGTAAGCTCGCTGTAGGCGGCGGTGCGGTGTCTTATCTCATTCGCCTCCAGCAGCGATGACAGCGAAAGTGACAGCTGTATCTCCGTGTCATAGAGATCCTCGCTGCTGCGAGCCGAGCTGCTTATGAAAAAGTCGGTGACTATCATGCAGCATTCCACCAGCGGCAGAGAATAGTCCTTTACCATAAGTGAGTCCGTCTTTGCGGTAAGCTTCCAGTGTATCCTGCTGAGCTTGTCCCCGTCATTGTATTCTCTTATGCCGAAGATCTCGCTGGGATCGTCGCCCGGCTTGGTCTGTGAGAACTCGCTGCTGTCTGTGCCAAGCTCGTTGTAGGAGGATATCGCGTTGTTGAGCGGCAGCACCTCGGGCAGCACCGTTATCTCATAGACAGTGTCAGTAAAGCTCTTTCGGGGGATACGGAACCTGCTAAGCCTGAGAAGATCGAATATCTTTACAGATTTTATCCTGCACTCGATGACTCCGTAATGCTTCGAGGTGAAGCCGGCGGTAAGAGTTTGGCTGTTCAGCGGGAACACCGGCGTGCAGATCTTCATTTTTTCCTCGTTCCTGCCCGCGCTCATGCGGTAGGCTAAGGTTATCTCCGCCATGGGTACCGGAATAAAGCAGCGGTTAGTTATGACAAGCTTCATCGGCACAGACTGTCCCGCCGCGCACCTCTGAGCATCGATCCTGAGCTCTGCCTTTATGCAGAACCTTGCGATAAGATTCATAATCGTAAGCATTACCGGCAGCAGCACCGTGAAGGCACATATCATAAATGAAATGTTGCCGTCATAGAGTATATAGAACAGCACAGTCGCGATAAGCGCTGCAAAATATATAAAAACCATTCTGCCGCTCCCTTATCCCTTTACCTTCGGGACAGGCACCTGCTGTATGATCTCGCTTATTATCTGCGGTATCGTAACGCCGGCGATCTTTGCCTTCTGATTGAGCAGCAGCCTGTGAGCGAATACCTCGTTTATGCAGTAAAGCACGTCGTCGGGTATTGCAAAGTTCCTGCCGTTGAGAAGTGCCGTCGAGCGGGTCATCTTCAGCAGAGCGATCGAGCCTCTGGGCGAAAGCCCCAGCTTTATATATCTGTTGCTCCTTGTGGCAGCGGATATCGCCGCGATGTATTCAAATATCGGCTCGGAAACATAGATGTTGTCGGTAACGGCTATCGCCCTCGAAAGCTGTACGGCAGACGCCACCGGCTCCACGCTGTCTATGGAAACCTGCGAGTGCTTGGCGCGGAGCATGGCTACCTCGTTCTGCACCGACGGATATCCCATTGAGAGCCGCACGATAAATCTGTCCATCTGAGATTCGGGGAGCATCTGCGTGCCGATAGAGCCTATGGGGTTTTGCGTGGCTATAACGATGTACGGGTCAGGCACGGAGTAGGTCACGCCGTCTACCGTCACCTTGCCTTCCTCCATGACCTCCAGCAGCGCTGACTGAGTCTTTGAGGAGGTGCGGTTTATCTCGTCCGCTAAGAACAGGTTGGTCATAGCCGCGCCCTTTTTGTATACGAATCTGTTGGATTCCCGGTCAAGCACCATAAATCCGGTGATGTCCGTGGGAAGCACGTCGGGGGTAAACTGCACACGCTTGTAATCCAGCGACAGCGCCTTTGAGAGCGCAACGGCAAGGGTGGTCTTGCCCACGCCGGGGATATCTTCGATAAGGACGTGTCCTCCCGCAAGTATCGAAAGCAGCACCTTGATAATGATGTCGTCCTTGCCTATGATGACCTTCTTGACCTCGCGGATAACGCGGTTTGAAAGGTCAAGCACCTGTTTTTGTTCTAGTGTCAGTTCGTTTGGCATTTTGTTTGTCTCCTTTATATTTAAGTCGCAGTTGTGGTGAAGCCACAAATTACTCCATTATAATTATATCACAAACGTTTTCTTTTTTCAAGTATTATGACATAATATTTGATATGTTCCCGATATTTTTAGTCATATCACACAGCTTGTACACATAAGATTAATTAACTGATAAAGAAAAAGGAATGGAAGTGACAAAATGAACGAACATACCCGGCTGAGATATGCCTCCGAGCTTCTTTCGGACAGGCTGAAGGACTGCCTGTATGCCATATCCCCGACGGAGCGTGAGAGCATTTCCGAGCTCAGGCTCCGCCGCGGCAGATATTTTTCGGCGGTGCTTTTCGGCAGAGAGTATTTCATCACCCCCGACGGAAAGCTGATGAACAGCCCTGTGAACGCCGTGACCGCCTTGCCGCAGGATATAGATATCTCCTATGTAAGAGCCTTCAAAGGCTCGGTACACGCCTACCCCCGCGAACAGGCAGAGGGCTACATAACCTGCCGCGGCGGCAACAGGGTAGGCTTTTGCGGAACGGCGGTAACAGACCGCTCCGGCGATGTTTCGACGGTAAAAAAGATATCCTCGCTGAATATACGCATAGCCCGGGAAGTCGCCGACTGTGCGCTCCCGGTCTATGAGAGAGCCTTCTCCGGCGGGCTTGCCTCGCTTATAGTCTGCTCGCCGCCCTGCGGGGGAAAGACTACTGTCCTTCGTGACCTCAGCCGACTGCTGGGTGCGAGATACCGGGTGGCTCTGATAGATGAACGCGGAGAGCTTGCCTGCTCCGAGGACGGCGTGCCTCAGAACGACGTGGGCGCTCATACAGATGTTTTTGACTGCTATCCCCGCCGTCAGGCGATCGTCACCGCCGTCCGGACAATGGCTCCTGAGGTGCTGATCTGCGACGAGATAGGCGCAAAGAGCGATCTTGACGCGCTGGAATACGCGCTGGATTCCGGAGTAAAGCTGGTATGCAGCTGCCACGCCGGGACATTTGACGAGGTAAAAAAGCGTCCTGCACCCTCAAAGCTGATAAAGGACAAGGTGCTGTCCTGCGCCGCGATACTTGGCACCGGCAGCAGCTGCGGAAGATTAAAGGAGTTCTACAAGCTATGAGCGCGGCAGAGTTTCTGGGCAGCGGGCTGGTGATATTTTTCGGCGCGGCTGCGGGCAGGATATACGGCGAGAGGATAATGGACAGCTTCCGGGCAGTCGCTTCAGCAGCCGATATGCTGGAAAGAGCGCTGCTCATGCTTGAATACGAGCAGCCAACGGTGGAGGAGATGCTTTCCCGACTTGCCGTGACATCGGGATATCTGCCGGAGTTCCTGCGCTCGGCGGCATACGGCAGACAAGCAGTCCTTGAAAGTCTCGGTGAAAACCGCGACGTTATGCCGGAGCCTGACCGGCAGCGGCTGGAAACGCTGGTAAGGGAGCTCGGCTCTGCCGATAAGCAGGCGGAGCAGCAGAGGATCTCGGCGGCGCTTTGCTATTTCAGGGAGCGGGTGAAAATACTTCGCCCTCGTGCCGAGACGGGAAGAAAGCTCAGCCGCAGCCTGGGACTTCTCGGCGGGATATTCGCAGTGGTCTTGTTAGTGTAGGAGTGGTACCATGGAACTGGAGCTTATCTTTAAGATAGCAGCGGTGGGGATAATCGTGGCGGTACTGGTGCAGCTTCTCAAACGCGCCGAGCGCGACGAGCAGGCGATGATGACGACTCTAGCCGGACTTATCGTGGTGCTTATGATGATAATAGAAAGGATAGCCGAGCTTTTCGATACTATCAAAAGCTTGTTCGGGTTTTAGAAAGTGGATATGATAACCCTTACCGTTTTCTGCCTTGCGGTGTCGGCGGCGCTGAAGCTGGTGGGCTCAGTCAACGCTGAGGTCAAGCTGCTGTGTACAGTTCTCGCCGTATGCCTTATATCGGGGCGGTATTTTGAAAGCTTCCGGAACATCTATTCTGCTGTGACAGAGCTTTTCTCCCGGACAGGTCTCGACGCCGATTACCTTGCGATAATAATAAAGAGCTTGGGTATCTGCTTTACGACTCAGATAGGCTGCGACTGCTGCCGTGACTGCGGCGAGGGAGCGCTCGCCTCACAGCTTGAGCTTGCGGGCAAAGCGGCGATGATACTGGTATCCGTCCCGCTTTTTGAGAACGCAGCGGAGATAGTCGGCTCGCTTATGCAGGTGTGATATGTTCAAAAAGATGATCCTCGTCATCGGGATAATGCTCTGCTCCGCGATGAAGCTGTCTCCCGTATGCTTTGCAGCGGAAGCGGAAGCCCCGGACAGCACGCTGGACAGCTACGCCGCCGAGATAGGTGACCGCCTCAGCGAGGCGATAGACGACGATACAAAGGAGACCATGCGGGAAAACGGAGTCACCGGCTCCGATATTTCAGATCTGGGCGCGGATACCGTCATTGGCGCTGCCGTAAGGGAGCTTGCGGACTCTCTCCGCGCACCGCTTACGGTGCTTGCAAAGCTTACGGCGCTGCTGATAATAACTGCCGCGGCAAGGAGCCTTGCGCCCTCCGGCGGGCTTGCGTCGTCCTTTTCCTTTGTGACCCTTATGGGCTGCATAACGATAGTTTACTCCAGCATATACGCTTCATTTGCCGGAGTCTGCGAGTATCTTCGCCGGCTAAACGGCTTCATGATAGCGTATGTCCCGATCTACGCTTCGGTGAACGCGGCGTCCGGGGGGATAGCCTCCGGGGGCGGGTACTATGCCTCCGCGCTGTGGGTCTGCGAGGTGATAGCCCTCGCCGCGGACAGATTCATCATGCCGTTTTTGAGCGTGCTGTTAGCGGTATCCTTCACCGCCGCGATAAATCCCGAAATGCGCTTTTCGTCGGCGGCAGAGTCTATGAAAAACGCCGTCAGGATAACCCTTACGGCTCTGATGACCATGTTCTCCGGGCTGATATCCATAAAGAGCTTTGCCGCCGCCGCGGCAGACAATGCCGCAGCCCGGGCGGTGAGGTTTGGCGCGGCAAGCTTTGTTCCGATCATAGGCGGCTCGGTGTCGGAAGCCTACTCCACGGTACAGGCGGGCGTGGGACTTATCCGCACCAGCGTCGGCACGCTGGGGATATCGGTGATACTTTTCATGCTGATAAGCCCTCTGGTGACGCTCATCAGCATAAAGCTCACGCTGGAATGTGCCCGCACGATAGCGGACGTCCTGGGGATCTCCGAGATATCCGAGCTGCTAAGGAGCGCCGGATACGCCATGTCGGCAGCCATAAGCACGACGCTCTGCTTTTCCATGATGTTCCTGATATCGACGGCTATCATGATGCCGGCGGCGGCAAATATAGGTCAGTAGGTGAAGCTATGGAGATGATAAAAAACGCGATATTCACAGCCTGTATCACGGCGATGATCTCAGCGGTGGTGATGATGATAGCCCCGGAAAACAGAAAGCGTGAGCTGAAACTTATCTGCACGCTGGTGCTGATCTCCTGTGTTGCAGCGGGCTTTGCCGGCGGCGGTATTGATATTTCCGGCTCGCCGCTGCCGGACAGCCGGAGCCTTAGGTTCGACTATGACAGTATGCTCCTTTCACAGAGCCGCGGTGCTGTCGAAAGACAGCTGACCGAAAATCTCACAAAAGCAGGTTTTTCGCCAAGGCTTGTCTGCATAGAAGTCAGCTTCGATCAGTATAATTATATCAGCACCGACAGCGCGGATATATTTATCGACGGCTTGCAGGACAGCGACATACCGGCGATCGAAGCCGCCGCAAGGGAGATCATCGGGCAGGAAAGCGAGGTGAATATCTATGATACGTCGGCTGAAACGGCTGATAACGGGCAAAAGCAGGACAAAGCTGCTGTTCCTGATCGGGGCGGCGGGGGTGCTGCTGATACTTCTGTCGGATATGCTCCCTGATAAGAAAAAGACCGAGCCGGAGGAGATCTCTCAGCCGTCGCCGGTCTCACGCTCCGACGCGGAAGAGTACCGTAAGCAGCTCGAAGAGGAGCTGTGCGATATCCTCTCTCAGCTTGACGGGGTGAGCAACGTCAGGGTCATGGTGTCGGTGGGCGGCACCGGGGAATACGTCTACGCCGAGCAGAACGATATCGAGCAGCGAACGGACAGCCTCAGCGAGTCGCTGAAGCGTCAGGGGGAGATAATCATAGCCGACAAGAGCGGCGAAAAGCAGCCGGTGCTGAAAAAGATAATTTCGCCGGAGATATGCGGCGCGGCAATAGTTTGCACAGGCGCTTCCGATCCCCGGGTAAAGGAGCGGGTCATCAACACCGCATCGGCGGCGCTGGGGCTTTCCACGGGACGCATAAGCGTAGAAGAATACGGTTGACTTCCAGCTTTAAGGCTGATAAATATGATAAAATACGGAGGTAATCAACATGAGTGACAAGACTTCAAGAAAGAGAATAAGCCTGATAATCGGCAAGCGGCAGATAATGCTTGCGGGCATGACGCTGATACTCGGCACGGCGGTGTATGTAAATTACGCCATGTCCGCGTCGGGCGGCATCAAGGCGACGGGTAAGGTGGAGAAGAAAAACATCAGCTACGGCGACGCTCAGCTGGTGAGCGCCCAGGAGGGGAACGACGGCGAGGACCTGTTCGCCAAGGCACGCCTTGACCGTACCACCTCGAGGGATAAAGCCGTAGAGACGCTGCGCACGATAATGAGCGGCGGCGACAGCACCCCCGAGGAGCAGGCACAGGCGGCAGACGAAGCCGCGGCTATGACCGGGCTTATCGAAAAGGAGAGCAAGGTGGAGAACCTTATCAAGGCGGCGGGCTTTGCCGACTGTGTGGTATATCTCGACGGCGAGAACGCCAACATAGTGGTAAAGTCCGACGAGGGTCTTATCCAGACGGAAGCCGCCCAGATAAAGGATATCCTTCTGAGCGAGGTGTCGGTGCCGGCGGAGAATATAAGGATATATGATGTAGAAGCATGAGATACAGCCGCAGCGGATATTGAGCTGCGGCTTTTTTCTAAAAAAAGATGTGAACAAATGGTAAACAAAAGCCTTTATAGATTGTATATTTTTACTGTTTATGCTATAATAAATAAAAGTATGCGTAAATCTGAATGAAAGGAAACGATCACTATGGATAATGTAAGAAAACATACTGACAGCTCGCTTTACGTGAGTGAGGACGCTATCTCCAAGATAATCACCAACGCCGCAGGGAGCGTTGAGGGAGTTGCAGGTATCGCAAGCTCTCCCAAGAATCCGCTGAGGCTGCTGCTTGCCAAGGAAAACTACGGCAAGATGCGCATAAAGCTGGACGGCGATGTGCTGAGCGTCGCGGTGGGCATAATACTCGATCCTGATGCTTCTGCCGTTGAGACTGCGGAGAAGGTGCAGGAAAGCATAAAGGATTCCGTGCAGAACGTGCTGGGTATCACCGTTGCAAGAGTTAATGTGAGCGTGCTGGATATCGCACAGTGATGTTTGGAAAAGGGAAGTGTTTTTGTGGCAGATAAAAAAAGAAATGACCGCGGAGAAAGATTCAAGAAAGCTAAGCGCGAGCTGAGAGAGGGCGCATTTATCCTTTACTTTGAGAGCCTTTTCCGCGATGACAGTATTGACGATATTTTTGAAGCCTCGTCTGAGGTGAATGATCCCGATGACAACATAAATATCTCAGAGGAGTCCTGCGAGCTTGCAAAGAAGATAGCCGCCAAGTCCGACGAGATAGACGCCGTTATCTCGGAATACTCCACCAAGAGAAGTGTTGACAGAATAGCTAAGATCAATCTTGCTATCCTGCGGCTCGCTATCTATGAGGCAAAGTTCGAGGACAGTATCCCCGTGAACGTTGCTATCAGCGAAGCGGTGCTTTTGGCTCAGAAATATGCAAGAGACCCCGACGTTTCGTTTATCAACGGAGTGCTGGGTGCATTTTCACGCGCAAACAAGGAAGAGCAGAATGGCTGATACATATGTGCTTGGTATAGATACATCCAACTATACCAGCTCGGCGGCGGTGTATGACGCGGCAGACGGCAGGGTCATACAGTCAAAACAGCTTTTGCCTGTAAAAGAGGGAGAGAAAGGCGTCCGGCAATCGGACGCTGTTTTCCACCATACGGTATTGCTCCCGCAGATGCTGGACGCTCTTTCGGATAAGCTGACAGGCGTGACGGCAGTGGGCGTCAGTGACCGTCCCTCCTGCCGGAAGGATTCCTATATGCCCTGCTTTTTGGTGGGGCTGGGTACTGCAAAGGCGATAGCCACCGCTAGGGGAGTGCGGTATCACACCACCACTCACCAGACGGGACATATCCTTGCAGCGCTCTACTCGGCGGACAGCCTTGACCTGGTAAAGCAGAAGCGCGAGTTCATAGCCTTCCATGTCAGCGGCGGAACTACAGATATGCTGCTCTGCCGGTACGATGAGGATAAGCTTTTGGATATCGCCCGCATAGGCGGCTCGTCTGACCTTAAAGCCGGACAGGCGATCGACCGCTGCGGCGTAATGCTGGGGCTTAGATTCCCCTGCGGCGCGGAGCTTGAAAGGCTCGCCGCGGAGGCTTATGACAGCGTGAAGGTAAAGCCCGCCGTAAGGGGTCTTGACTGCTCGCTGTCGGGCATAGAGAACAAATGCAGAAAGCTCTATGACGAGGGCGCGGAGAGCTCCTATATCGCGGCATACTGCTTAAAGTCGGTAGGCACGGCGATAGAGGCTCTTACTGATGCTGCGCTTAAAGAATACGGCAGCGGGCTTCCGGTGCTGTATGCGGGCGGTGTCATGTCCGACAGTCTGATAGCAGATCAGCTTGGCAGAAGCGATAACGTGATGTTCGCCGCCCCGGAATATTCCTGCGACAACGCCGCGGGTACTGCGCTGTATGCCGCTTTTATGGAAGGAATGGTCTGATGGCATCTATACTCAGCGTTTCACAGCTGAACAGATATATCTCGCTGAAACTCGGCGGCGACGTCAAGCTCAAAGGTCTGACGGTACGCGGCGAGCTTTCGGATTTCAAGATACACTATAAATCGGGTCACGCCTATTTCACGCTTAAAGACGAGACCTCGCAGCTAAAGGGCGTGATGTTCTCGCGCTCGTTGCAGAAGCTGGGATTTATGCCACAGAGCGGTATGGGAGTGCTCTGCTCGGGCAATCTGGAGGTCTACGAGGCGGGCGGCGTCTACCAGATAATAGCGTCCGAGCTTATTCCCGCGGGAATAGGTGCTAAGTTCATGCAGCTCAACGCCGTCAAGCAGAAGCTGTCGGAAATGGGCGTTTTCGCTGAGGAGCGCAAGAAAAAGCTGCCGGAGCTGCCGAAAAAGATCGCGGTGGTCACATCGCTCAACGGCGCGGCTTTGCAGGACGTTCTCAATATCATGCGCCGCCGCTATCCCGCAGGCGAGCTTGAGATATTCCCGGCGCAGGTGCAGGGCGAGACCGCTCCCGCAGCGATAACCGGTGCTTTGAAAAAAGCTGATCTCAGCGGTGCCGATGTGGTGATACTTACCCGCGGCGGCGGTTCCTTTGAGGATCTTATGCCGTTCAATACAGAGGAGGTAGCGCTTGCTGTGTCGGCGTGCAAAACGCCGGTCATAAGTGCAGTCGGGCACGAGACGGACACAACCCTTGCCGACTATGCGGCTGATATGCGTGCTCCCACCCCGTCGGCGGCAGCGGAGATGTGCGCTCCCACCACCGAGCTTATGCTGGGAGCGTTGGATTCGGTGACCGCACGGCTTGACAGCAGCTTCGTGAAAATGCTGTCGCTTCGATCAGAGAAGCTTGAAGCCTTGTCCGCTGCCATTGAGAGATCCGATCCCCTTTCTGAAATAAAGCGCAGATCCGGGCTGCTTGATTTGCTGGAAAAGGATATGCAGAGGGCTGTGCGCTCGGTCATTTCGGAGCAGATTAATACGCTGGAGAATCTGTCCGGCAGACTGAAGGCTTTAGACCCGCTGAGCGTACTTGACCGCGGATATACCATAACCATGAAGGACGGACAGCCTGTCAGCAGCGCTGATGATATAAATATAGGCGATGACATAGTTATACGGTTCAAGGACTTTGCCGCCGAGGCGAGGATCACCGGCTTTACCGATGTCTGATACTAATTCCTAAAAGAACAGCAGAGAAATCTCGGCACTGACGGCTCATCACTCGTCGTCAGCACCAATCTTTGTCTACTAACCTTTTAGGAATTAGTATGAAAAGAGGAAATATACATGAACGAAGTAGAAAAATTTGAAGACTCTGTCAAGAGACTTGAGGAGATAGTCGAAAAGCTTGAAGCGGGAGACCTCACCCTTGCCGAAAGCATAAAGCTTTACAAGGAAGGCTCTCAGCTTTCCGGGGATTGCCGCAAGGCTTTGAAGGAAGCAGAGCTGTCTGTGACGGTCAATGACGAAAAATAAAGGAAGTTGCAATTATGACTGAAAATTCACAGCTTACGCTGAATGTTTACTGCAAACATATAAATGACGCGCTCAAAGCGCTCACCGCCGACAGACCTTATCTCCGCGAGAACATAGTCGAGGCTATGGAGTACTCGCTTATGGCGGGGGGCAAGCGGCTGAGACCGGTGCTGATGATGGAGTTCTGCCGTATGTGCGGCGGTAACGCGGCGGATATAGTAGATCTCGCCTGTTCTATCGAGCTGATACACACCTTCTCGCTGATACACGATGACCTGCCCTGCATGGACGATGACGATTTCAGGCGCGGCAAGCCCAGCTGTCACAAGCAGTTCGGTGAAGCCACAGCGCTGCTCGCCGGCGACGCACTCAACACCCTCGCCTTTGAGGTCATAGCCGAAGCCGCCATGAGCGACAAGATCTCCCCGCAGGCTGCGGTGATGCTGGTGTCGGTGCTATCAAAGGCGGTAGGCGTAAACGGCATGATAGGCGGTCAGATAATTGACCTCGCGGCAGAAGGACGTCAGATATCCTTAGACGAGCTTGACCTGCTCCAGCAGAACAAGACGGGTGCGCTTATTGAAGCCGCCTGCGTCATGGGCGTTGTGATCGCCGGCAAGTATGATATGATACCCGCGGCGGCAGAGTACGCCGGATATCTCGGCAGAGCCTTCCAGATCGTAGACGATATACTTGATGTGACCGGCTCCTTTGAGGAGCTGGGCAAGCCGATAGGCAGCGACGCCGAGCAGGACAAGAGCACCTACGTGACGGCTCTCGGCATCGAGGGCGCACAGCAGGAAGCCGACAGACTTACCGAGTCGGCGCTGAATGTCCTCAGACAATTTGAAGACCATGATTTCCTTTTTGAACTTACCAAGGATCTGCTTCACCGCAGAAGCTGATCTTTCCGGGAGCTGTTTTGCAGAATGAAAAATAGATTTGACTTAACAAAAATGGATCTGCCCGGTGATGTCAAAAGGCTTTCCTATGATGAATGTGACAAGCTTGCCGCACAGATAAGAAAAACTCTGATAGAGACCGTCTCCCATAACGGCGGTCACCTTTCCTCTAACCTGGGTACTGTGGAGCTTACCATATCGCTTCACAGGATATTCAGCTCTCCCGATGACCGCTTTGTCTGGGATGTCGGACATCAGGCGTATACCCACAAGCTGCTCACCGGACGTGCAGACACCTTCGATACGATACGCACCAAGGGCGGGCTCAGCGGTTTTCCCCGCCCCGATGAATCGGAGCATGACGCATTTATCTGCGGTCACAGCTCGATATCCGTGTCGGCGGCGCTTGGCATCGCTACTGCCAAAAAGCTGAACCACGATCCCCACTATACCATAGCCGTGCTGGGCGACGGAGCATTCACCGGCGGCGAGTGCTTCGAGGGCATGAACAACGCTGGCAAGAGCGGCACCAATCTTATACTGGTGCTCAACTACAACGAGATGAGTATTTCCAAGAATGTGGGCGCTCTCGCTAAATATCTTTCCACGCTCAGAACAAAGGAATCCTATCACCGCACCAAGGACGCCGTTGAGAATGTCCTCGACAAGACGCCTATCATCGGTGCGCCTATCAAAAAGGTGGTGCGGTCTTCAAAGAACGCCGTGAAGGATATGCTGCTTCACAGCACCGTTTTTGAGTACATGGGCTTTAAATTCGTAGGCCCGATAGACGGTCATAACATCGAGGAGCTTGACGAAGGCTTTGCGGCGGCAAAGGCGCTCCAGGCACCTACTGTCGTCCTCGTTGAGACACAGAAGGGTCACGGCTATCCCCCCGCCGAAGCAAATCCCGGCGGCTATCACGGAGTCGCAGCCTTTGAGCTTTCAAACGGCAATCCCGATGTGGTCTCCACCGACAGCTACTCCTGCGTTTTCGGCAGACGTCTTACAGACCTTGCCTACGAGCATAGTAACATCTGCGCGGTCACGGCGGCGATGAAATTCGGCACCGGACTGCAATACTTCCACAAGGCTTTTCCTGACCGCTTCTTTGACGTGGGAATCGCCGAGCAGCACGCCGCTACCTTCTGCGCCGGGCTCGCTTCAAGCGGTATGATCCCTGTCTTTGCGGTATACTCCACATTTTTACAGCGCAGCTATGACCAGCTGCTCCACGATATCGGCATACTTGATCTGCATATCGTTTTCGGCGTTGACCGCGCCGGTATCGTCGGCGAGGACGGAGAGACGCACCAGGGTATCTTCGATGTGTCCTTCCTTACCACCGTGCCGAATATGAAGATATATTCCCCCTCAGGCTACAGAGAGCTTGAAGCCTGCCTTGACAAGGCAGTGCTTGTCGATAACGGAGTCTGTGCCGTCAGGTATCCCCGCGGTTCGGATAAGTCTCCCCGCAAGTACACGGCTCCGGCAGTCGATCTTGTATACGAGCAAAACGGCTCTAAGGTGCTCGCCGTGACCTACGGCAGGATCTACAGCGAGCTGAAGGAAGCTCAGTCGATGCTTGAAGCTGAGGGCAGGAGCATAGATATCCTTAAAATGATCGAGATATTCCCGCTGTCGGAAAAATTCGCGGAGATAATGCGCGGATACGACAAGGTGTTCTTCTTCGAGGAATCCTACCGCTTCGGCGGTATCGGCGAGAAATACGCCGCCATGGGTATCCCGCTGGAGCTTGCGGCGATAGAGGATTATGTCACTCACGGAAAGGTGCCGGAGCTTCTTGATGATGTGGGGCTGTCCGCCGGAAGGATGAAGGACAGAATGTCCCGCTGGTTTGATGAAAATGACAAGACTTGATATATACTTATTTGAAAACGGACTTGCTCCCAGCCGTGAAAAGGCAAAGCGCCTGATAGACGAAGGTCTGGTGACGGTCAACGGCAGGCCCGCCGCAAAGCCCTCGGTCAAGGTCTCGGAGGGTGACGCTGTCTCTGTGGCAGAGCACGAAAGCTACGTCGGCAGGGGAGCGCTGAAGCTCGTCCGCGCCTTTGAGCAGTTCCCGATCTCCGTTGAGGGCAAGTGCTGTGCCGACATAGGCGCTTCCACCGGCGGGTTTACGCAGGTGCTGCTGCAAAGGGGCGCTTCCAAGGTCTACGCTGTAGATGTGGGTCACGGACAGCTTGCCGCCGAGCTTTGTGCCGACGACAGGGTGGTAAACTGCGAGGGCATAAACGTAAGATATCTTGAAAGAGAGCTCTTTGATGAGCCTGTTACATTCGTGTGCGGTGACCTGTCATTCATTTCGCTCAAGCAGATACTTCCTGCCGTTACAGCCGCCGCTGCCGATGACGCGGAGCTTGTCTTTCTGATAAAGCCGCAGTTTGAAGCGGGGCGGGAAGCCCTCAATAAAAAGGGCATAGTCACCGACCGCAGACAGCATATAGCTGTTCTGAGGGGGCTTTGTGACTTCTTCGGCACAGCCGGACTGTCGCTCCGCGGACTTACCTATTCTCCCATAAGCGGCGGCGACGGCAACCGCGAGTACCTTGCGTACATGATAAAGAACGATACTCCGTCAGAGGTGTTCGATCTTCGTGATATCGTAGATCAGGCGTTTGACAATGTAAGGTGATAGAATGAATATTTTTGTATATCCCAATCTGCAAAAGCCGAACAGCAGAAAATACACCGAGCAGGTCTGCGGAGTGCTTGCCGGTGAAAAGGTGAGCCTTTGCATGGAGGAGAGCTGCCGCTCTGTTTTCGGAAAGACATATGACATTAGCTATATGCCGCTGGAGCAGTGCGTCGACAAGTGCGATGTGATAGTTGTCACCGGAGGCGACGGTACGATACTCCGCTGCTCCTCCTACGCTTCGAGATATGACAAGCCGATACTGGGTATCAACTGCGGTACGCTGGGCTTTATGGCGTCCTTAGAGCCGGAGAATATCCACCGGTTGAAGCTGCTCTGTACCGGCGAGTATAAGGTAGTGGAGCGGATGATGTTAAAGGTGACGGTGTTCACCGAGGACGGCAGCACAACAGAAGCCGACGCCCTAAATGATATCGTGCTGTTCAAGAATGACGACTGCAACATAACGGATTTTGAGGTGTCAAAGTCGGGGTGCCTTGTCTCCTCGCTGAGAGCAGACGGCATAATCTTTTCGACGCCCACAGGCTCTACCGCTTATTCTCTTTCGGCGGGCGGCCCGCTCATCGAGCCGGATCTGCAGTGCATCGAGTTCTCGCAGATATGCGCTCACTCGCTGTTCGCACGCCCGATAATCTTTTCCGCCGACAGCCGCATCACGGTGCATTGCCGCTGCGGTGAGGGTGCGCACGCTCACCTGACCGTTGACGGCAACAAGCTGCTCAACGTCACGGAGCATGATATCATACGCATCAGCCGCTCAAAGCTGACTACAAAGATCATAGACATGACAGACGGCAGTTTCTTCCCGACGGTCAACAGCAAGCTTATGATGCCGATAAAGTAAGATAAGAGGTTGAATGATGAAGAATCAGCGACAGAATATGATTATTGAACTTATCACCGGGCACGATGTCTCGACGCAGGAACAGCTTTGCGAGCTGCTGAGAGCCTCGGGCTTCGAGGTGACGCAGGCGACGGTATCGAGGGATATCAAGGAGCTTGCGCTGATAAAGCAGCCTCTTGCAGCCGGCGGCTCGAAGTATGCGGTGCCGTCGCTAAGCAGAAGCAGGCTGACGGACAAGGGCTTTGAGCATTCGATCATACTGGAAAGCGTGCTGAATGTAGACCACGGCTTGAATACAGTGGTGCTGAAATGCAGCGCCGGAATGGCAAGCGCCGTCTGCGCAAAGCTTGACTCGGTGGAGCTTCATAATTCGGTGGGGACGCTTGCCGGCGACGATACTGTGTTCGTGCTCATGCGTACCGAAAAGGACGCCGAGCGTCTTGAAAAGGAGCTGCGTCTGCTCCTGGAAAATAGATAGTATATCGGGGGACTGACAAAGTGCTTGACGAGATATATATTGAAAATCTTGCAGTAATTGAAAAAGCATCGGTGCGCTTCGGACCGAATCTCAACGTTTTTACCGGTGAGACCGGCGCGGGCAAGTCGATACTCATAAACGGGATAAACGCCCTGCTGGGACAGCGCGTCACAAAGGATATCGTGCGTACCGGCGAGAAGAAAGCGGTCATCACCGGCTGCTTTTCAGACCTCGGCTCCGAGTGTCTCTCCAAGCTGGACGAGCTTGGCATCGGGACTGAGGACGGCAGACTGTATATTTCAAGGGAGATAAATTCCGACGGGGGAAGCACCGCAAGAGTCAACTCCCGCCCGGTAAATGTTTCGGTGATACGCGAGATCGGCGAGCTGCTGGTCAATATCCACGGGCAGCATGATAATCAGATACTTATGCAGCCGGAACGGCATATCGACATCCTGGACAGCTACGCTGATTCCGAGCCGCTGCTTGCCGGATACCGCGAGCAGTTCCACAAACTCCAGGAGCTTGCCCGCACCATAAGCCGCAAGCGCAAGGAACAGGTGGGCAAGCAGGTGCGTATGGCGCAGCTTGAGGAGATAATAGCCGAGCTTACCGAGCTTGACCCCAAGCCCGGCGAGGACGCTGCCCTCAACGAGGAGCTGGAGATCTCCAAAAACGCGGTATTCCTTTCCGAGGCTGCGTTTGCCGCAAAGGCTCTTTTGGCAGGTGATGACGATTTTGACGGCGCAGAGGATATGCTCTTAAATGCTGCCCGGAAGCTGGAGACCAGCACCGATATAATGCCGGACATCGCTTCGCTTTACGACAGGATATCCTCGGCACGCATCGAGGTGTCGGATATCGTCGGGGAGCTTACTGATGTGGTAGATAAGCTTAACGCTGACCCGCAGCGATTTGAATGGCTCAACGCACGCACCCGTGAGCTTGACAAGGCAAAGATGAAATACGGTCCCGAGCTTGATGATGTTATCGAGACCCTTGAACGTTCAAAGGCAGAATATGACGAGCTTGGCATGAGCGAGGAGAGCATAGCAGGTCTTGAGGAGCAGCAGAGAGAGCTTCTCAAAAGCGTGTCGCTCAAGGCGGCAGAGCTTTCGGAATACCGCAAAAAAGCGGCGGACAGATTCGTGGCGCAGGTCACGTCGGAGCTTGAATTTCTCAATATGCCTAAGGTGCGCATCGTTGTGAAGATAGACCAGGGCAAGCTTACTCTAAAGGGCATGGACAGCGTGGAGTTCCTTATATCAGCAAACGTGGGCGAGGAGCCGCGCCCTATAGCCCGTATCGCGTCGGGCGGCGAGCTTTCGCGCATAATGCTTGCGCTCAAAAGCGTTATCGCCGATAAGGACAGCATAGGCACGCTGATCTTCGATGAGATAGATACCGGCGTCAGCGGCAGGGCGGCGCAGAAGATCGGCATGAAGCTTAAAAGCATAGCCCGCTGCCGTCAGGTGCTTTGCGTCACTCATCTGTCCCAAATGGCGGTAATGGCGGACGAGCATCTGCTTATAGAAAAGAATATCATAGGCGACAGGACGGTCACCGAGATACGTCCTCTTGATATGGAACAGCGCAAGCTGGAGATAGCGAGGATAATCGGCGGAGATACTGTCACAGAGCTTACCCTGAAAAACGCAGAGGAGCTTATCAGAGAAGCACAGGAAATGTAAAACGCGGCATAGCTGTTCCGGTGAATAAAATGGATAAGGACAAGACTTTTTCGGAAAAGGATAATATAAACACCAAAAAGGCAGTGCGCTTTCTGCTGAAGAAATTCAGCGTGCCTTTATGTATCATCGGTATCGCGGTGATATCTCTTGTTGCTGTCGGCGTTGACGGCATGATGAAAGAGATACGCGAAAGCGACAGCATAGGCTACAAGGAAAGCGCGTCATATCCTGCTGACAGCCTTAGGACAGATATCAGCACTATGGACGCTGTTCAGGCTATGGCTTCGGATACTACAGCCACGGAGCAGCAGTTTCCCATGGATATCAATGCCGCCGATATGCAGCAGCTTATGCTAGTAAAGGGCATAGGCGAAAAGACCGCCGGTGATATCATAGCCTTCAGGGAACAGCACGGCGCTGTGACCTCGATAGACCAGCTCATAGAGATAGACGGCATAGGCGAGGCTATGATAGAGCTGCTCAAGCAGTATTTTTATGTCACTGACGATATTTATGCTGAGTATACAACGTCAACAGCCAAGACGACTGTGACACTTCCTGAGACTAAAAGCACCTCCGCTAAGACCGAAAGGCGCACAGAGCGCAGGACTGCGACTCGCAGAACCACCCAAAGCCCCAAGACCGAGCCGGAGACCGAACAGCAGACCGAAACAGAAGCCCCGCCCGAGCTGGATACGGAGACTGCCACAGAGACCGATCCGTCTGAGCGTGAAAGAGTGGCTGTTGACATAAACCATGCCTCTGCGGAAGAGATATCCGAGTGCCTGCTTCTCCCTGCCGAAAAGGCAGAGGATATAGTTGCGGTAAGGGAGCAGATAAGCTATTTCAGCAGCGTGTCGGAGCTTTATCTGGTGGAGTCGCTTACCAGGCAGGATATCATTGACATCACCGACTATATCATTATCCTTCCGCTCTGAAAGGGGTGAGCAGTTTGAACGGCAAGCTCAAAGTATCGGATGATTCCGTGTTTAAGGAATTTGCGGAAAACGGAGCGTCACTCGACGGCTTTTCCGATGTAAAGGTGCTTGAGATTCTTTTTAATGATCTCTTCGGGAAAACAAAGTATGACTGTCAGGCGCTCGCTGAGCTTATGCTGATAGAACACCATACCCTGGGCGGAGTTGTCCATGCGTCGCCGAAGTCGCTTTCCAAATACCTCGACAATGAAGATATAGTAAAGCTCAAAGAGATCGGCGCTATGCACAGATATGTAATGCATGAGCGTTGCAGATTCCCGATAAAGCTGACAGACAAAAAGACTCTCAGCGAGCTGCTGAGAGCCGTGTTATTTGAAGAGCAGGAGGAGCTTCTGTATATTTTCCCGGTGATAAAAGGGAAGCTGGTCTCCGAGTGCCTTATCGACAGCGGCGGGGAGGATTCCGTAAACCTCTCGGTGCGCAGGATCAGGCAGAAGCTTGAGAATATCCCCGAATGTACCGGGTTTGTCATGGCACACAATCACCCCGACGGCAGCACAGACCCATCCGAGCAGGATCTTATATCCACCGGCACCGTCTATGACCTTATGGCTAAGGACGGCTATAAGCTGTTTGCTCACTACATATATACAAAGGACGCCGTCTCCGAGATATCTCTGGAGAAAGCCCACGCCTCGTACTTTTTCTGCAAATAATTCAGCCGATCGTTACCTCTCATCGGAGGTAGCGGCCGGCTGTTTTTTTCTGTCAGGCGTCACTTGTTTTCCTTCGCTTTTTCAAGCTCAGCTTTAAGCTTTGCCATTTTGTAGATGAATATTTCCGTTATGATAAGTATGATTATAAGCGCAACAGCTATAACGATGACAAGCATCACCGTGCTGTTCATGCCCTCGCTGTTTCCGCTGTTCTTTTCCGAGTTTGCTTTTTCTTTCTTGACCTTCTCGGCGGTTTTTGCAGCCTTCTTTTCGTTATATGTCGTTTTCTCCGCAGGCTTTGCTCCGCCGCCGTCATTCTCGGCACCGATGTCCGCGCCGCCCTCGCCGGGCTGTATCTTGGCATTGAGCGCCGAAAAAGCGGTGAGCCACGCCAGAGAAGCGTTCCAGTTTATAGTACACTCGTTGACGCTCCAGGCTTCTATGTGGTCAAGGTAGCATTTCTGAGGAGCTATCTCTCCCTTCTTCCAGCCCATGCCCTTTACCCAGGGATCCTGCATACCTGAATTGGGGCCGCCCGCCATAACTCCGCAGGGAGCCTTCGGGAATGTGTCGTCTATCTGGTTTGACCACCAGCGGTGGTGAGGATTCTCGATGGTGTGGCTGCCGTAGCCGGTGACGTAGGAGTAGTCCATAGCGTTGCGCCCCAGCAGGTAGTCGAGCCCCTGAAGCGCTCCGTCGGTGCAGCTGTCGCCGCCGTCCGTCAGCGCCGAAGCGTAGGCAAGCACTATGGCGTTGTCCGCCACAAAGGAATTTGAGCCCCACAGATAGCCCTTGTCGCTGTCATTGTAGCTGAGGGTGCTCTGTCCGTAGGGCAGACCGTAGCCCTGTGACTTCTCCGCGTCAAGGTAATGCTCAGCCGCCGCCTTGAGGGACTTCTCCGCCTTGTCTGGATCCTTGAAGCTGTCCTTGTTCAGCAGCGCCGTAAAGGTGCCAAGCGCCGCGGTGTTTCCCCAGTCAAAGCTGCCAACGCTGTCAACGCTCTCGCCGCCGCCAAGTGTTACGGGCACTTCCATGTAGTAGTCGGAGCTCTCCGCATCGTCAAGGTAGTCCTTGCTGCTGGTGGCGGCGTACAGCTCCATAGCCGCCCAGTAGAACTCGTCGGTCACATCGGTGTCGCCGTAAGCACCGCCGCCCACGCTCTCGTCGAGGGGAGCGTACATATCCGGGTGCTTCTTCGCAGCCTCGTATGCTTTCTCCGCAGCGTCAAGACAGCTGTCTGAGAAGCCGCTGTCCAGCTCCTTCCAGAGCCTTGCCGACTGAGCCGCACAGGCTGCGAGATTGAGGGTAGCCGCTGTGGTGGGCGGCTTGATTATTCGCTTTTTGTCATCGTCGGCGGGGGCTACACCCAGACCCGTCCAGGTCTCGTCATGAGCCTTGTGGTAAGCCATTCCCGAATAGTCGCCGCTGTCTATCTGCATTTTCAGCATCCATTCCATTTCCCAGCGAGCCTCGTCAAGAAGATCGGGGAAGCCGTTGCCGCTTTCGGGGATGTTCATGGAGCCGTCGGCAAAAACGCTCTCGTTGCCCGTTAAGACAAAGAACTCGTAGAGATTTTGCAGCATCCACAGCGAAAGCCCGCCGTTGACGGTGTACTTGCCGTGATCGCCCGCATCGTACCAGCCGCCGGTGACGTCCACCGTCCCGCTGGTGC
Source organism: uncultured Ruminococcus sp. (assembly GCA_902766335.1). Taxonomy (GTDB): domain Bacteria; phylum Bacillota; class Clostridia; order Oscillospirales; family Ruminococcaceae; genus YE71. The sequence goes on along the minus strand of CACXDI010000099.1, from coordinate 4,623 downwards.
CGCTGTAGCCCCAGGTCTGCTGTATCTCGGCGTTGTCGGTGGTGTGCCCCGCCGCGCGCGCAAGGGAGGACTTGTCGCCGGAGCTTATATACTGCTCTTCGATCTCAATGCCGCTCCGGTTCTGGTAGAAGTAATTGAGGGAATCGTAGAGCAGGGCAGAGTAGTCGCTGACCTCGTCGGGCGCGAACACCTTGAAATCCCGGCTCACCGCACCGTTTGAAGCTTCGATATGGAAGGTGCCGCTGCCGTCAAAGTCGGAAAAGTCGATGATGTGTACCGTGTCCTCCGAGTCCTCATCGTAGCCGAAGTATTCCGTCCTGCCGTCATAGACGCTCTTCCCCGAATCGTCGATAAGCTCAAAGCTCATCGCTTTCTTGTCGGTGCAGAGCAGCGTAGCCTTTTTCTCACGCTCCGAGAAGTATCCCACCTGGTTGGTGAGTATATCGGCACGCTGCCACTTTTCGGGAGCCTGATAATCGTTGTCATCGCTGGTGAGGTCTATAAGCGACATATTGTCGAAGGTGATCTCGGTGCCGGCAGGGAAGCAGCCTCCGGGAGTGTACTGCCCGTCGCCGCCGAGATGAAATGCCCACTCTGCCACCTCAATAGTCTGGTTCGCCGTGAAGGTCACGTCCACCTTCTTGGTCTCGCCCGCGCCTATGGAAATGGGATCCCATGTGGCGTCAAGGTCATAGCCGTTGGACATATTGTGCCATACCTCGATGTTGCCTTCCAGGTTGCCTATCTTTGTGTAGTACTTTCCCGCATTGGACGGAGTGATCTCATAGGACACCTCATACTGATGCCCCGATTCGATCTTCAGACCCCTGTGACGAAACTGACAGTCCCACCTGTCCTCGCCGCCGTTGGACGCTCCGCCGGGATTGACTATAGTTATTTTATACTTGCCGCCGTCGATCTCAAAATCCATTTTTCCCGTAGTGGATTCGCATACGTGCCATGGCAGTCCGACTCCGTCATCGAAATCCGTCTGACCAAGCTGCTGCCCGGCGCTTGCATAAAGCGGAGCCGCACAGTTCAGCAGGAACACCGCCGCCGCCGCCCCGGGAAGAACACGCCTTACCCTTCTGTCAGCCATTTGTTTTACCTCCGTCTCGAACAAAGATATGAACATACATCAGCTATAATTATACCATATCTAACCGGTTTCGTCAATTGTCTGTATAAATTTTTTAAACCCGACAGAAGCTAAAAAGAAAAGCTCCCGGTTTTACCCGGAAGCTTTAAACAAATTGTCAGCTTATTACTTAGCGAGAGACTTAGCAAGAGCAGACTTCTTTCTTGCAGCATTGTTCTTGTGGAGAATGCCCTTGGTGCAAGCCATGTCTACCTTCTTGATAGCCTCCTTAACAACAGCCTCCTTGTTGTCGGCGTTGTCAGCTACAGCAGCAGCAGCCTTCTTGAGAGCGGTCTTGAGGTCACTCTTTACAGCCTTGTTTCTAGCAGCCTTCTCAGCGTTGACTCTTACTCTCTTCTTTGCAGATTTGATGTTTGCCATTTGGTTTTACCTCCCTTTTTGCCCGGCAGTAACCGCCGCGCGAATAGTTTCCGCTTATTCGGATAAACTAACTGTATGACTGAGAGGGAACATACAGAAAGCTATTTAAACAAGCATTGTGAATATTATACCACATATTTCTTTGGATTGCAAGCCTTTTTTTGAAGAATTTGCAAATTTTTTATATAAAGTTTTTGGGCATATGCAACAAAATTATAAAGCCCGCAAAAAGGAGCAGAAAATGGCACTAAATACAGACCTTGCCGTAGAATCATTCCGTGAATTGTCTCACGCCGGTGAGCTGTCGGGAGTCGTCACAGACGAATACTATGACAGCGACGCTTCGGCGACGGTGAGCAGAACCGAGATATTGTCCGATGACGCCGCCCGGAAGCTGGGTAAGCCAAAGGGCGTTTATATAACGATAGAGTGCGACAGACCGCTCAGCGAATTTGAGGGCGATCTGACCGAACAGCAGCGCGTGGTGCTGCTTTCCGAGTGTATCTCAGAGGTCTGCCGGTCAAATGACGATACGCTGGTGATAGGGCTTGGCAACAGGGATATCACCCCCGATGCGCTGGGTCCCATGACAGCAGACGCTATCTTCGCGACGCGGCATATCAAGCGCTTCGCCGGGGAGCTGTTTATTTCCGGGATGTCCCAGGTGTCGGCGCTGACGGCAGGCGTAATGGCGCAGACCGGTCTTGAATCTCAGGAGCTTGCAGCCTCGGTGTGCGGGACGGTAAAGCCGTCGCAGGTGATAATATGCGACGCCCTCGCCTGCTCTGAGCCTTCCCATATGGGCAGGACGATACAGCTTTGCTCCACCGGCATATCCCCCGGCAGCGGAGTCGAAAACGCCCGCGCCGAGCTTTCAAAGGCGACGCTGGGAGTCCCCACCGCCGCTATAGGTATCCCCACAGTTTCCCGGCTCATGTCCGATGATACCCGCTTTGACTCGCTGCTGGTAACGCCCAAGCAGATAGACAAGCTGGTAAAAGCCGGCTCCGAGCTTATCTCCATGGCGATAAATATGTACCTTCAGCCCGGACTTACCGGCGACGAGATACGCTCGCTGATGAGATGAAAAGATCGCCCCGGCATTAAGCAGGAGCAATCTTTCATAGGAAGCATTATCTATCAGTTGGTAGGTGTATCGGAGATCTTGGTGTTAGCCTCTTCGATCAGGAAGTCAACAGCCTTCTCGTTAGCGGAACGGCACTCGGTCCAGGTGGTAGCTCCGCCGCCTGTTACCATGGTAGCCTGAGAAACGGTCATCATGATAGCGTCCATTTCAGAGGATACGCCGCTCTGGAAGTCGAATACAGGATTAGCAAGAGCCATTTCGTGGATCTTGTTCTTCATGTCAACCATGTCCTGATTCCACTTGTACTCTTCGGTAAGGGTCTTTTCGGCGATCTCCTGAGTGTTGTTCTTGGCAACCATAAGGCAGTTCATGTAAGCTGCAAAGCCCTCGGGATTGGGAGCGCCCTTGCAGAGGTTGAAGCCCTCAACTCTGGAGGAGATGTAATAGGTATCGCTGTCGGGATCTCTGGGCATGGGAACGAACATGATCTCGCCCGCCTCAACGTCGCCGAAGGGCTTGGCGTTCTCAACAGAGCACTCGATGCCCCACAGACCAACAGGGATGAACAGAGTCTGATAAGTACCCAGACCTTCACCGGTAGTACCGTCGCCTCTGGTGCTCCAGTTGTTGGAGGAGCGGTCAAATACAACGTTGTTCTTCTGAAGCTCGTACATGAAGTTCTGAACCTTCTCGATAGCAGGATCCGACATATAGTTTACAAGCTTACCGTCCTCAAGTCCTATCATCGGCTTGCCGCAGGACTCGGAGATAGCCTTTACATACCAGTAACCGTCAAGAGCGTACTTGTCGTTGTCAGCGTCGGTGAAGCTCAGGCACATATCCTTGAATACGTCCCATGTCCACTCGTCGTTGGCGAACAGCTCAGCGGGATCGTCGAGACCGTTGTCGGCGATAGTAGTGGTGTTGTATACGCAAACGTAGTTAGGCGATACGTCGATAACAGCAACATAGTGCTTGCCGTTGAAGATGAACTTGTCGCTGGAATCCTTGGTCTCCTGCCAGAGATCGGAATCAAGATCGATAACGTCGTCGATCGGATCGAACATTCCCTTGATAGCGCCCTTGGGGAAGGTGTCCATATCGGAAGCAGGGAAGAAGTCAGGGGAGTTCTTGCCCATAACCTGAGAAGCCAGGTCATCGTAACGGGTGTTCCAGGTGGTCTGTACCCACTTGATCTTTCCGCCGTACTTCTGCTCGAACAGCTCAAGTCCGGGGGACTTAACAGCGCCGTCGGTGGGGTTGATATCATAATGTGCGAGCCACTTGAGCTCCTTATTTTTAAGCTCGATATCAGGAAGCTGATCCTTCAGCTCGCTGATAGTTTCCTTGTCCTCTTCGGAAAGGTCTACGCCGGGCTTGGTGGTAGCTTCTTCCTTTCCGTCGCTCTTCTTTGCGCCGCAGGATACCATAGAAGCAGCCAGAGTCAGAGCCAGAGAGCCTGCTAAAAGTTTCTTCATTGTTTTCATCGGATAATAACCTCCTAAAGAATAAAAAGTATAGAAAATACCTAGTTTACCTTACGAACTGATAACATTATAGCAAAAATGTGATATATTTTCAATCGGCATTTTGCAATATAAACCGTATAGGTTTTTAGTGCTTTTAACAAATTTTTTATGTAATATTGCAAGTAGACGTTTACAGAAAACGATTACCGAAAATACAATTAATTAATTCACTAAAAGTTTACATAGCTGCTTTCGCTGTTATTCCAATAAAAAAACGCTCTTAAGGGCGGCGCTGATATAGAAGTATTAAGCCATGGTATTTCTGATGCAAAGTCAGAAGTACTATGGCGTTTCTATTGACAGTGCATAGATGTCGTGATATAATTGTTACTAACATAAATCGGAATTTATAACGAGGATTATAAATATGAGAATTAAAAAAGCTGAAATTGATGATTTATCTACTGTTGTAAAACTAAAAATAGATATGTTTACAGAAGTAGGTTCAATAGTTTTATTACAAGAAAATGCTGAAAAATTGATATATG
>CACXDI010000098.1 GCA_902766335.1 uncultured Ruminococcus sp. | reverse complement strand
CCGACAGACCAGCCCGCCGTCGTCAACTTTATGCAATCTGACGAAAAATCTGACGGCGTTTCTGACGCACAATGATTGTGCGGTGTTACCTTAACCTCTCGCCCGGGATATGAGCCGCAAAGAAGCTGCACATATCGGCATAGGCTTCGGCTTCTCCGCCGCGATCTCCGATCTTTGTTATGCCGTACTTTTTGCCGCCCGCCGTGATGATAACGCGGTAACATTCGCTGCCTTCGCTGTTTTTGTAATGCTCCGCTTCCACAAGCTCGATCTCGTCATAGCTAAGATAGCAGGCGTTTGCCGCATCGAGAAAGCCGCCGCTAAGAAAGAAATAGCAGGGCAGCACCCTCTCGGCGCAGGATCCGCAGGCGGTGTTGAGGTCATCGGGAAAGGCGGCTTTCAGCTGTCTGTATCTCACCGTCAGCCGTATCCGCGCGTACAGCATCACCAGGAAAAAGAGCCCTAGTACCAGCGCGATCACCCGTGTCGCCGGGAATACGGCAAACACCGCCATAGGCACGGCTATTATAATAAGGTCTCTGTCCAGACCGCAAAGTCTGGCATTTTTTAACCGGTCGAACATCTTTTTCCCTCCCGAAGGAAGATCACAGCTCTGATATACTTATTTCAACGTCCCCGCCGATGTGTGCATTCAGCAGCTCCATGAATTTCCGATAATTTATCAGCGTCTCGTCGTCCGATCGTGCCATTCCGCTGTTGAAATCGTTGAAGATCACGGGCATTGAGTTGGGGTCTTGTGTTTTCGATCTGATAGTCACCGTGCGGCCCTCGTGCCGGACATTTGAGCTTAACTGCCTGTTGTTGGTCTCGATAGACTTTACCGATTTTATATCGTCGTACTTTATCATACGCGCGTTGAAGGGATCGACAAGGTGCGTCGGCAGAAAGAAGTATTTCCCTGCTACCTGATCGTCGGGCGGGCAGTTGTCAACTTCAAGCTCCAGTGAGCCGGGATAGCTCTGCTCCATTTTTTTGATGTTGCGGCTGTTCTGTATCACAGACAATATCATCAGCACCGCAAAGAGAGCGCAGAAACCGAACAGCGCCCACGCGGCAGGATATTTCAGTGCTATGAACAGCGTCACTATCATGAAAATACAGATAATGACCGATCCTATGACCGCACTCTTTTTCTTTTTTGCAATAGCTTCTCTGTACATAAGCATATCTTTCCGTTATCAGAACTGGTTGAGGAATCTCATGTCGTTCTCGTAGAGCAGACGCATATCGTTTATGCTGTAGCGTCCCATTGTGATGCGCTCCAGACCGATGCCGAAGGCAAAGCCGGAGTAAACGGTGGGGTCAATGCCGCAGCCCTCCAGCACCTTGGGGTGTACCATGCCGGAGCCTAAAAGCTCAACATAGCCCTCCTGCTTGCACATCGAGCAGCCCTTGCCGTGGCAGTTGAAGCACATAAGGTCTACCTCTGCCGAAGGCTCGGTGTAGGGGAAGTGGTGGGGACGGAACCTCAGCTGTGTCTCCTCGCCGTAAAGACGTCTGAGCAGCAGCTCCAGAGTGCCCTTGAGGTCAGCCATGGTGATGCCCTTGTCGATCACAAGACCCTCGATCTGGTGGAACAGGGGAGAGTGGGTAGCGTCAACGGCGTCCGAGCGGTAAACTCTGCCGGGGCTGATTATGCGGATAGGAGGCTTGCGCTCCTCCATAGTGCGTATCTGTACCGAGGAGGTCTGAGTCCTCAGCAGTACGTTCTCGTTGATGTAGAAGGTGTCCTGTGTGTCGCGGGCGGGGTGGTGCTTGGGCATATTCAGCGCCTCGAAGCAGTAGTGATCGGTCTCCACCTCGGGTCCCTCCACGATGTCAAAGCCCATGCCGAGGAACACTTCCTCAACCTCCGCGAGGGTGGCGTTCAGCGGGTGAGCCTTACCCAGGCGGGGAGCCTTGCCGGGGAGCGTTACGTCTATGCGCTCAGCCTCCAGCTTCTTTGCGGCAGCGTGCTTCTTGATGCTCTCCTGAGCGGAAGTGATCGAAGCCTCGATGTCGGCTCTCACCTTGTTTGCAAGCTGACCGATAACAGGTCTCTCCTCGGGGCTGAGCTTGCCCATTTGCTTTAAAATGGCAGTTATCTCGCCCTTCTTTCCGAGAAATCTGACTCTGATGTCATCGAGTGCTTTAAGGTCACTCGCCTTTGAAAGCTCCTCGCGGGCTTTCGCCTCGATAGCTTTTAACTGTTCTGTCATGTTCTATTCCTCCAATATAATGATTTGCATAATGTGATATGACCTGTGCCCGAAACGGCTGATCTATAACAAAAAAAGCCCCGCCCCAATACGGGACAAGGCATTGCTTGCTTATAGACCACCCATATCGTCCGAGGGCTGCCACCCTCATCTCCCTTAACGCGGGTAAACGTCTATGCCTACTTCAGGTTCAGCAAAGCCGCTCGCGGGTGAAATTCGGTCTGAGGGAAGCCTTGAACGAGCTTGCAGCCGGCGGCTCGTTCTCTCTGAAAGGCGCTGCTCCCGAGACTTACTTTGTCCGGTCAAAGCGTTTTTAATATAGAGTAATTATATCACACAAAAGAGCGGCTTTCAAGAGGTTAACAGAAATTTTACAATATCCAGCCCCTTTCCCCCACATTACAGGATATTACGATGTTTTTTGCAAAATACCCTTGACATATCAAGGTGTTTGTGCTATTATAATAAAGTATGGTCGATCGTGCCGGAGCCAAAGGGGCTTTGCCGTATTGATCACTAACTTATGTAAAGGAATGATTCTTCAAATGGTAAGAGCAATCGTAGGCGCAAACTGGGGCGACGAGGGCAAGGGCAAGATCACAGATATGCTTGCGCAGGACTCGGATGTAGTTATCCGCTTTCAGGGCGGCGCAAACGCAGGTCACACTATAGTAAACAACTACGGAAAGTTTGCACTGCATACTCTGCCGTCGGGCGTGTTCTCGCAGAATACCGTAAATATAATCGGCAACGGCGTTGCGCTTGATATAAAGAAGCTTTTTGACGAGTATAATTCTGTAGTGGAAAAGGGAGTTCCCGCTCCCAAGCTGCTCATCTCCGACAGAGCGCAGATAGTTATGCCCTATCACGTTCTCTTCGATCAGTACGAGGAGGAGCGTCTCGGAAAGGCGAGCTTCGGCTCCACAAAGAGCGGTATCGCACCCTTCTATTCCGATAAATATGCAAAGATCGGCTTCCAGGTACAGGAGCTGTTCGACGAGGATTACTTAAAGGAGAAGATCTCCCGCGTATGCACTCAGAAGAACGTGCTGCTCAAGTACCTCTACAACAAGCCGGAGATAGATCAGGCTGAGCTGTTCAACACCCTGATCGAGTACAGAAAGATGATCGAGCCTTATGTTGCCGACGTTTCTCTGTTCCTCAATAAGGCACTTAAGGAAGGCAAGACCATTCTTCTCGAGGGTCAGCTGGGCTCTCTGAAGGACTCTGACCACGGTATCTATCCTATGGTCACTTCTTCCTCCACTCTTGCGGCTTACGGCGCTATCGGCGCAGGTATCCCGCCCTATGAGATCAAGCAGATCATTACCGTCTGCAAGGCTTATTCCTCCGCAGTAGGCGCAGGCGCTTTTGTTTCCGAGATATTCGGCGAGGAGGCTGACGAGCTGAGAAGACGCGGCGGCGACGGCGGTGAGTACGGCGCTACCACCGGCAGACCCAGAAGAATGGGCTGGTTCGACTGCGTGGCTTCCAAGTACGGCTGCCGTATGCAGGGCGCTACCGATGTTGCCTTCACCGTTCTCGACGCTCTCGGCTATCTGGAGAAGATCCCCGTATGCGTGGGCTACGAGCTGGACGGCAAGGTCATCACCGATTTCCCCACCACCCGCGAGCTTGAGCGCTGCAAGCCGGTGCTTGAGGTGCTGGACGGCTGGAACTGCGATATCCGCGGGATCCGCAGCTATGAGGAGCTGCCGGAGAACTGCCGCAAGTACATAGAGTTCGTAGAGAGCAAGATAGGCTACCCGATCACAATGGTCTCCAACGGCCCCAAGCGTGAGGATATAATCTACAGAAAGTCCGAACTCAGCAAGTAATAAAACATATGCTCTCCGTGTTTGAAATGACACGGAGAGTTTTTTGTTACAATCGACGAATAAACTTTAAATGTAATCGTTTTTATGCGACTGTTATAAAAAATATAGAAAAACTTGTGCAAAACTATTGATTTTGCGGATAAACTGTGCTATAATATTCTTTGGACGGACAGAGAGTCCGTGAATGACAGATGATTTAAGGAGTGTTTTGAAATGATGATGAAAAAGCTTATCTCGGGACTTTCCGCTGCGGCTATCGCTGCTTCCTGCATGGCAGTAGGCGTATCCGCTGATGAAGCACCTAAGGAGGGCGGCTTCTATGCTGCTAAAGGTAAGTGGACGATCAACTTTGACGGTTCTTCCATGAAAAATATTACTACTGTAATAGATCCTGCTTCCGACTGGAAGGCACCTGATGACGCTAAGGGTCAGCTGATCGGTTATACCGACGCCGATACCGGCAAGGTAACCTACAACTTCGGCTGCAACATCCAGGTAGGTCACATGAAGAAGGCTTTAGTTACCGTTCGCGTTACCAGCGATTCCGGCAACATCTGGCAGGCAGACGAGAACAATATCGGTGAGGGTCAGGCTGTAAGCGAAGGCTATATGTACACCGTACAGAGTTCCTGGAACGGCGACTGCGCAGCTGACTTCAAATCCGGCTGGACTCATACTTACGATGCAGACGGCAATCCCGTATATGCTAACGGTGCCTGCGATCTCAACGGCTGGAACTCCGGTCCCGGAAAGTTCAACGGTCAGTGGTGCCAGATCAGCCTGACTGATGACGATCTCAGCGCTCTGCACTTTGAGCTCACCATTGAAGCTACTGAAAAATCTGCATGGGAGTATCACCCCTACAGTGCTGATAAGGAAGACGAGTATCAGTACGTCATCTGCAACGGCTTCGGCGGCAACGGCGGATTTACACCTTCCAGCGTTTCCGGCGACGGTGATGTTTACGTAAATCAGGGCAAGACTGAGGCAGGTGCTATGGCTCAGATAGTTGTTGACGGCGACTACATAAACAAGCAGATCCCCGGCGCCGAGTGCAGACCCGAGAAGCCTGTAGAGCCCGAGTATACCTCTATAAAGAACGCCAAGATCACTGTAAAGAGCAAGACCGCTTACACCGGCAAGGCGCTCAAGCCCGCCGTTACCGTAACTCTCAGCGGCAAGACCTTAAAGAAGGGCACTGATTATTCTGTAGCATACAAGAACAACAAGAAGCCCGGCAAGGCTACCGTTACCGTTACCGGCAAGGGCAGCTACATCGACAGCAAGTCCAAGAACTTCATCATCGTTCCCAAGAAGGCTGCAAAGCCCACCGTCAAGGCAGGCAAGAAGCAGATGACCGTTACCCTCAAGAAGGACAAGCTTGCTACCGGCTACCAGATCACCTACTCGCTGAACAAGAAGTTCAAGTCCGCAAAGAAGGTGAACATCGCAAAGAACAGCACCGTCAAGAAGACTATCAAGAAGCTGAAGGGCGGCAAGGTATACTATGTAAAGACCCGCTCCTACATCAAGGTGGGCAAGACCAAGTACTTCGGCGCATACAGTGCTAAGAAGTCCGTTAAGGTCAAGAAGTAATAAACTGTAATAAAAACGATACCGGCTGTCGCAGCAAAATGCGGCAGCCGGTTTTCTCTTATCCGTCCGTGGCGCGGGCACAAAAAGAAAAGAGCCGCCTAAAGCGACTCTGTGATCTACGAAAGCTGTAAGCTTACGCTCTCTCTACCTTGCCCGATCTCAGGCATCTGGAACAAGCGTAAACGTGACGGGGAGTGCCGTTAACTAACGCCTTTACTCTTTTTACATTGGGCTTCCAGGTCCTGTTGGTCCTTCTGTGGGAGTGGGATACCTTGATACCGTATACGACCTGCTTGCCGCAGTACTGACACTTTGCCATTTAAAAGCACCTCCTTACTAAACCGTGCATATGAACATTCGGACTTAATGGCTGAATGCACTGATATGCACAAACCATTACAACAGATAATATTATATCACAAGCAAAATCAAAATGCAAGTATTTTTTGAAAAAATATTTTAACTTTCTGTTAATTCGAGGACTACATTTAATTATAATTAAAAAGTTATGAAAAATTCAGACTAATGCTTGCAATCTTTTTTAAAATGGTGTATAATAAATAATGTATATGGATTTTTGGAATATCCTGTAAGAAAGGAAAGTAAGAAGAATGATTTCAGCATTGAGAAGCGGGGATATGCAGACTATCATCATCACTATAGGCGTTTACCTGATGATAATTTTCCTTATCACCCCGATACATGAGACCGCACACGCATGGGCGGCGAAAAAGCTGGGCGACGACACCGCCAGCCTTCAGGGACGCATCTCCCTCAACCCCTTCGTACACATGGATCCTATCGGCACGGCAGCTATAGTGCTGTTCGGATTCGGCTGGGGCAAGCCGGTGCCGATAAACCCTCTGCGCTTCAAGGGCGATATGCGAAAGGGCGTGGCGCTCACCGCCGCCGCCGGACCTTTATCAAATCTGATAGTGGCTGTCCTGGGCATGATAATATACAAGTTCTGCTGGTACGGATATGTGGCAGGTCACAGCAGCACACTTTACTGGCTCTATCTGATACTTAGCCTGTTCACCTCTGTAAACATCGGTCTGGCGGTGTTCAACATGATACCGATACCGCCTCTGGACGGTCAGAAGGTGCTGAGCTATTTCACCAGCAAGAAGTTCGATCAGTTCGTTTACCGGAACCAGATGGTGCTTACCCTCTGCCTGTTCGCCCTGCTTTCTACGCCTGTACTGGGTATCGTAAGATCGCTGGTGTTCACCGGACTGGATAAGCTCACCTTCTTTGTGGATATCATAGCAAAGGCGGTATTTCATCTGTCATGAGCGAACTGACATTCAGGCTTGAAGCCTTTGAGGGACCCCTAGACCTGCTGCTTCACCTTATCAGCAAGCACAAGCTGAACATCTACGATATAGAGATCTCGCTGCTGCTTGACCAGTATCTGGAGTATATAGACTCTCTGGACGAGCAGGATTTCGACGCGGCGGGAGATTTTCTCGCCATGGCGGCGCGGCTGGTGTACATCAAGACCTGCTCGCTTCTTCCCCAGGCGGAGGAAGCCGAGGAGATGAAGAAGGAGCTCCAGGGCGAGCTTATAGAGTATTCCGTCTGCAAGGAGGCGGCGGCGCGTCTGAGGCGCGACTGCGTTTACGGCGATGTGTTCGTGCGTCCGCCGGAGAAGCTGCCGGTGAATATGACCTTCACAGGCAATATGCCCGCCCAGGCGCTGATCGACGCCTACATGGGCATGACCGCCAAGGCGCGGAAAATGCGTCCCATACGTGCGGAGCAGTTCTCGCCGATAGTTGCGGCGCGGATAGTTACCGTTACATCTAAGATAGTCTACGTGCTCAAAAAGCTCTACAAGGTGGGCGAATGTACCGTCGAGGAGCTTTACGAGAACGTCACCGATAAATCGGCGCGGGTGGCGACATTCCTCGCAGTACTGGAGCTTGCCAAGTCGGGCAGGATATACCTGAACGACGAAAACACGCTGATCTGCTTCAACAGGGACACTCCCCGCCGGCATAACAAGAGCTTTGTTGAGGAGCAGCCCCACGAGCCGGAGATCACAGAGACTGAGCCGGAAGTTATAGAACCCACGCCGGAGATTATAGAGTCCGAGCCGGAAGTTACAGAATCTGCGCCGGAAATCACAGAGTCTGAACCGGAAGTTACAGAGACCACGCCGGAAGTTATAGAGTCCGAAACGGAGGTCACAGAAACCACGCCGGAGATTATAGAGTCTGAACCTGAAATTACAGAGTCTGAGCCGGAAGTTACAGAGCCTGCACCCGAACCGGTATACTCAGACCCCGAGCCGGCAGAGCCCGAAGCTGCCGAGCCGGAGCAGGACGAGCCTGCCGCGTTCCGCGAGCCGGTGCGTGCCGTAAAGTATGCGCTGGAGCCGCTGAGCCGCACCCATTCGCTGGCGGTGCCGGTGTATGTGGAGATACCCGCAGAACAGCCCGCTCCCGAGCCGGAGCCGGATTCCGCTGGTCAGCTGTACAGCGAGCCGGAGCCGGCGGCAGAGGTACATATCACGGCAGCGGCTGAACAGATCAGCGAAAATGAAAATACAGAGGATACCACGGTATCCTATCCTGCAAAGGAAAACAGATTCTCCGCCCGCAGATGGTGGGGATATCCCGCGCAGACCTCAAATTGCTGGAGCTATTGGAGGGAAAGAGTATGACTGATAAGAACAAGCTCGCAGCGCAGCTTGAAGCGGTGCTTTTCGCGAGCGGAGATCCCATGACCGCGCCAAAGCTTTGCGAAGCGCTCAGCGTGCCGAAAAAAGACCTTGACGAAGCGATAGAATGTCTCGACGTCAGATACGCCCAGCCGGAGAGCGGCATAGAGCTGCTTCGGCTTGAGGGCGCTTATCAGCTTGCGGCGAAGAAGCAGTATGCCGAGGGCGTGAAAAACGCTCTGGAGATAAAGAAGAGCGCCAACCTTTCGCCTGCGGCTATGGAGGTGCTGACCATAGCGGCTTACAATCAGCCGGTCACCAAGGCTTTTGTCGAGCACGTAAGAGGTGTGGATTCCGCAAGCGTTGTAAACTCGCTGGTGGAAAAGGATCTGCTCTGCGAGACGGGAAGGCTTAATCTCCCCGGCAGACCCGTGGCTTACAAGACCACCGACAATTTCCTCCGCGCCTTTGGGCTGTCGTCGCTGGACGATCTTCCCGATCTTCCCGAGCGCCGCGAGCAGATGACGCTTGACGATGTGATCGCCGGCGAAAACAACGGGGACTGACTTATAAAAGATCTTAATGAAAGGAGCGGCGGCTATGGCTGTAGTCGGGCTGATATTCAGAATGATCGGCTGGGTGCTTTTGTCGCTTATCCTGCTGATAATAATACTTCTGCACTTTTCGGCTGTGGTGAGAGTGCATATCGCCGCGGACGGTCTCAGGTGGAACGTGAAGTATATGGGCTTTACCCTCGCACCGAGGAAGAAAAGAGAGAAGAAGTCCAAAAAAACGGACAGCGAAGATTCTCCCTCCGAGGTCTATGACGAGATCGACGAGGAGATAGCGGCTCTCGACCTGGAGGACGATGATCTGGAAAAGGACATCGAAGCCCTGGACACCGACAAAAAGCCGGAGCCGGAAAAGGCAGAGACAGCCGAAGCGGACAAGCATGAGCCGGAAAAGACTGCTTCTGAGGAAAAGCCCGAAGATAAGAAAAAGCTCAAAGACAAGAAGGACAAGCCTGAAAAGAAAAAGTCCGGAAAACCGGACAGCAAGCAGGAGGGCGGGCTTCGCGGCAAGATAAACGGCTTAAAGAAAAAGTACGAGTTCATCAAGCCCTATATCCCCTTCACCTGGAAGATGTTCAAAAGGCTTTTGAAAATAATCCGCATACGCATAGACGATGTGCGGCTGACAGTGGGCAGAGAGGACGCTCACGAGGCGGCGATCTTCTACGGACAGACCCAGGCGGCGGTAAGCAATCTGCTGACCATGCTGGGCGGTATGTTCACAGTCAAGGTGAAAAAATGCGACATCAACTGCCGCTTCGCCGAGAATCATTTCGACGGCAGCGCAGACGTCTCGGTGCGGCTGAGACCCTCCACCGCCGTGTGGATAGTCCTGCTGATAGCCTTCAATGCGGCAGGTATCTTTATAAAGCAAAAGCTTGCGGCGAGGAAGGCTGAAAAGGCAGCCGCCCGGGCATGACATAGGTAAATAATACCGGGGCTGCGCCTGAGCGGGCTTCGGATATAGTATAAAGGAGTAATGATTATGAGTGATTCTACAAAGCTTGAAGCGCTGGTAAAATCGGCAATGCAGAAAGCAAGAGAGGTAGCCGAGAGCGAGACGGTTGTCGGCAAGCCTATCGTAGCCCCGGACGGCACCATGATAGTACCTGTATCCAAGGTGTCCTTCGGAGTAGCCTCGGGCGGGACTGATCTGGGCGCCGACAAGAACGGCTTCGGCGGCGGCTCGGGCGCGGGCATTACCATTTCCCCGCTTGCGTTTGTCGTTATCCGCAACGGCGAGACCAAGCTTTTACAGCTGACAAACAATACGCCTTATCAGAATGCGGTGGTAAATGTTATCCCCGAGGTCGTCGATAAGATAATTGATTTTGTCGATAAAAAGACCGCTGTTGAGGAAGATAAGGAAGCAGAGGAATAATTTACACCGTCTGCTGCGCGAATGACAGATGCTAAAGCTGCACATTCTATTCTCGTGAAATCTTTACGAGGAGAGATGCGGCTTGAAAAACAACAGAAACATATTTATATTCACACTTCTCTGTGCCATGCTCATAGTCATGATGGCGCAGCCGGTGTTCGCCCACGGCGAGGAGTTCGCCACTTCGGCGCGTTCGGCGGTGGTGATAGATTCTGCCACCGGTACCGTGATGTACGGACAGAACGCCCGGGAGCGTCTGCCAATGGCGAGCACCACCAAGATAATGACCGCCCTTATCGCCATAGAGCAGGGCGATCTTGACACCGAGTTCACGGTGGACAGCGAGGCTATAAAGGTGGAAGGCTCTTCCATGGGGCTTAGCGAGGGTGACCGCGTCACCATGCGGACGCTTGTCTGCGGTATGCTGCTGCCCAGCGGCAACGACGCTGCAAATGCGGCGGCGGTGAGGATCGCCGGGAGCATTGACGCCTTCGTGGATATGATGAACGCCCGGGCGGCTGAGATGGGGCTGAAGGACACCCACTTCGTCACCCCCTCGGGGCTTGACGACTACACCAACGATCACTATTCCACCGCCTATGACATGGCGAGGCTTGCGGCGTTTGCTATGCGCAACGAAGAGTTCCGGGCGATATGCTCGCAGCGGAGCATAAAGGTAAGCTTCGGCACCCCGCCTTCGGAGCGTTGGCTCACCAACACCAACAAGCTGCTGGACAGCTGCGAGGGGATAGTGGGCGTAAAGACCGGCTTTACCGACAAGGCACGGCGGTGCCTGGTGTCCGCCTGCGAGAGAAAGGGCGCACGGCTCATCTGCGTGACCCTCAATGACCCGGACGATTGGCGCGATCACACGGCGCTCTACGACAGGTGTTTTTCCGAGACGGAGCGCGTGACGCTCCCGGCGTCGGGCAAGAGCTTCGATATCCCGGTGGCGGGCGGCGTGGAGGAAAGCGTAAAGGCGTGCAGCGAAAAGCTCGATGTCACTGTGCCCAAGGGGCTCCCTATAGAGACAAAGGTGTGTCTTGAGCCTTTCGCGGCGGCTCCCGTGAAGGAGGGCGAACAGCTCGGCTCGGTGATGTATTACCTGGGCGGCAGACTGATAAAGACCCTGCCGGTAACGGCTGAGACTTCTGTCAAGGCACGCAGGCATGAGACCAACGAGTGGAAAAAGCTGCTTATGGGCGTGGAAAAGCTTCTGGAGAGGTTCGGATAAGTTGAAAAGGGGCAGACCGCTGCCCTTTACATAGACCACCGATGGGATATCGGTAAGGAGAGAAAAATGGAAAAGATAAGACTGCAAAAGATAATCGCCGACAGCGGCGTGTGCTCCCGCAGAAAGGCGGAGCAGTTCATCGAGCAGGGGAGAGTCAAGGTAAACGGACGTCCCTGCACCCTGGGCGACAAGGCAGACCCGTTAAAGGACATCATCACCATTGACGGCGAGCGGGTCACTTATGAGCGCAAAAAGACCTTCAGGTATATTATGCTCAACAAGCCCCGGGGTTATGTGACCACCATGAGCGACGAGCTGGACAGAAAATGCGTCACCGAGCTGCTTGGCGGCGTTGAGGAGCGGGTCTACCCCATAGGCAGGCTGGATAAAAATTCCGAGGGTCTGCTGCTGTTTACCAACGACGGAAATCTTGCAAACGACATCATGCACCCGTCAAAGCACATATCCAAGACCTACCGCGTCACCGTCCGTCCCGACATCGACGACGAGACGCTGGTGAAGCTTTCCGAGGGCGTGATGATCGACGGCAGGATGACAATGCCCTGCACCGTGCTGGTGCTTGAAAAGCAGCCGGGCAGAGTGGTGCTGCAAATGACCATAACCGAGGGCAGAAACAGACAGATAAGAAAGATGTGCGAGGCGGTGGGTCTTGAAGTGGCAAGACTGAGAAGAACGTCCGTGGGGCCTCTCAAGCTGGGTATGCTGAAGCCGGGAGACTGGCGAGACCTCAAGCCGGACGAGCTTCGTGCGCTGCGTAATGCTATAGCCAAAGCCGGGGGCGAGAAAAAGCGCGGCTGAGGTTAGATTGTGTATTAATTGTTAAAAAAATTGATTTCAAACGTAAAAGTTAGAGCTATTTGTCGGCTTGCGCTTGATAATTTTTATATAATATAGTATAATAAATAAGTGTGGTCATTTATGACCGCTTGATAGGAGGAAGAAGAATGGCTGAATTTTCAAATCCTGCCGAGCTTGCCGCAGCCGCCGCTGCCGCCAGTGACGCAAAAACAAGGCTTACATATCTTTTTGACGAGGGTAAATACACCGAGCTGGACGCATATGTTTCCAACGGAGACAAGCTTTCCGGCGTGGTGACCGCTTTCGGCTACACCGACGGCAATCCCTGCTATGCCTTTTCTCAGGACGTTTCCGTAAACAAGGGCGCTCTGAACAAGGCTCAGGCAGACAAGATCGCCAAGGTATATGACCTTGCCGCCAAGACCGGCGTGCCGGTGGTTGGCATCTATGATTCCTGCGGCGCAGACCTTTCGGACGGTCAGCAGGCTCTCACCGCTTACGGCGAGCTTCTGCTGTGTATGTCCAATCTGTCGGGCGTTGTTCCCCAGATCGCAGTTGTAGCGGGCGTTTGCTCCGGTACTTCGGCGCTTATGGCAGAGTCTGCCGACTTCGTTGTTATCGCAAAGGACGGCGAGCTTTACTCCGCTCCCAATGCTGATGTGGCGTCTTCCAGCGAGAACGCTCTGAAAAACGGCACCGCAGCACTTGGCGCCGAGACCGACAAGGAGGCTGTTGAGGCTGCAAAGCAGCTGCTCTCCAGACTGCCTATGAACAATCTCTCGCCTATCCCTGTATATGAATTTGAGCAGCCGGAGACCGCCGGCAAGACTCCCGAAGCTATCGCCGACGGCGGCAGCCTCTGCGAGCTTTATGCCGACTTCGGCACCGCGTCCTATACCGCGCTCGCCACACTGGGCGGTGCGACTGTGGGTATCGCGGCTACCAACAAGAAGGCTGCAAAGCTCACCGCAGACGACTGCACCAAGCTTGCGCGCTTCGTCAGATTCTGCGACGCTTTCGCTGTTCCGGTGATCACGCTGGTGGACACCGAGGGCTTTGAGGGCAGCACCGAGACGGAAGCTGCCGGCGCTGTAAAGAGCATGGCAAAGCTCGCTCACGCTTACGCAGAAGCTACCACCGCAAAGATATCCGCAGTTGTGGGCAGAGCCTACGGCGCGGCGTTCATCACTCTTGCGGGCAAGGGCGCTAACGCTGACCTCACCTATGCGACTGATGACGCGATCATCACCGCACTCGATCCCATTACCGCAGCTGAGTTCTTCTATCACGACGAGCTCAAGGGCGCAGAGGATCTGAAGAGCAAGAGAGCAGAGGTGGCAGCACGCTACGCAGTTACCGAGGGCAGCCCCGTAATGGCAGCTGCAAAGGGCTGCATAGACGGCGTTGTACCCGCAGCCTCGCTCAGAGATACGCTTCTTTCGGCAGTAGAGATACTTGCGGGCAAGCGGGTCTCCAGACTTCCCAAGAAGCACAGCAATATTCAGCTTTGATATATCACTCAATACATAGAAAAGGTGGAAACAGATATGAAAAGATATAACATCACAGTAAACGGTAAGGCTTATGACGTAGCTGTTGAGGAGCTTGACGCAGGCGCTGCACCCGCCGCTGCTGCTCCCGCTCCTGCCGCAGCCGCAGCACCCGCACCAGCTCCCGCTCCCGTTGCGGACGGCACCAAGGTATCCGCTCCTATGCCCGGAACTATCCTCGATGTAAAGGTATCGGTAGGCGACACAGTTTCCGAGGGTCAGGCTGTAGCTATCCTTGAGGCTATGAAAATGGAGAACGACATCAACGCTCCCTGTGCCGGCAAGGTACTCAGCGTGAACGTAAACAAGGGCGAGACCGTTGAGACCGGCTCTCTCGTTTGCGTTATCGGCTAAAAAAATATTACCGAAAGGATTGATACATAATGGCTAAGCTGGGTATTACAGAGACCGTGCTCCGTGACGCGCACCAGTCTCTTATCGCCACAAGAATGTCAATAGATGAAATGAAGCCCATAATGCAGGAAATGGACAAGATAGGCTACCATTCCGCCGAGGTATGGGGCGGCGCTACCTTTGACTCCTGCATACGATTCCTCAACGAGGATCCCTGGGAGCGTCTCCGCATAATCAGACGTGAGATGCCCAACACCAAGCTCCAGATGCTGTTCAGAGGACAGAATATGCTGGGCTACCGTCACTATGCCGATGACTGCGTTGAGTACTTCGTGCAGAAGTCTATCGCAAACGGTATCGACATCATAAGGATATTCGACGCGCTCAACGATATCCGCAACCTGGAGACCGCTGTAAAGGCGGCAAAGAAGGAAGGCGGACACGCTCAGATCGCTATGTCCTACACCACCGGCGAGGTGTTCACTCACGAGTATTACGTAAACTACGCAAAGCAGATCGAGGCGCTGGGCGCTGATTCTATCTGCATAAAGGATATGGCGGCTCTGCTGACTCCCTACGAGGCAAGCGCCCTCGTTACCGAGCTGAAGAAGGCTGTCAAGATCCCGATACAGCTGCACACCCACTACACCACCGGTCTTGCTTCCATGTGCATAATCAAGGCTGTGGAAGCCGGCGTGGACGTAGTTGATACTGCGATGTCGCCTCTGGCGCTGGGTACCTCCCACGCTCCTACCGAGTCTATCGTAGCGGCGTTTCAGGGCACCGAGTGGGACACCGGCATAGACCTGGTGAAGCTGGGCGAGATCAGAGAGTATTTCATGGGTCTGCGCAAGAAGTACATCGACAGCGGTCTGCTTGACCCCAAGATGCTTGCCACCGACGCCAAGGCTCTGCTGTATCAGGTTCCCGGCGGAATGCTTTCCAACCTGCTGTCTCAGCTGAAGCAGGCGGGCAAGGAAGATCAGCTGGACGACGTTCTCGCGGAGGTTCCGCGCGTTCGCCGCGACTGCGGTTCGCCTCCGCTGGTAACTCCTTCTTCTCAGATAGTCGGCACTCAGGCGGTGTGGAATGTCATCAACGGAGAGCGCTACAAGACTGTCACCAACGAGTTCAAGGGCATTGTAAAGGGCGAGTACGGCAAGACCCCCGAGCCCATTGATCCCGAGTTCCAGAAGATGATACTCAAAGGCGAGGAGCCTATAACCTGCCGTCCCGCAGACCTCATCGAGCCGGAGCTGGACAAGCTGCGCAAGGAGTGTGCAGAGTGGACAGAGCAGGAAGAGGACGTTCTCACCTATGCTATGTTCCCGAAGGTAGCGCCCAAGTTCTTCGAGGCACGCCGCAACAAGAAGTACGGCGTAGACGGAAAGAACGCAGACGCTGCGGGCAAGGTGCATACTGTATAAGATATCTCAAAGGCTGCTGCAAAATGGTGCGGCAGCCTTTTTATTTCTATCCTCTGCAAATATCTGCCACCGCACGTTGCAAATATCTGCCGTCGCACGTTTGTTCGCATACGTGGGGCGGCTTTTTTTGAATATCCCGTGAAAATTTTGCCGTTTCTATTGAATTGAACTGTCGGATGTGGTATAATAATCATATATTGTTTATAGGAAAGAGTGACGTTATGAACAAGAAAGAGATAGCCGAGATAAAGAAAAACTTCTCCGACGACAGCGGATTTTTCACAGTCGGGAAGGTGCTCTCGGCATTTATAGACAGCGAAAAGAACATCAAATATAAGGAGAACCGGCTGTATAACCTGCTGCCCTCCGACGAGGCGGAGCTTATCATGCAGCTGCTCAAAAAGACTCTCTCAGGCACGCTGGGCAAGAACCTCCGGGAGTACGCATTCCCCAACGAGGAGTACAGCGAGGGCGGCGCTCAGCACCACCTCTATCAGATACTCGGCAGCAAGCTCGCCGATGACGAGCTGAACGAGTCGTTTTTGCAGCGCATCGCCGAAAAGATAGAGTATGTCTCGACCTTCGCCGTGTTTGCGGCGCACTGTACATATTCGGTGCTGAAAAAGAACAAGAATGACGATCTCGGCGATGACTCGCTGGACTACAACTTCATCATAACGGCGATCTGCCCGGTGGAGCTGCGTATCGACGGGCTGGTCTACAACGATGAGTCCGCACGCATCGAAAAAAAGCCCACCAGCGACCGTATCATCGGTATGCCTACCGACGGCTTTCTCTACCCCGTATTCTCCGAGCGCGCGCCGGACGTCAATGCAGTTATGTGCTACACCAAGAACTTCAAGAAGCCTAACGTCACGGTGGTGGAGGACTACCTCTGCTGCGACTTCGTAATGACCGCGCCCAGCGAGAAGCAGACCTTCCAGAAGATACTCTCGAACGTGGTGGGCGAGGAGCTGGACTACAGCCTTATCACCGAGGTCAATGACAAGCTCTGCGAGTTCGTTGACAGCTACACCCATGAGACCGAGCCGCCGAAGGTGGACGCCAACAAGCTGAGCTCCATTCTCTGGGAGGCGGGCGTTTCGCAGGATAAGCTGTCGCTGGTGCCGAAGGTGTTCGAGACTGCCACCGAAAACAAACCGCTGACCGCCGCCAACCTCATAGACCGCAAGACGGTTGTGGAGGTAGAGGGCATTACGGTGAACATCGGCAAGGACAGCGTGGACAAGGTGCAGACCCAGGAGATAGGCGGGCGCAAGTGCCTCGTCATCGCTCTGGACGAGAACGTATCGGTCAACGGTCTGCCGACAGGTAAGTGACATGGCAAAAAAACAGCAAAAGACCAACGTCATGCGGGTGCTTGACGCGGCTAAGGTGAAGTATAACGAATATACCTTCGACGGCGAGTATACCTCCGGCGAGGAGATCGCCCGGGAAATGGGACAGCCGGTGGAGCGCGTCTTTAAGACGCTGGTGACGGTGGGCAAGTCGGGGCAGCATTATGTCTTTATGGTGCCTGTCGCCGGGGAGCTCGATCTAAAGAAAGCCGCAAAGTCGGTGGGCGAGAAGTCGGTGGCGATGATAAAGTCAAAGGAGCTGCTGCCGCTGACCGGCTACATTCACGGCGGCTGTTCGCCCATAGGCATGAAAAAGCAGTTCCCCACAACGATACACGAGACCGCGCCGCAGTATGAGACCATATTTTTCAGCGGCGGCAAGGTGGGATTCCAGGTGGAGGTAGCGCCGGACGATCTGTTCAGGGTGGTGCCGGTGAAATGCGCAGATATCGTTGTGTGAAGTTCCCGACGATACGGAAGGACGGGAGATATGATCCTTTTCTTGATAACAGCCGTGTTTTCTTTCATCGGCGCATTATACTATAACAAAAAGAACGCCGACTTTGACCGGTGCGGGTACTATACCGACGCCGAGGTGCTGTCAAAGAAAACCGCCCGCTATAAAGCCGGCAGAAGCTATGTCACAAGATATGTATTCGATATAGCCTACACGGACGGCAGCGGAGTCTTTTGTGAGGGCGTGTTTTCCACAACAAACAGACGCGCCCGAAGGCTGAAAGAAAGCGATACCGTTACCGTTGCGGTCATGGACAGCGAGATAATGCTGAGGGAAGATCTTCCCGGCAAAGCAGGGCGGTTCTTTCTTCTGCTGGTGTCTGTTCTTTCGCTGGGCTTGTTTATCTTAGGGATCGCATTAGAATTTGTATGATCTTTTTAAAATAATGCTCTGCCGACCCCGGCAGGGCGGCAGCGCTTAGGCTGCTTTAAATCCGGAAAGGGGTGTTGAGTATGTATGAGACCGTAAAGGAAGCTGTTGAGAAGCGCGACTTCAAGACCGTCAAGGAGACCTTCTCACATCTGGAGGAGGCGGATATCGCCGACCTGATGCAGGGGTTCCATGACAACAGGGAAGTGGACGCCAAGGATATTTCCCTGCTGTTCCGATTGCTTCCGAAGGATACCGCAGCTGAGGTTTTCACCTACATGGAATCGGACATGAAGGAGCTGCTGATAAACCGCTTCACCGATACCGAGCTTGAGGATATCGTGGATAACCTGTTTATCGACGATACGGTAGACCTTATAGAGGAAATGCCCGCGAACGTGGTGCAGCGTATACTTGCGGCGTCTGACCCCCAGTCGCGCAAGATGATAAACATGATACTCAAATACCCCGAGGACAGCGCCGGCTCGATCATGACCACCGAGTTCGTCTATATGAAGCGAGACCAGACGGTAAAGGAATGTCTTGAAAAGATACGCTCCCTCGGTATGGTGAAGGAGACGGTATACACGATCTACGTCACCGAGCAGGACAGACGGCTGGTGGGCGTGCTTTCGATACTCGACCTGCTGACCGCCGACGATGACGATATCATCGGCGATATCATGGACGAGAACGTCATCACCGCCCTCACCACCGATGACCAGGAGCAGGTGGCGGCGCAGTTCGCAAAGTACGACTTCGTGGCGCTGCCTATCGTGGATAACGAGAACCGCATAGTCGGAATCGTGACCTTCGACGACGCTATGGACGTAGTAGAGGAAGAGGCTACCGAGGATATGGCGCACATGGCTGCGACTCTGCCCTCTGAGGAGAGCTACTTCAAGACCTCCGTTATAGCCCACGCCCGCAACCGTATAGTGTGGCTGCTGGTGCTGATGCTTTCTTCTACCATATCCAGTATCATCATCGGTCACTATGAGGCGGCGTTCGCGACTATCCCGCTTCTTGTGGCGTCGATACCTACGCTGACCGGTACCGGCGGTAACTGCGGCACCCAGACCAGCACCATGGTGATCCGCGGTATGAGCCTGGGCGAGATAGAGCTGAGAGACTTCTTCAAGGTAGTGTTCAAGGAGTTTCGCATCTCGGTGATAGTCGGCGTGATACTTGCGATAGTCAACTTCATCAGGATCTGCATACAGTATTCCGGCGACACCTCGGTAGATCAGGTAAAGCTGGGCATATGCGTTTCGCTTGCGATATTCGCGGCGGTGGTGATGTCAAAGCTCATCGGCTGTATCCTGCCTATGGCGGCTAAGGCGGTCAAGATAGACCCCGCCCTTATGGCAGCGCCCTTTATCTCCACGATAGTTGACGCTTCCACGACGCTTGTGTTCTTCAACATAGCGCTTGTTGTGTTCAATATCAAGATATGAATAGACCTGTCCGCTAACTCATCGTGCGGCACATGGCGAAAGATTTTTTCATGAGCTGTGCAAGGAGTTAGTGGGCAGGTCTAAAATACCCCCGAGCGTTTTCAAATTGCTCGGGGGCATTTTGTGCGGTGGGACGCTAAATAAACCGGCGTCCGTTATTTGCAAAATAAGTTAAACAAATATCGGCTATGTCAAATTACAGGGATGTTTTTCATGTAAAAAACCGATTGAAAAAGCGCTAAAAATAGTATATAATAGTATTATAATATACTATATAAAGGACGTGATAACGTGAAAAACTCCGAAACTTACAAGGCTACGGATATAATCTCCGGATTTGAATGCAGACCCGGGCTTTATAACTTAAACGGCGCCTCCGCCATGTTCAAGGCGGTGAATTTCACCATACACTCCTCCCACGCTACCGGCTGTTCAGTTGTGCTGTTCCGCCGGGGCGAGACCAAGCCCTTCGCCATAATCCCTATCCCCAACAGCTACCGCATCGGCGATACCTGGTCTATCATGATCTACGGGCTGAACATCTACGAGATAGAATACTGCTACCGCTTCAAGGGCGAGTATGCCCCCGAGAAGGGTCTGCTGTTCAACGAAAAGACCAATATCTTAGACCCTTACGCCCGCGCCGTCACAGGGCAGAGCGTCTGGGGCAAGAAATCGGGTACCGCCGACTGCTATCACGGCAGAGTCTGTACCGACAAGTTCGACTGGGGTACCTTCCAGAAGAAGGATATACCCTTCACCGATCTTGTAATATACGAGCTGCACGTCCGCGGCTTTACCGAGAGCATAACTTCGGGCGTAAAGAATCCCGGCACCTTTGACGGCGTTATCGAGAAGATACCCTATCTCAAAAAGCTGGGCGTCAACGCCATAGAGCTTATGCCGGTGTTCGAGTTCGACGAGCTTTACGAGGAGCGCAGCTACGAGGGCAACCTGCTGATGAACTACTGGGGGTATAACACCACCTGCTTCTTCGCGCCAAATACCAGCTATACCTCCGACGTGGAGTACAACCACGAGGGCGACGAGCTGAAACGCCTTATCCGCACCTGCAACGAGAACGGCATACTCGTATTCCTCGACGTTGTGTTCAACCACACCTCCGAGGGCAACGAGGACGGAACTATCTTCTCCTTCAAGGGTCTGGACAACAGCGTGTACTATATGCTCACCCCCGACGGCAAGTATGTCAATTTCAGCGGCTGCGGCAACACCATGAACTGCAACCACCCGATAGTCCAGCAGTTCATCATCGACTGCCTGCGCTACTGGGTAATAGAATACCGCGTGGACGGCTTCCGCTTCGATCTTGCGTCGATACTGGGCAGGAGCGAGGACGGCGCTCCCATGGAGAACCCGCCGCTTTTAAAGACCATAGCCTTTGACCCCATACTCAGCGGCGTAAAGCTGATAGCCGAGGCGTGGGACGCGGGCGGTCTGTATCAGGTGGGCAGCTTCCCCAGCTGGAACCGCTGGGCGGAGTGGAACGGCAGATTCCGCGACGATCTCCGCTGCTTCCTAAAGGGCGACTACGGCATGGCGTGGTACGCGGTGCAGCGCATCACCGGCTCGGCAGACCTCTACCCGCCGGAGCGCTGGCATAACGCTTCGGTGAACTTCCTCACCTGCCATGACGGCTTTACCATGTACGATCTTTATTCCTACAACACCAAGCACAACGAAGCCAACGGCTGGAACAACACCGACGGCGACAACAGCAGCACCAGCTGGAACTGCGGCGTTGAGGGCGACACCGACGATCCTCAGGTGAACGGTCTGCGTATGCGCATGATAAAGAACGCCTTTGCCACACTGTTTTGCAGCCGCGGCGCTGTCATGTTCTTCGCGGGCGACGAGTTCTGCAACACCCAGTTCGGCAACAACAACGCCTACTGTCAGGACAACGAGGTATCATGGCTCGACTGGACGCGCCTCAAGACATACAGGGAGATACACGATTTCGTGCAGGATATGATAGCGTTCCGCAAAAAGCACGAGATCATAAGACACGCCACCGGCCCCAGCTCCTTCGGCTTCCCCGAGATAAGCGTACACAACACCACCGCCTGGAACAACAGCTTCCGCGACGATGACCACGTTATAGGCGTTATGTTCGCGGGCAAGGACAAGCGTGGCAGGGACGACGCCGTGTTCATCGGCATAAACGCCTACTGGGAGCGCTGCCCTGTGGAGCTGCCCGGACTTCCTATGGACTACGACTGGAACATAGATTTCTACACCAACGCTATGCACAAAAAGACCACCGATTACAACGCCTGCATAGCCCGCAGCTGGAACGTGCTCACTCTGGAGCCGAGAAGCGTAGTGGTGGCGTCGCTGAAGAAAAGATGAACCGGGAAGGAATGTGAATGAAAAGGAAATACATCTTTCCGCTGGCGGCTGCGGTATGCCTGCTCACCGCCTGCGGGGACAAAAGCTTTGACAAAAAGCCTGCGGAGGGTACTGCCCGGCCGGCTGAGACTCAGGTGACTGCTGCCGAGACAACTGCCGTCACCACCACCGCCGAGACTACGACTACCCTCGCCACTACCTCGGCGCCGCCGGAGGTGGATACCTACGAAATGGTGGGTCCCTGCATACTCGCCTACGAGGGCACGCCCCAGGTAAGGGCTATGGAGCGCTGCTATTATGACGAGAACAACGGCAAGTACCTCGCCGACTGCGTCAACAGCTTCGCCGAGAACGCCGGCGACGAGGTAAGCGTCCGGCTGATGATGATACCCAGCTCGGAGGAGTACTACGCTCCGTCGGGCATAAAAAAAGACGCTCCCAGTCAGATCAAGAGCGAAAAGAAGGTATACAAAAAACTGACCGCCGCCAAGGGCGTGAAGATAGCAGAGCTCCTCGACGAGCACAAGGCGGAGTACCTCTACTCCCGCACCGACTACCATTGGCAGCCGCTTGCCGCATTCTACGCCGCAAGGGAGTTTGCGTCGCAGGCAGAGGTGCCCTTTGCCGAGTTCGACACCTACGAGGCGGTGGAGCGCGAGGGCTATCTGGGGGCGTTCTACACCGTCAACAACATCCAGGCGCTCGCCGAGTACCCTGACCTTTTCACCTACTACAAGCCCGCAAACCTCGACAAGTGCAAGGTGTTCTTCAATGACACCTGGTTCGGCGGGAAGTACGAGAGCAAGCTGTTCTTTGAGGACATGGATATAAGCTCAAGCTACACGGTATTCGTCGGCACCGATCAGGCGATAATCGAGGTGGATACCGACGTGAAGAATGACCGGGTGCTGGTGATATTCAAGGACAGCTACGGCAACGCACTAGTGCCGTTCCTCACCCAGTCGTTCTCGAAGATATACGTATGCGACAACCGCTTCTTCGATGTAAATTCCCTGTGGTTCGTCAATGAAGTAGGCGCCACCGACGTGCTGTTCGCTCTGGGCGCCGCCTCGACAGGCGATTACGACAAGATATCCCTGATAGAACAGCATATGTGGTGGTAAAGCAAAAAGTTTTAGGTGGGGTCAAGGGGAGACCCTTTTCCAAAAGGGTCCCCCTTGCGAGGGCATGGGGGCAGAGCCCCCCATGTGTGCCAAAGGCACACAAAAAAACCGGCGGTACCAGACCAGTACTGCCGGTTTTTATTGCGCGAGAGAGCGAAGCGATCCGAGTGCAACCCCGCTCTATTTCTTAAATAGATCACTCGATTATCCGTCTCACCGTATCCACATGATAATACTTCAGCTTGGAAATCGGCTCGACTTTGATACCGTCGCTGCTGTTCATGGCGTGTACCATTTTGCCGCCGCCCAGATACAGCGCAACGTGAGACTGGTAGTTCAGCACGATGATGTCGCCGGGCTGAGCGTTTTTCAGCTTGACGCCCTTGCCCTCTTTTGCCTGAGATACGGTGCTGTGCGCCATGTAGTAGTCTATCTGCTCGTAGCACTGCATGGTAAGACCCGAGCAGTCGGTGCAGCGGTAGCCGGAAGAGCCGTAGGAATAGCAGCCGCCGTTCATAGAGCGTCCGTATTCGGTGACGATGCGCTGCTTGGCGTATACCTCGTCCTCCCACTCGCAGCCGGCGTATTCCTCTATATAATATCCGGAGTAAATGCCGCTCGAAAGCTTGATGTAAACAGCGTCGTCTTCGTTCTGACCCTTCTTCATGATGTTGCCGTTAGCCTTTGCAAGCTTTCCGGAAACGAAAAATGCCTTGTCGGTCTTTTGCTTGGCGCTCTTTACGCCCTTGGCTGTTTTCTTGAAGAGCTTTACGTTTTTGGACACGCGGTAGTAGCGGTCCTCGACTAAAGCCTTCTTCTTTTTGGATACGCTTTCGATCTGCTCGGTCTGAGCCGTATCGCTGTAAGCGCTTGCGGTCATGCTGCCCGCAAAGGGCGCAGCCGCAATGATACATACGGCAGCAAGCGCAGCCGCACGTTTTAAAATGTTATTTTTAATGTTCATACTTTCCTCCATAATGTTTCCAATAAACACCTTTCTTATCCACAATTGGCATTATAACACGGTTTGGCGCGGTGTGTAAAGGTTTTCGGCAAAAGATTGTAGTCGTGTTGTAAAAATTGTAACCGCTTTGTAATTTTATGTAGCCAATGCACAAAATATTTTACAGTAAATGGAAGAAATATTGCCGTTTTATTTCATGATCGCCCGAAATGACGAATAAAAGGCTTCCTTTTGGGAAAACTGCACAAAAGAGAGACGGGATTTTTTTGCAAGTTTGAGAGAAATTTTTTATAAAACACTCTTGACAATTTGCGGAAAAAGGTATAAACTATAATTAGCACTCAGAGACAAAGAGTGCTAACACTCAAGCGTGATAAGTGCTAAAGAGAGGGGCGAAAAAATGGACAGCCGTAAGCTAAAGATCCTTCAGGCAGTGGTAGATGAATATATCGTCACCGGTGAGCCGGTGGGTTCAAAGGCTATCATGGCGCACGTCAAGGCGTCCTCCGCTACTATCCGCAACGAAATGGCAGAGCTTGAAAAGCAGGGCTACCTCGAACAGCCTCACACCTCGGCGGGCAGGATTCCTACCTACAACGGCTACCGCCTCTACGTTGACACGCTCATGGAGCGGGATCAGCTCACCGACGAGGAAAAGCGGGCGCTTGACTCCATGCTGGACGAGAACGCTTCCGAAGAGGAACTGGTAAACTCCGCGTCGCTTGCGCTGACACAGCTTACACAGTGCGCGTCGGTAGTGGCAAGCTCCACGCCTAAGTTCTCCCTTATATCTAAGGTAGAGGTCATACCTACCGGCAAGCGTATGTACGTTATCCTGATGATAACCTCCAACGGCAAGATAAAGAATAAGGTCTGCCGGCTGGAATTTGACCTGACTCACGAGCAGCTGGAGTTCTTCGACAAATACCTTGCGGAGAATTTGCAGGGTATGCCGATCGACGATGTGTCTGAGGAAATGATAGAGAAGATCCGCACGGCAATGGGCGCTTATATGGTGACGCTGACGCCGCTGCTGGGAGAGCTTTTCAACCTCGCCAAGGAAATGACGGCGCAGGACATAAAGCTCCAGGGCGAGAAGAACCTGCTCACCTGCAAGGACTTCGATCAGGGCGAGATCATCGACTTCCTGGACAACCAGAAGGAGATCGAGAAGTTCTTCAATGACAGCTTCAGCGATCTGCAAATAAGCTTCTCGTCGGAGGGCGACAGCTTCGCGATACACAACTCGTCGATAATCTCCGCACCTTTTAAAAAGGGCGGCGTCCAGGCGGGAAGGCTGGGGCTTATCGGGCCTATGAGGATAAACTACTCAAAGTTCATACCTTATCTTGAATATTTCTCACAGCGCATCACCACACTATTGAGTGAGCGCGATGATGATACCGCAAGATTAGAGATAGAAGATAAAGAAACAGAAGAAGGAGGAAACAGCTGATGGATACAGAAAAGACAAATGATATCGACCTCGAGACTGAGATCGAAGAGGAGATAGAAAGGGAAGCCGAGGAACAGGCAGCCGAGTCGGAAGCGGCAGAGGAGACAGCCGGTACAGAGAAGGCTCCCGAAGCTGAGGAGGAGACAGCGTCTCCCGAGGATAAGCTTGCCGCTGAGCTCAGCGAGCAGAAGGATAAGTACCTTCGACTTATGGCAGAGTACGACAACTACCGCAAGCGCACCGCCAAGGAACAGCTTGAGACCCGACAGACCGCCGTGGGAGACACGGTGCTGGAGTTCATCAAGATATTCGATAACTTCGAGCGTGCGGCTGAGGCTGAGTGCTCCGACGAGAACTACAAGGCAGGCGTCGAGATGATACTCAAGCAGTTCAAGGACGCCTTCGACAAGATGAAGGTCAAGATCATTGACCCCACCGGCGAGCCCTTTGACCCCGCTACCGCCAACGCGGTCAGCCAGATAGAAGACCCCGAGCTGGGCGAGAACGTGGTAGCGCAGGTCTTTGAAAAGGGCGTTATGATCGGCGACAAGGTCATCAGATACCCCATGGTAGTCGTGGCTAATCCGTAGAGAACGGAGGAATTGTCATGGAGCTTTTGAGACTTATAACCGTGATAACTACAGCGCTCTGCTTTATCTGCTTCACGGGATGCGCGACAGAGAGCCGCACCGACTCAAAGCTTCCGGAGGACACAAGCTCAGCAGAGGCGCCGGTAAACGAAACGGACGATGACGCTCCTGACGAACTTCCCACTGATGAGCTTGTTGATAGCATAGTTGAAGACCCGATGCTCTTTGAGGTGTATGCTTTTGATACCTATGAAATGGGAATAAAGCATGTCAGCGAAAAGATAGCTGCAATGTCGGTGCTGAAACAACGCGACGATGCGGCGGAGGCTCTGCTGAAAAAGTACGCGGAGGCAAAGGTCTATTCGGACAGCGAGATAGATCTCGACGATTCGGAGGCTCTTGAAGAAGCGAATCGGATCGGCTGCTACGAAATACTTATCTGTCAACGGGATATACTATCTTCCATGACAGAGGAGCAGAGACAGCAGTTCGCCGATACTGTATACGAAAAGTATCAGGAGAAAAAACAGGCGGGAAGGAAAGACTTTAATCATCCTGCTCAGCCGTATGTCTTGACCTTCGAGGACGAGGACAGCTATTCCTCGGAGTATATTTATAATAAGGTCGCAGAATACTGCGCATCATAATAACATAGTGAAAAACAACTTATATATAAAAAAGGAGTAATGACTTATGAGCAAAATAATCGGAATCGACTTAGGTACAACTAACAGCTGCGTAGCAGTAGTAGAGGGCGGCGAAGCCGTAGTTATCCCCAACAGCGAGGGCGCGAGAACTACCCCTTCCGTTGTGGGCGTTTCCAAGAACGGCGACAGACTTGTAGGTCAGGTGGCTAAGCGTCAGGCTGTTACCAACTACAAGGACACCGTTATCTCTATCAAGAGACACATGGGCAGCGATTACAAGGCTTCTATGGGCGGCAAGGAGTACACTCCTCAGGAGATCTCCGCTATGATCCTTCAGAAGCTCAAGAGCGACGCTGAGGCTTATCTGGGCGAGAAGGTAACAGAGGCTGTTATCACCGTTCCTGCATACTTCACCGACGCTCAGCGTCAGGCTACCAAGGACGCAGGTCAGATCGCTGGTCTGAACGTAAAGAGAATAATCAACGAGCCTACCGCGGCTGCACTTTCTTACGGTATAGATAAGGAAGAGGATCAGAAGATCATGGTATATGACTTAGGCGGAGGTACCTTCGATGTATCTATCATCGAAATGGGCGACGGCGTTACCGAGGTTCTTGCTACCGCTGGTAACAACCGCCTCGGCGGCGATGACTTCGATCAGAGGATCATCGACTGGATGGTAGAGCAGTTCAAGGCTCAGGAGGGCATTGACCTCACCAAGGATCCTATGGCTATGCAGAGACTCAAGACCGAAGCTGAGATGAGAAAGATCGAGCTTTCCTCCACCGCTTCCACTACTATCAGCCTGCCTTACATCAGCGTTTCCGCTGACGGCCCGAAGCACTTAGAGCTGACCCTCACTCAGGCTGAGTTCAACAAGATGACCGCAGACCTAGTAGAAAAGACCATGGGCCCTGTACGTCAGGCTCTGTCCGACTCTGGTCTGTCCATAGGCGAGATCAACAAGGTGCTCATGGTGGGCGGTTCTTCCAGGATCCCCGCTGTTCAGGAAGCAGTTAAGAACTTTATCGGCAAGGAACCCTTCAAGGGCATCAACCCCGATGAGTGCGTAGCTCTCGGTGCTGCATATCAGGGCGGTATCCTGGGCGGCGACGTTGAGAACGGTCTGCTGCTGCTGGACGTTACTCCGCTGTCTCTCTCTATCGAGACTGCCGGCGGTATCGCTACCAAGATGATCGAGAGAAACACCACTATCCCCACCAAGAAGACTCAGATATTCTCCACCTATGCGGATAACCAGACCGCCGTTGATATCAACGT
>CACXDI010000097.1 GCA_902766335.1 uncultured Ruminococcus sp. | reverse complement strand
CGAGAATGCTGCGGCGACTGATGAAAATACAGAAGTGGCAGGCGATAATTCTGTCGCTGATAATAAAGCAAAATAATAATGTCGGATATGTAAACGACTGCACTACGGATATGGTTTATCTGGCAACAACAATGGTGAGCATTACAAGACCATCATCACCAGTGTTGATGATAGTGTGTTGAGAACCTTTAGGGCAGATATGTATTACGCCCGGGCAGAGCACTTCTTCAGTATCATCACAAACAGCTTTACCGATGCCGCTTAATATATAATTGAGATCGTCACCCGAATTCTGAGTGTGCATACCAATACTGCCGCCTGCATGAATGATAGTCGGAATGATACGATACTTTTCATCATTATACATTCTCACTGTCATTTCACCTGTGCCGTTATTCATACAGGGCATGGTTATCTTTTCAATATTATTAAAGTCTATCAGCATAATTGCCTCCGGGAATTATTATTCATTTTCTATATGATAATTATACCATATCCTGCCCGTACCGTCAACCGACTTATTATATTTTGCTATGAAAGGAATGATAAAAAATGCAGTACAAGATTCACTTTGAACTGATCGAGCCTATACAGAGATTTTGAATTATGAGAGGAGAAAATATTTGTTAAAAGAGAAATTATCAATTTGCGAGAAAGCATATCTTACATTGGAAGAATCCGCCGAATATTTTAACATCGGCATCAATAAACTCAGAGAGATGACAAACGATAAAAACTGCCCGTTCGTAATATGGAACGGCAGTAAGCGCCTTATAAAGCGCAAGAAACTGGAGGCTTATCTGGACAACGTATTTGTTATCTGAAAATTATTTATAAAAATCGGCTTTTAATACTTGCAAAAGAGCCTTATGTGTGCTATAATATACATAGGGTTCTTTTCTGCATAGATGAAAGGAGTTTTAAATATGCAGAGAAGAAAAGATCCAAAAGGTAAAGTCCTGAAAGACGGCGAGCGCTACAAGGCAAAGGAAGACAGATACACCTACCGATGGACTGATAAAATGGGCAAACGCCATGAGGTATACGCCAAGACTTTAGACGAGCTTCGCAAGAAGGAGTCGGAGGTGAACCGTGATATTTATGAGGGTATCAAAACGCCTGATGAAAATCTTACAGTCAACGATATTTATAAGAATTGGCTTACCGACAAGAAAGGTCTCAGGTCATCGACCCGCGGCAATTATATCTATATGTATGAGCAGTACGTTCAGGACGGCTTCGGAAAGATCAGGATAAAAGATGTGAAGAAGTCAGATGTACGCCGTTTTTACAACGAGTTGCACGATACAAGAGGGCTGTCATTCAACACTATCGAGGTCATACAGAATGTCTTGAACCAGCTTTTCAATCTTGCCGTTGATGACGATTATATCCGCAAGAATCCTGCTGTAAATGCTTTGGGCGAGTGCAAAAAGGCGCACAACTATCAAAGACCCAAGCGTCATGCGCTTACGATTCCCGAGCAGAAAGCGTTCATTGAGTATATCAAAACTCACCCGATGTATTCACACTGGCTGCCGCTGTTCACGTTCTTTCTCGGAACAGGCTGCCGAGTGTCAGAGGTGATCTCATTAAGGTGGGAAGATGTTGATATGGACGAAGGCATAATCGACATCAATCATGGTATCACTTACTATCAGCGTGAGACTAAGGAGTGCAGCTTTCAGATCTCGGAAAACACCAAGACCGCAGCAGGTACAAGAATGATCCCGATGCTTTCCGACGTAAGACAGGCTTTACTGGACGAGAAAAAGTTTCAGGAAGATGTGGGTATCACCTGCAACGTGACCTACAATGGTTATACCGGTTTTATTTTTCTGAACCGCTTTGGAAACGTCCACAATCCGCAGACCATCAACAGAACTATAAAAAGAATAGTGCTGGCACATAATATCGAAGAAATGGAAAAGGCTGAAAAGGAAAAACGTGAGCCGCTGCTGCTACCGAATTTCTCCTGTCACAATCTCAGGCACACATTCGCCACCCGCTACTGCGAGAACGAGAGCAACCTTAAAGTCATTCAAGAGATATTAGGTCACAAAGACATAGCGACCACAATGGACGTATATATGGAAGCCACCAAGGACGCTAAGAAGAAGTCTTTCACAGAGCTTGACGGAAAAATTACCCTTTCGTGATTGACCCCACCGCTGACCCCAATTTGACCCCAAAATATATATTTTTATGCAGAGTTGCGTAGAGATTCGTGATTTGGGCTTAACATGAGAATGTGGATATACAGGGATTTAAAGGGTTGCAGAGCTTTATGTGAATGGTTAAAGGCTGTTCCTTTGTGAGGATCACATACTTATCATGATTCCAGTTCAGATTTCCGGCACTGAGCATCCCCTCAAGATCGCTTTTCGCATAGCTGTAACGGAAATACATCGTATACCATGTATTAAGATTATCTACGTGGATATAGTCGGGGTAATCCGTTTTATTCAGCAGTTTCTCATACTCGGACTCGATAGTACCATTGTCCTTATACGTATTGGAATATGCCCCGGTCTTCATTGCCGCATAGAAGTTTACCTCCATCTGCACCGTTGTATAAACCGGTACGTAGAGATGATAGGCGACTTTGTTCGTATTCAGTGGGTCTTTAAACTGAACATCTATAAGAGTGAAGGTGTTCGTTCTGGTGGAGTCAGCATTCGCTTTCACCATGCTGAACTTGCCCGATGCTCCGTTTGTTCCCTTTGTCAGAGTAACGCTCGCCGGATAATACGGATCGTTTTCATCTGTAATAAGCTTAAACTCGGAATAGTCAGTGTCCTCGTCCGTTACCAGCTGACAGGTCTTAACGTCCACATCATAATAATCGCTGGTCTTAGTGTAGTCATCGGTTGTATTTGTTACAAGACGAATATACTGATTGATGAGGTTAGTAGTTTCAGTATCGTCCGCTGTAGATATCATGATGCACGCAAAGTCCTTTACACCGTTTGGCAAAGTGCCTTTCTCTGTCTTGTAGGTTGAGATACGGTCACCGTCATCGTTGGTTGTCCTTTGCAGGTAGTACCTTAGCGTGTGACCGTCCGCTATAACCATATCTTTGTATTTAGTACTTGTGCCGTCGATCATCGTTTCGGCAAAGGTGGTATACCGTCTGCTGTTGGCGGTATTTGCCAGCTCATCATACAGCTTTGCAGCCATAGTCCTGCCGGAGGTGTAGGTGTTGTAATTCGCAACATTGCCGTTGTTAGCCAAGAGCACCGCACCGTCACCGCTTATAACAGCATTTTCTTCCACATGACCCTTGTCACTGCGTATACCCATGTTAGACTGCGGGTTGACATTGACATAGGGGTACTTGGGCATATCCACATCACTGTCAATATTAAATGTCGCCTTGTTTTCGTTGTCCTCAGTCATGTTCGCGCACGCACCGTCGTAGTCGGCGTAGACGAAAGAGGCGTTTTCAAAGCTTGCCCGGTTGCCGACGTTCTGTGTGAAACCGTTGCCGTAGATACCCAGACCGGTGAACTGGATCTTGGTGGTGGTGTCGTCGGAGTTTAGTATACCTATCCATGCACCCAAATTATCAGGATTATCAGAAGTTATGTTTTTTAGCTTTACGTTATATCCAAGGATAAGATTTCCGCTCTCTGCTGTTCCGCTTGTAACATTCGCTGTATTGTCAACAACCTGCCCTACAGCACCGCCGGCATGCGCACTGCTGTTTTTGGCGGTGATATTACAGTCTTCAATAGAGCTGTCGTGGATATAGCAGGTAACATGGGCAATATTATATTGTGAATCCACATAGCCGATAAAGCCGCCGACTCCGACTGCTTCACCATTTCCTTTTGCACAGTTGTTATTTGGTTTATACTCGGTAACGGGCGCTATGATTGTATCCGCTACATTATTAGAAATATTGTAATTCGATACAAGAGAGTTCGCTATTTCAATATTTGGAACATCATTCGCCCAAACTAAACCATCAGCAACAAAACCGCCTGCACACATTTCAGCAGATATAGTGTTTTTATTTGTGGAATCACCTATCACTTTACAATTATCAATCTTGATCTTGTTAGCGACCCAGCCAATATTTCCTGTATTCCATGTTCCGCCATAAAATCCTCCGGCATATTTGTTTCCGACAACATTGATTTCCTTGAGTTCACAATTCACAAACTCGGCTTTACATTCATCAGAGCCTTGACTTTTAGGCTGCATAAGTCCAACAATGACGCCGGACATATTCACTTCTGATGTTCCAATCGTAACAGACGTGTTATCAGTATGAGTGATATGCATATCATAAGCACGACAACCGTTTCCTGCATAGCCTACAAGTCCCCCTGAAATAACATGAGAACTGTCATATGCACCAAATTTTATCACAGTTTGCTGACTTTTTACAGACTTTTTTTCAGAGGCTCGAATTGAAGCTACCAACAACAAGATCAAGCTTGTCATCCGCAAAGCATACGGCTTTCGCAATACCCGGAATCTGATCGATATGGTATACCTGGTTTGCTCAGATTTACACATTCCACTTCCCAACCGAAAACCTATACTGGGATTGTGACGTGTTTATGGGCTTTGGGGCTGATTTCTACCCACCATCATGCCTGAAGAGTCAAAAAACTGCTGATATATACGATGATATTCACCGCCCTGCCGGTGAATATCCTGGCTCTTGTCAATGAATGGGCTGTCAAGATCAGATTCTTTAACGGCGCAGGCGTGTGTGCGGTGTTCCACAACGCCAACCACTACGGCTACTACCTTGCACTGACCATTTCTTCCGGAGCACTGATGTTTGTCTATGAAAAGAACCTTGTTTTGAAGATATGCGCCGCAGCATCGGCAGTCATAGCGACAATGGTGCTTATTATCAATAATACGCTTGGTGCGTATCTTGCGGTGCTGCTCATAATGATCTTGTTTTTGATCTACTGCTTTTTCATAGTTAAGCGTGACAGAATAGAAGCTGTTTTGATCTTTGTGGCGTATATCCTGATAACATTAGTTATGAGCTTCCGGTATGCGACGATCATGTCCAGCTTTGTCACTCTGTTCGGTGATATTGGCATGATAGTCGCCGACCCCCTTGAAGCTGACAGCGCAGGCTCGAGCCGCTGGGTATTGTGGAAAGGCACAGTCCGGCACCTGCCTGAAAGCCCCTGGACAGGCTTCGGCGTTGAGGGTATGCTCAACACATATCACGTTGGCACTCCCCACAATGAATTTTTGCAGTACGCCGAGTTCTTTGGCATCCCCGCATCGCTGCTGTATATAACTGCCTGCTGTATGATACTTATCAGAACTTTCAAGGCGCACAAGGATATGACCTCAACGACTATGATCTGCTTTTTTGTATCGCTGTGCTATCTGGCAAGCTCATTCTTCGGCGTGGTGATCTACTACACCACCCCGTTCATCTACATTTTCCTCGGGCTTACATATGCAGAATACCTTCATGGAAAGGAACACAAATAACAAACCGGAGCTGTTGCACCCGCAGCAGCTCCGTCTTTTTCTATCTACAGCTTCTCTGTGTAAGAAGTGCTTTGCGCTCATGAGGTATGCCGGCTTTCAGATCCTCGGGCTTTACCGGCAGCCTTTTTTCTGCCCGATTTCTTTTTCCTTAAGATCTCAAAGCCTATGCTCACGCCTGCTGCACCTATCAGTCCTGTTATCATCAGCAGGATGCTTTCCTTGAAGAATACCGGTCTGTATATCAGCGTCACATTGTGCTCACCGGCGCTTATCGGCACGCCCAGATAGCAAATATCCGCCTTTATCGGCTTGACTTCTTCACCGTCAACAACGGCTTTCCAGCCCATGTGGTAGGGTATGCTCAGGTACAGTATGCTGTCACTGTCGGCTTCGCAGGTACCTTCTATATGATCGCTTTCGTAGCTGGTCACATTGAACTTGTGCTCGCTCAGCGCATTTGCGTCTTCCTCAAAAGAGCTCACCGGTAATACATAAAGCTTTACATCCTTGATAGTATATTTGCCCGGAGTCTTGAAGTCTATGGTGACACGTCCGTTGCCATCCTTTGCATAACCGAGGTTTGACATGAAATCGTGTATATCGTCCCTGCCCTGAGGCTCACCAGTGGTGTCGAGCACGCGCTTTGTTATCTTATTTGAGGTGATAAAGTACTCGATATTATCTGTCTCCTCGGTAAACAGATCGTTGACGGTATTTGTTACCTTATCGTATCTGTTATCCTTTTCGCCCTGCTCTTCAAGGCGTTCTTCCCTGTCAGCGGAGGTGAAGTGAGTTCTTTTGAGACCGCACACCTGCGCATAAAGCTCACATTCCTTATAATCCTCCGGATCTATGTTAAGAATCAGCTTTTCACCTTTATTATTAATCTCAAAGCTGCCGTTTGTTGTTTTTACATCTGAATCCTCGGAAATCGTGTAGTCAAGCTCTGTGACATCGTTCGTCAGATCGGGAGAGGAGAGTTCTATTCCGTTATCATCGTCTACGACTACATTTTTCATCATACACTCTTCTCTTTCGGGAGGAGTGAGCTTATCAAACTCAGATCTTGTTATAGAGCTGTCAAATACATAACCAAGCCCCGGGTCAAGCTGGCTGCACTGAATATCAACACCGTCTATGCTTTTGAGGGTCTTGTAGTCGTAGCCTGCATAACGTCTCTGCACTTCGGTGTTCTCTGTATCTTTTTCGGTAAGGTAATACTTTACTCCGCACAGGAAGTTGAGCCTTGAACGGTTATCCATAGAATAACAGGCTATTCTGCGGAAGTTGCAGGCACTGTTGAGCAGGCTGTCGTTGTAGTCGATAAAGCTCTGGTTTATGGTTGAAAAGTAGCCGTAAATACCTCTTGCCCGCCAGAACAAAGCCTCATTTGCGGGAGTAGTGGCAAAGCGGTTTTTCGTCTGAGTGATATTGTAATGCTCGTTGTTATCCACCCTGAAAAATCCTTCGTCCTTCTCGGTTATTTTGTCGTAGGCTCTGAGGACCGAATTGGAATAGCAGTCATAGCTCTTTCCTTCGGAAACATATATGCCGACCTTGCCGCCTGCAAAGGGCGAATATGCCACAAAGTAGGATATTCCTATATTTGCAGCCAGCAGACCTGCTACAGCCTTCTTGGTATTGACGGTGTCTGACAGGAACAGAACCATGCATATGAGGTTCCAGAAAGCGACAGCTGTCAGTCCTGCGGAGAAGGTGGCTGTTGTTGCTTTGAGCAGAACGATGAGCGCTGCCTGTGACGCTGCCCATATTGTGCATAGCTTTTTCTGCTTAGGTGTAATATCAAAGATAACGTCCAGCTCATCTACCATAGCATATACGCCGAAGAAAGCCAGAGTATAGCACCATCTGCCCGTTCTGTATCCGAATCCGTTGGTTATTATGCCCCATGCGGGCACGATCACCATTATGACATTGAACATACACATTATTGCAGGCAGCTTTCTTTTTTTGAAAGCGCTTACCGCGATAATGGGCAGCAGAAGCGTGAACAGGGCGTTTATACCGATATACAGGTAGCTGGTACCTATTTCGGCAAAATTGGTAAATCCGGGTATAAAGTTGCAAAGCTCTTTCAGCGAGGGTATCAGGCTCTCGCTGTATCCCGATCCTTTTGGTGCATTTAATATACTTAATGTCACCGATACAACTATCGGCAGGGATATGAGGAGTGAGATCACTATATAGCCGACGAATTTGAAAAACAGTACCCAGAAAGCTCTCATGTTTACGTTTTTATCATTGAGAGCTTTGACGATTATATAAACGAAGGCAGCGATAGCCGTCATGTATGCGAAATAGATAAAGGTCAAAAATGACAGAGTGACGCTTATTATCAGCAGCAGGGGATTCTTTTTGTCAAATACCTTGTCTATGCCGAGTATTACCAGCGGGAAAAGGATCAGCGGCAGCAGGAAAAAGCTGTGGTTTATAACGCCGAGCCCCCAGTTACACAGCGCATAGCTGAGACCGCCGGCAAGCAGCTTGAAATTGCTGTATTCGTGATATTTCAGGAAAGCTATCATTGTCAGACCGGCGGTATACAATGCTGCAACGCAGCTGAAAGAATAGCCAATATCCATATATTTTACGGGAAAGGCAGCGGCTATATAATTAAAGGGATCCATAAACTCAATGGACGCTGTTCCTATCACATCCGTGCCCAGTCCTATGCCGTCCGTCCAGAAATATATTCTGTGCTCCAGCAGCAGATCCTTTACCATATGTCTGATATTCACTATATGGGGGTAATGCTGCATAAAGCCGTCAGCCTGCCAGATAAATGATTTGCCGTAAATAATAAAAATCATAAACGCCATCAATGCCGTCACAGCGAATAA
The DNA here is from genome assembly GCA_902766335.1 of uncultured Ruminococcus sp. Classification (GTDB taxonomy): domain Bacteria; phylum Bacillota; class Clostridia; order Oscillospirales; family Ruminococcaceae; genus YE71. The sequence goes on along the minus strand of CACXDI010000097.1, from coordinate 19,580 downwards.
CAGCGTATAGCACAGCCATATATTATCCCTTATCCTGCCTGCCTTTTTACTTTCCACCATTGTCTGAATATACTCCTTAAAGCTTTATCTGTTATTATACATTTTATCATAGTAGTTCTGATATTCCCCGGAAATGATCTCTTCCCACCACTCCCGGTTATCCAGATACCACTTTATAGTCTTCTTAATGCCGTCTGCAAACTTAGTCTCGGGCAGCCAGCCAAGCTCACTGTGTATCTTTGTGGGGTCTATCGCATATCGCATATCGTGCCCCTTTCTGTCGGTAACATAAGTGATAAGGCTCTCGGGCTTGCCCAGCTCCTTGCATATCAGCTTCACTATGTCGATGTTGCGCATCTCGTTGTGACCGCCGATATTGTAGACTTCACCCACACGACCCTTGTGAATAACAAGGTCTATCGCCTTGCAGTGATCCTCAACATAAAGCCAGTCACGCACATTCAGACCCTCGCCGTAAACCGGCAGGGGCTTGTCGTTCAGACAGTTAGCTATCATCAGCGGTATCAGCTTCTCGGGGAAGTGATAAGGTCCATAGTTATTACTGCAACGTGATATAGTCACAGGCAGACCGTAAGTCCTGTGATAAGCCAGCACCAGCAGATCAGCCCCCGCCTTTGAGCTTGAATAAGGCGAAGAAGTATGTATCGGTGTCTCCTCAGTAAAGAACAGGTCGGGTCTGTCCAGGGGAAGATCGCCGTAAACTTCATCGGTACTTACCTGATGATACCTCTGTATACCATGCTTGCGGCAAGCGTCCATCAGCACGCTCGTGCCGATGATATTTGTCTGCAAAAATACCTCGGGGTTCTCGATAGAACGGTCAACGTGAGACTCAGCCGCAAAGTTCACCACGACGTCGGGGTGCTCCTCTTCAAACAGCTTGTCCACAGCCTCACGGTCGCATATATCCGCCTTTACAAACCTGAAATTCGGGTTGTCCATTACAGGCTTCAGCGTACTCAGATTGCCCGCATAGGTCAGCTTGTCTAGGCAAATAATGCGGTAGTCGGGGTACTTGTTCAGCATATGGAACACGAAATTCGAGCCGATAAAGCCTGCTCCGCCGGTAACTATTATTGTCATAGCATATTCCTCACTTTACTATACTAATAACTTTTCCTGTTGCGATCTTTCTCAGATGCTCGCCGTAGGGGGACTTGCCGTATTTCTCGGCAGATACCATGAGCTGAGCCTTGTCTATCCAGCCGGAACGATAGGCGATCTCCTCGGGTGCGGAGATGGTTATGCCCTGTCTCTGTGCGATCATTTGCACAAAATTCGCAGCATCCACAAGGCTGTCCATAGTGCCTGTATCCAGCCAAGCGAAGCCTCTGCCAAGCAGCTGGACGTCCAGTGCGCCCTCATTGAGATACATCTCGTTGAGGGTGGTTATCTCCAGCTCGCCTCTTGCCGAAGGCTTTATCTGCTCCGCCTTGGGTGCAACGCCCTTGGGATAGAAATACAGCCCTGTGATCGCATAATTGCTCTTGGGCTCAGCGGGCTTTTCTTCGACGGAAAGCACCTTGCCGTTATCATCAAACTCGACTATCCCGAACCTCTCGGGGTCATTGACAAAATAGCCGAACACCGTTGCCCTGCCGTTCTCGGCGTTATTTACAGCCTCCTTAAGGGTGTGGGAGAATCCGTTGCCGTAGAAGATGTTGTCGCCCAGAACCATAGCGCACTCATCATCGCCAATAAAGTCCTTGCCTATGATGAAAGCCTGTGCCAGTCCGTCAGGGGAGGGCTGCACCGCATAGCTCAGCTTTATGCCGAACTGGGAGCCGTCACCCAGCAGATCTTCAAATCTGGGAGTATCAGTGGGGGTGGAGATTATCAGTATCTCCTTTATCCCTGCAAGCATAAGCGTTGACAGGGGATAGTAGATCATGGGTTTGTCGTAAACGGGTAAAAGCTGCTTTGAAGTTACCATGGTCAGCGGATAGAGCCTTGTGCCAGAGCCGCCTGCGAGAATGATTCCTTTCATTTGAGTTTCTCTCCTTTATTGATGATGCTATCCGAACACTGCGTATATCACTATGCCTGTGATTATCAGCCCCAGTGATATGAGCTTGCGTTTGTTTATCTTCTCCTTGAAGAGAAGCACACCAAACACTGTTATGTAAATGTAGCTGGTAGCCTCAAGTATCGGCCCGAGTGAAAGGGGTATCTCCTTATAGGCTATCAGCGACAGCAGAGTTGTCCCGAAAAACAGGGCATAAGCTGAGATAACAAGGGGGTTTACATACTCCTTTATCCACGAATCATATTTCTTCTGCGCTGCCTTTTTCAGCATCACCTGCGATACTGCGCTTATGAACACGCCTGCCAGCAGCACCATTGAATACATGACGGTCTTATTCATCTTCGCCCACCTCCTTGTCCTTGGAGGTGACAAACAGTATGATGCCTGCGGCAGTCACCGCAGCACCGATCATCTTTCCGACGGTTATCTGCTCGTGGAATATCAGTGCGCCGCAAATCAGCCCCCATATAAGAGTAACAGCCTTGTTTGCAAAGGCTGTGGTCAGGGGCAGATTTTTTATCACCTGCTGCCATGCCACGGCATATATCATCAGCGAAAGCAGCACGCCGCCGTAGAAGAGTATGAATTTAAGGCTCATGAACTCCTGCCCTGCGGCGAGCTTACTGCATACCGTGCCCGCAGAATATATAAGCAGCACTATATGCAGAAGCAGAAAATACTTCTTATTGTTTTTTGTCATATCATTTTTACTCCCGTTAGGCGGAACGATCTATGGCGCTCACTCTATGATCTCTTTTATGACATACTGCGGCGTGGCGTTTATGCACAAATAGATCCTGCCCACATATTCGCCTATCATACCGAGACTCATCATTATTACGCCGCCTATTATCAGCAGTATGGCAGTAGTCGAGCTCCAGCCCAGAGGTGCTGTATGCACGACGAAATATTTAATGACGATTACGAGTGCATAGAACAGACCTATGACCGCCGAGAAAAAGCCAAGATAGTTCGCAAGTCTCAGCGGCTTTACGGAAAAGCTGGTGAAGCCGTTGAGCCACAGTGCCAGCAGCTTGCCGATGGAGTAGCCCGATGAGCCGGACTCACGCTGCCTGTGCTGCACAGGCACGTTGCAGATGTTCTTGGTGGAGCGGAGCACCAGTCCGATAACATAAGGGTAACAGCCCTTGTAATTTGTCATCTCGTCCACTATGAAACGCTTTGCGGCAAAATAGCTGCTTATGAAAAGGTCAGGAGATTTGCCCAGCATGACCTCGGTCATTTTCGCATTCACCTTACTGCCAAGATTTCTAAAACCGCTGTGCTGCTTGTGCGCATAGGAGGCATATACCACATCGTAGCCCTCGTCTATCTTTTCCAGCAGCTTTCCGACTTCATTAGCAGGGGTCTGTCCGTCGTCGTCAAGACATACTATAATATCTCCCTTAGCATGGTTGAAGCCTGCCATCAAAGCAGCGTGCTGTCCGCAGTTTTTTGCAAAGTTGATCCCCTTGATACGTTTGTTGCTGCCTGCAAGCTCTCGTATGACGTTGAACGTTCCGTCAGGAGAACAGTCGTTTATCAGTATTATCTCATAGTCGTATCTGCTCAGCGTGGACATAGTCTCCTCTATCTCGGCAACTACGCCGCCAAGAGTATTTTCCGATCTGTAACACGGTATGATAAACGAGACCTTTTCCATCTCTCTAACACCTCTTAATCATGCTGTTTCGGAGCTATTTTTGCCATGAATGTCATGCTTCGGTACGCGCCGTTCTGCATGACCATATCTTTGAATTCGCCTTCAAGGACAAATCCTGCGTTAAGATAGCTTTTTTTCGCCTGCTCGTTATCAGAGAACACCCTGAGCATTATCCTGTGCAGGGCAAGATCTTCAAAGCCCATATCGCAGAACAGCCGTGTAGTCTCTGAGCCTATGCCCTTGCCTCTGGCTATATCCTCGCCGATGAATATACCGAACTCGGCGCTGTGATTATCGTTATCGATGTCCCTGAAATAGACCGAGCCTACAGGGGTATCTGCCGCCTTATCTACAATTATATACTGAACTACCTCGCCGGTCTTCACCTTAGTTTCCAGCCATTTGTTGTGCATCTCGTTTGTAAAGGTCTGCTGAAAAACGAAATTATGCTGAACAGCAGGGTTGTTCCTCCACTTTACTATAAGCGGTGTATCCTCGGCGGTTATCGGTCTGAGTATCGCTTTATCACCGTATATCGTTCTGAGCTTTTCCATGCGTCGGCTCCCTTACTTATTGAAAAAATCCAGTGCTGTGCTTATGACCTTATCGGAATCCTCTTCGGACAGCTCGTAGTACATAGGAAGTCTTACCAGTCTGTCGCTGTCGGCAGTGGTGTATCTGTCCTCGCCGTCAAATCTTCCGAATTTCAGTCCTGCCGGTGCGCTGTGGAGAGGAACGTAATGGAACACGCAGAGCACGCCGTTTTCTTTCATATGCGAGATGAACGCCGTGCGCTCTTCAAGATCCTTCAGCTTGATATAGAACATATGAGCATTGTGCTTGCAGCCTTCTGGGATGGTTTGCAGCTCTATCCTGCCCGACTCGGCAAGCGGCTCGAAAGCCTTGCGGTACTTAGCCCACGATGCAAGTCTGTTGTCATTTATCTTGTCGGCTAACTCCAGCTGACCCCACAGATAAGCGGCGTTCAGCTCACTGGGAAGATAGCTGTCGCCGAAATCCACCCAGGTGTATTTATCTATCTGACCTCTCAGGAACTTGGAACGGTTAGTACCCTTTTCTCTGAGTATCTCAGCCTTCTCGTTGTATGCCTCGTTATTGATGACAAGTGCGCCGCCCTCGCCCATAGAGTAGTTCTTTGTCTCATGGAAGGAATAGCAGCCGAAATCGCCGATAGTGCCGAGATACTTGCCTTTGTAGGTGCTCATAACGCCCTGTGCGGCGTCCTCGACCACCATCAGCCCGTGACGGTGTGCAATATCCATGATGGTATCCATCTCGCAGGCAACGCCCGCATAGTGCATCGCAACGATGACCCTGGTCTTATCGGTTATCGCAGCCTCGATCTTAGTCTCGTCGATATTCATGGTATCGGGGCGGACGTCAACGAAAACGAGCTTAGCTCCGGCAAGAACAGCCGAAGTCGCAGTGCTGGAGAAAGTAAAGCTGGGAAGAATGACCTCGTCGCCCGGCTTTATATCGCAAAGCAGCATAGCCATATCCAGTGCGGTAGTGCCGCTTGTGGTCAGCAGTACCTTCTGTGCAGAAAATCTGTCCTCGAACCATTTGTTGCACTTTTTGGTGAAAGCACCGTCACCGCATATCTTGCGGCTCTCGACCGCCTGTTTCATGTACTCGAATTCAGTACCTGCAAAGGGGGGAACATTAAAGTTTATCATAGTCAAATATCACCTTTTATGACAGTATTTCGATCGCAACAGAGATAAAATATCTATTGCACATAGCCTTTTCTATTATAACACAGTGAGGCTGTAAAGTCAACAAAAGCGCATGAAATCAGACAGTTTAACAACCAACTGTGAAAGCTGATTTTGTTTTTTAGCTATAATATCCACATACTTCTGCTGAACAGAGAGAGGCGGGAGGTCAATTTCGGTTTCACAAAATGTATCCCAAGAAAAAACCTCTGTTGAACTTCCCCAAGACAAATACTCTGCTTTTCTATCCCATTCTTTACGACTTAAATAAATGAATAGATATTTGGGATGTATTATATCTATTGCACTTTCCTTAACTTTGAAAATCATATTATTGAAAGTATGCTGTATGGAGTAGGATCACCATCGTAGATCGTTTTGAAGGTATAGTACCTGATATTATTTCCACGCCGACTCTCATCAGATTTGTTGCTTGTGCTGGCGGCAATGGCAATTCCGGTAAGCAGCTTGTCCCGGCTATCATCCAGTTCCCATTCAAGCAGGATAAAGGAATGATCGCCGGAGTGCACAAAATAATCCTCAATACGGCGGCCCCCTGCCATTGCCTTCGGATGTACAGGCTGCATCATCAGCTGTACCAGGACAGTCTTGCCGCCGCCGTTATAAAGGTTGAATAATGTGTTGAGCGCATTCCCCGTTTCAGGGGAGGTCAGGTCATAAAGCTCGTCCGGGATAAACCTGTTGCCGTCATTGTAGTTGAAATTAACTATCCTGATCCTACTTATCTGCGGCATTATTTTCCTCCTCTATCCAGTTGTTTATCATCTGAATGCGATCTTTTCTTAAAACATAAGGCATAAGATCCCTTGTCTTTTTAGTCGGTCTTATTATACCGCTTTCATCAGATGTGAACAGTTCATCAGCCTTGAATTTCAATAATAACTTGTTTATAACACCGTAACGGTCATCGATTTTACGGCTTGCAGGATCGCCTTCTTTTTTGGATAACCAATCTTCTGCAAGCATATGGAAATTCTCGCTGTAATCATCAGTCCGGTCACTATCATCTATCTCCTCGCCGGTAACGATCTTGCAGTGCTCGGAGAAATCTTTTATCAGTTCTTCCTTGGTTATGAAATCTCTTACCTGTGCATCATTTCCCTGACCGCGGAAGAACAGAAAAAGAATATATATAGCAAGATAATTTAGCAGATAAAGATCTCTGCTCTTTACATCGTTTGTTGCTCTGATATCTGAACGAAAATCAATGTTGTTTTTAAGAAACAGATCATTGTCCTGAGTGGGCACCATATATATGCGATCCTGAGCTTGCAGCACCTCAAAGCCAAGCTCTTTTCCTATCTGATCGAGTTCATCCCTGACATCGGGGTCCTCTGAATGTCTCCATAAAAGGCTATTCTCATTTCTGTCGATCCAACCCTTTTTCATCATTTCGTGAAACAGTGCAAGCGCATCTCTGTTCATCGTTCCACCTCCACCAAAAAATCCGTCATTTCTATTTTTGCATTTGATTCACCGTCAGTTACGGTGAAATCAAATTTTTTGTTTTGTGTCGTAAAAATGATCTTCTTCATTTCAAGATAGCTTTTAGGCAGTTCAGACAGCGCCCATAAAAGATCAAGCTCTCCGAGTGGTTCGGAAACTATGATGTTGTTTTCTTTACTTAGTGCTTCAAGGTCGATAACTCCGTTCTGAAAAATAGACATCAGTGTGTTTGGAAGCAGCCCGTCTTTGCTCCATCTTAACAGTTCGTCCATCGAAAGAGAGCGAATAAACTTGTTTATCTCAAAGAGATCATTATCATGCACAAAAGCAAAGAATGATGAGCATATCTCCAGATACAGTTCATTGCGTTTCCGGTCTTTCTCGTCAGACTCAGTATCTTCATTGTCAATATCAAGACCCGGTTCATCTTCTGTTTCCTTTATCACACCGTAGGACGCGTAAAAGTTTTCTATACTGAATTTCTTTTCAAGGTCAGGTTTTGTAAGTGGGAGCAGTAGCGTCATAACAGCATCACCAAGGCAGTCACCTGCCTTACGCAGTCTTACCATTATGTCATGCTCAAAATCCAAGCGTTCATAGTTCTTTATTGCGAAGCTGTCACGCAGGATCTGATTATACGATTCCGATACAGAGTTTTTGGTGTTTATCAAAGCTCTCTGCTCTGAAATGGTGAGATCAAGGTTTTTGTTTATCTCATTGATGGCTTTAAGATTCTTGCGGGATTCTTCAGTATCTGCACCGCTTTCAAGTGCTGCCCTAACAGCATATGCCTCTTTGATCGCACTTTTTTGTATATCCTCAAGCTCTTTCTGTTCATCAGTCATAAGGCTTCTGAACTGGCTTATTATGCGCTCATATTCATCAACTGTTATTTTAGTGATATTCTCCCTGCATCTAAGCATAAAAACATCAAGGCTGTGACTCATGTTCCTGAGCCTCGCCACAAGCTCTCTGCTTTGAGACAGAGCCTCGGAATAATTCTTACGCTTCATATATTCCTGCATCTTGAAACGGGTGACGGAATAATCAAGCTCTGACTCTATCTCCTTTGATCTGTATAAAAAATCAAACACATCATCTGTCAGATAGTATGAGCCCTTTTCCTCATTTACAAGCCGTATGGGCATACCTTTAAACTGTTCGGTGTCAGGAAATAAGGTCTTGTATTCTATCATTTTTCCGTTGTTCTGTAAAACATTGACAACTATAAAATATGCCAGTTTGTCTGTATTGACTTCATATCCTTCCGGAATGACAGATGCAATGCTATCAAGAAAGCTTTCTATATCCTTCAAAGTGCAGCTCTGCATATCACCGAGAGTTCGCTCTTTTATGAACAGAAGCACTGCAACAACAAGATTGTTTATTATGTCATAGTCGCCCCGAAACATTGCCTTGATATCATCAGGATAACTTGTTACAGTTATACTCCTGACAATATCAATAAACCGCATTCTGTTTTCAAATCCGGAAAACAGTTCCTTAATATCAGAACGAAGCATTTTTTCACTCCTTGCTAAGCAATGTATATGGTATTATTTCCTGTGGCACAAGCTTATTTTCAGTAAAAACGGTGTTCAGAAAAATCTTTTCCTCAGGAGTAAAAAGCTCAATAAGGTCATCAAAGCGCATACCCTCTTTTTGGGAAGAAGGGCTGTCCTCGAGTTGGATATGTCTGGCTCTTTCTATCATCTTACGGTAGCCAGGAATAAACAGCGAAATATCCAGCGAGGGATTGACCGCTTTAGTCCGTCTGAATATATCAAAGCCCTCTCTGTCAATGTCTCCCCAATACAGAAAGCGCACATTCGGGCTGCCCATAAATCGGACATATTCGATCAATGCTCCTTTTTTCTGAGATACTTTATTTCCGTTTCCATATACAACACCATCAATGTGCGTCCCAAAAAGGCTCTTGTAATTATCCTCAAACATACATCGTCTTATATTGAACCATATATCTTTATTCTCACAAATAAGCAGAACCATATTGTTCTTTTTTTCGGGGATATAATCATGAAAGCAATATTCGGGAGTATCGTAAAAACACAGATCATCCTGTGTTATTCCAAGGCTTTTTATCAACGACTTTATTGAACTGTCATCTAATATCTTTTCCTGTTCAAATATCTCAAATGAGCGTTCCTTTCTGGATATGGGCACATTGCTCTTGCGCTGAAAGAAATATTGACTGAGTTTATTGATCGTTTTTTTGTAATTGTCATATACACTTGGGTGAGAAGACAAATATCCATTTTTAAGCAGTATAGGATGTAAGCTGCTTATCTGACCGATAACATCTGAGCTTATATCCGGCTCGGCTATGATACGGTATTTTTTATATAACGGATATTTTTTATTCCCATTCATACCGGATTTTTTGACAGGCACCAGAAGTCCACTTTCGACAAGTCCAATAACAGCCTCATAAAGTGTACTTGTATCTGCTATATTTTTCTTCAATAATACACTAAGATCATTCAGATCAATAGTTTTATTCTTGTATTCTAAAAGGCATTTTTTATATTCCATATGTGCTCACCAAATCTATACTGAAAAATCAACAAATTTCATTTCTGCCGACCTCATCATTTCCTCAAACTCCGCATAATTTCCCGCACTGTCAGGAATAGTCAACCCATGCTTTACAACACAAATATCATTTCTGGGCTCAACGTTATTTTCATAAGTTGAGCCTTTATTTAATTTCAAAACAAGATCATCTTCCGAAGCTGATTTCGGATATAAATAATATCCTTTGCGAGCATCAAACCTGAACATATAAGCTAATAACTGAAGATAGTCCTTGTTGCCTATATTGTCGATAGGTTTGTACTTCGCATCAGCGATAATGCGAGTGCCATAGTCTTTGCTGATAAAGTCGGGATATATAAGTCCTTGCTTTATGCCATTGTTATCGGTAAACAGACGCTGAGCACCTTTTCCTCCTTTATTCATGGGGTGATAGAAATGCTCGCCAATAAGCGTATTGATGTATTCTTCCCATAGCCATGCTCCGTCGAAAATGATACCGTATATCCTGTTTACACCCGAGCCAAATTTGTGCTGCCTGTGCTGCAATATCAGAAGGCAAAGCTGCTGCAATGCTCTGTATTCACGGTAATAGGAATGGCGTATCGGTGTGTGCAGATTATCTGTTATTACACTTTTTCTGCCAAGCAGCTGATATTCCGAGGTCGCATTTACAACCGCGTTTACCTCGTCCTTTGCTTTCAGAAGAATGCTTTTGCCGTATGGCTTTTTTCTGATATACTCAACAGTATGCCGTACAAGTTCCATAAGCGAGTTATCATAGGAATACTCCCTTTGGCTGTAAGCTATCTTTCCTACAAAAGGCGTATTCTTTGATATATGGCGGGAAACATCTATTGTTCCCTTTACATTTTCATCATTGTATCTGTTTCGTATGTATGTTTTGAAAAGCCCTTTTCTCATAGCAGCTTTCAAATAGCGTGGAAACAGGAATACAAGGATATTGAACAACTTTTCGTCATTATCGGCATTAGTATCAAAGTTAACAATGTTCGGAAGTTCAAGCACCCGGGAGAGCATATATCTGAGAAAATGATCGTTATTGCCTTTTGAAAACCTTGAACCGATAAAAAGTTGCTTATCACCATATCCGATATATCCCATTAGATTTGAGGTACGGTATGTGTCGTTCACACTTTGAAGTACCATCTGGTCTTTGGAAAGGTCTTCGGAGTTTTTCAAAAGCTCTGGAAATACAAATATGCCGTCCTTTTCAAGCTGCTCAAGCGTCTTATCGGCAATTCTTTTTACAAGTTCAGGCTGTCCTGAAAAATCGGCTTTTGCATAACAGGAATTATCCCTGATCTTCATCTTCATTACCTGCATCGGCATTAGTGTTGTTATATGCCGCCTTGAAGCTGCTCATTATTTCCTTTTCATTATACATACCCTGAACATAGTCAAGCAGCAGCGGCTCTAAATAATCAGTCCAGAGCTGCTCAAACGACAGCTTTTTCAGCTTGAGAAAATATGCTGCACCGATCTGATAGTTTTCATTCAAGTCTTCTGTCTCGGCAATTGCTTTATTCAGATTTGCCATGCGGTTTATTGCTTCTTCTCTGATCTCATCATCAAGGTCGGCAAGCATATCTACCATATCATTTGCTTTAAGCTCGATAAAGCGAAACCTACGCCGCATAGCAAAATCAAAGGTATCAACGGAACGGTCAATATCGTTCATTGCCGTTGCGGTAGTCAGGATTGCTGGAACGCTCATACGCCTGATAGCCGAGATGCTCGTCCATTTCCGACTCCAGCATTTCCTGGATCGTCCCTCCGAGAAGGTCATTCAGCGCATCCTCGATATCCTTTGCCGACTTGATGTCGTATTCCACAAGCAGCATTCCTATGATGTTCTTCTTGCCCTCGCTCATCGGTTCTCTTTTTCTTCTTGCCATAAAAAATCAGTCTCCTGTGTTTATATTTCTATTTTACCACAGTTGACTGATTTTTTACAGAGTTTTTTTCAGAGGGTCGTTTTATCATGGTTTGGCTTGACAAGCACAGAGAACGTATCTTCATTCAATACGCTCCAACTATACCGGTCTCCTATTTCTTTCTCTCCTTTAAACATTATGACTATCTTGTCTGCATTGTATTCTCCTTCCAGATGGCAGTATATATACCTATCCTTATATTTATCAATTACAATATCACCATGTACGATCAGTTCTTGTTTTTCATTTGCATCATAACCGATTTCCGATGCTTTGCGGAAGGTTTCATCAATCAAATAAAGAGTATACTTGTCTTTTATATGTTTTTCAAACTTTGCTCCAAAAACTTTTTTATCAGTTTCAGGATTCGGAATATAGGTACACAATAATAACGTTAAGAATACACTTAATGTTGTTATAATTATTTTTTTCATAATATGCCTCAAATCACTCACATTAATCCTATAGTGTTTTTTAGGGTCTGCTCCACCTCTTGCTACGGCTCACAAACAGAGCACGGTTTATATCCTTCCTCGATCAGCTCTTCTCTCGAGCCGTAAAATTCTTTCCTGTTGTGTCCGGACATTTCCTTTACGCTTGAACACCAGGGATAATGGAACCGGTGGGAATTGGTGTTCAGTATGTAATCGGCGTCGGTCTCAAATTCAGCGCTTTCCTTTTCTTCGGCAATCGTTTCTTCGGTCTTTTTTTCACTTCCCTTATACTCGGGACCTTCGGAAGTTCCGTCGGCATAGTTTATAGTGATACCCGGCTGCACGTTGTAGACATACCTGCAAAAGCATATCCCTTCGCCCTCGTCCTCCACAGAGTAGCCCTCCATAAGAACGCCCCTGCACAGCAGCTCGCCGTCCTTAAAGTCGGGGGTGACACGGTACAGCACATGGTTCCCGGTGCTGCGGATATATTCGGCGGTCATGTTTTCTATGGGCAGCATACCCTCGGTGTTCAGGTATCTTGTCCCGGTGATAAGGTTGAGGATATTGTCGTTCTCGCCCGTGAGCTGGTAACCGATCAGGTGACAGCGGTTGTAAAGATACCCGCCGTCTATGCCGTCATATTTTACCGTCTGCCAACCGCTTGGCTTTATCATGCCGATCTCCTTGCGATCCTCGCTTGGCATAAGCTCCCTGCCGATGCAGCTCATGGCAAACCCGCAGCGCCCGTAAGCATCCAGCGCACTGTATACCTCGTAGGGCTCCTCCGTAAGATACCCTGCCGAGAAAAACGGTATGTCGTCATTGACGACACTATACTCCGTACCGGAGTATCCGGGTATCGCCGAAAGATCGGCTTCAATGTGCTCGGCGGGCAGACCGATACTCCCGTCCAAAACACCCTCCGTCTGGTACACAGGTTTTCCGGCTGTCTCAGCGGTACGGTGCTTCCATAAATATATTGAACTCACCGAGAAGAAAGCGGTGAGTATCGTTAGCAAAATAATAGCTGCGTTTTTTATTCCATTCATGATAGCTCCGGCGGGTCTGAGATGTTGTGCGTTAAATACAATTATAGCATATGTGTCAAAAACTGTCAAGCTCCTTTGCAAGCTCCTCCTGGGTCAGTCCCCGCTGTTTTCTCAGGGCTTGTATTTTTCTCCGAATTCCATTTGCTTTCCTCCGTTATTGTTCCCGAGACTAAGGAGAGCGCTTCCGAAACTTCGAGCGAGAGCAACTCCACTGTAATATATGTATACCCCGACAACAACAACGCTCCCCAGCAGACCGCTCCGGCAGCTTAACCGTGACCAACACCGGTCTGGTATGGCAGGACAGCGACGGCTCGAAGATCGTTTTCGCAGCTTGATAAACTGCACAGGGTCAGCCGGTCAGAGTCATAGCATTGACAAAAACAGCCCCCGCCTGCACTCTCAAAAGCACAGCGGGGGCTGTAGCCATACCGGCTAACTTGTTCGGATACATCACCGTCGTTCCCGACATTCCGCCTTCATCGGCGGCAGTCAGCCGGTCTCCCGGGACTGTCCTTGCAATAATGGCGTTACCGCTTCTTTCTGTTCTTGCCGGACTGCAAATAAAACTGCTGCTTTTCTTCGTAAAGCACCTTGTCGGCAAGGGTGTAGAGCTTTTCTATCGTGCTGCCTTCAAACCTCAGGGCATAGCCGACAGAGCAGGTGTAGGGCGTTTTTGCCACCTCGCTGTGTATACGCTCGATAAGCGACTGTACTTCCTTTTCGAGATTCCCGATACAAAGTATCACATACTCGTCGCCGCCGATACGGTAGACCCGCTGTCCGTGCCTTGCAGCCTTGCGGAAGCAGTCGGCAAGCGCTTTCAAGGCAGCGTCGCCCGCGGCGTGACCCTCGTTGTCGTTTATCTCCTTCAAGCCGTTCATGTCCATTGTCACCACCGCCGTAACAGTTCCGGCGTACTTTTCCGTATCGGAATAATAGCTCTGACGGTTGAGCAGCTTGGTAAGGGGATCGCGCTTTGTATACTGCTGAAGCAGGAAAACGTAATAGAGCGTCATCTCTATCGCTATCGTGATATTGAACCAGTGATCGGAGTTCTGCACATACAGGGGAAGTACCAGGCAGGATACCGAAATGGCTGACATGAATATCAGCAGTTTAAGATCCTCCTTCTGAGATCTGTTGCTCATGAAAATTTTGAATATCAGATAAGCCATGTACAGAGCGTCTATAAAATACGTAAGATAGCCGAGCGTCCCGCGCATGAAATGATTTTCCTTTGTAATGGTAAAGACCAGTCCCGTGGGGACAGATATAAAGCACAATACCGCGTTCAGTATCGCCGGGATATACAGATAACCTTTCTGCATGGGATATACTATCATGATGATGTTCGCTAGTATAAATGTGATAAGGCTGTAATTCACGGCGCTTAGGATAGGTCTGGCTATCGTGTATTCCGTCTGGTTGCCCAGGTATGTTTCTATATAGCTGCAAACAGAATACAGAAATATCAAACCGTTTGTCACGGCGATGCGAAATACCATTCTTCTTTCCAAATGTATATCCGAACTGAGAATGATAAACATTCCTGACAACAGCACCAGCAGTCCCAAATGGTCTGACAGATAATCGAATACCGTCATAAGCTGTCCACCTCCGTTTTGTGATATCTTATCGCTTTAATATATTTTATCATTTTTTTACATAAATGTCAACTGCTTTTTTATGACGCAAAAACCGCCCGCCGGAATTGCCCGGCAGGCGGAGTGTGCTGTTTCCTTGCTGTGCTTATTCTATACCGATAAAGCTGTAATCCTGAGCCTCTATGGCAGCCTTGATAACATCGGCGGGAACTTCCTTGCTCAGCGTGATAACTGCGGTATCGGTGCTGTGATCGGGAGCGGCGCTCTCTATGCCGTCTATCGCTTCAAGGGTCTTTTTTACCCTTGCCTCGCAGTGCTCGCACATCATGCCTTCGATCTTCAGTGTCTTTGTCATAGCTTTTTCCTCCGTTTTGATCATTTTGGTTTTTATCTTCTTATCATGACCCGGGTCATGTATCTTGACCAGATTGAGCCGCAGAGCGTTCATGCAGACGCAGAAGCTGGACATAGCCATAGCCGCCGCGCCGTATGCCGGCTTCATTTCAATGCCGTAGAGCCCTATCGCCAACGGTATGCAGACGGCGTTGTAGATAAACGCCCAGAACAGGTTCTCGTGGATATTCCTGATAGTCGCGCGGCTGAGACGTATCGCCGCGGAAACGTCGGTCAGCCTGTTTTTCATGACGACTATATCGGCGGCGTCTACCGCTACATCAGCGCCCGCGCCTATGGCGATGCCCGTGTCGGCAGTCGTCAGCGCGGGGGCGTCGTTTATGCCGTCGCCTACCATGATGACTTTGCCCTGCTTTTTGAGCTCCTGCACCTTCTTCGACTTGCCGTCGGGGAGCACTCCCGCGATGACATCGTCAACGCCTGCCTGTCTGCCTATGGCGTTTGCCGTACGCTCGTTGTCGCCCGTCAGCATGAACACGCTTATGCCCATGCCCTTCAGCTCCTTTATGGCGGCTGCCGAGTCGGTTTTTATCGTGTCGGCAACGGCGATGATACCTATGAAGCTGCCGCCCTTTGCAAACAGCAGGGGAGTCTTGCCCTCGTCGGAAAGGGCGGTGACTTTCGCGGCAAAGTCGCCGGGGATATCACACCTCCGGGACATATATCTGAAGCTGCCGCCCTCCAGCGCTTCGCCGCCGAGCACCGCCGAAAGACCGTTCCCCGCCAGAGCCTTGAAGTCCGTGACCTCGGGAACTGCCATGCCGGAAGTCTTTTCCGTCACCGCCTTTGCAAGCGGGTGCTCGCTCTTGGCTTCGAGAGCCGAAGCGTATGTGAGCAGCTCCTCCTCTGTGACGCCGCAGGGGATGATGTCCGTAACATCCGGCTTGCCCTCGGTTATGGTGCCGGTCTTGTCCAGCGCTGCGATGTTCGCCCTGCCCACGGCTTCAAGCGAAGCGGCGGTCTTGTAGAGTATTCCGTTTTTCGCGCCCACGCCGCTGCCTGCCATTATAGCAACGGGAGTTGCAAGCCCCAGCGCACAGGGGCAGCTTATCACCAGCACCGATATCGCCCTTGCTATGGCAAAGCCGAATTCCTTTCCGGCTATCAGCCACCCGATGAGCGTCAGCAGCGATATCCCCATGACGGCGGGGACGAATATCCCCGATACCCTGTCGGCTATCCGCGCTATGGGCGCTTTTGTAGCCGCAGCGTCCGAGACGGTCTTGATTATCTGGGAAAGTGTGGTGTCCTCGCCGACTCTGGTGGCGCGGCAGCGGATATAGCCCGACTTGTTTATAGTCGCCGCCGAAACGGCAGAGCCTTCCGCCTTGTCCACCGGAATGCTCTCACCGGTGAGTGCCGATTCGTCCACCGACGAGGAGCCGCAGACCACGACTCCGTCAACGGGAATGCTACCGCCCGGCTTTACGGCAAATATGTCGCCCTCACGCACCTGCCCGATAGCGACTTCCTGCTCCTCGCCGTCGCGATAAAGCACCGCCGTTTTCGGCGCCAGCCTCATAAGCCCTTTCAGCGCGTCGGTGGTGCGCCCCTTGGACATGGCTTCAAGCATTTTGCCTACCGTGATAAGGGTAGGTATCATCGCCGCCGACTCGAAATACAGGTTCATGCCGTATTTCATGACTGTCTCATGATCGCCGTTTCCCTGGGCGAGTATCATGATGAAAAGCTCCGCCAGCGAGTACCCGAAGGAAGCGCCAGACCCCAGCGCCACGAGAGTGTCCATATTCGGGTGTCCGCCCAGCAGCGACTTGAATCCGCTGGTAAAGAATTTGGCGTTTATCATCATTATGACGATAGCCAGCAGCATTTCAAATACTCCGAGGAAAACGTGGTTGTCAAACGCCGCCGGCGCGGGAAAGCCCCACATCATATGCCCCATAGAGAAGTACATCAGCACCAGAAGGACTAACACCGATCTTATGAGCCGCTTTCTAAGCTTAGGCGTCTCGGTGTCCTTGAGAATGTCATCATCGGATACCGCCGCAGCCGCGCCTTTTTTTGAAGCGCCGTAGCCCGCGTTCTCCACGGCTTTGATTATCTCCGCTTCCGACGCTGTGCCCTCGACGCCCATTGAGTTTGTGAGCAGGCTGACAGCGCAGCTCTGCACTCCGGGAAGGGCTGAAACGGCTTTTTCCACCCTCGCGCTGCAAGCGGCGCAGCTCATTCCCGTTACGTTGTATTGCTCCATAAGCTACCTTTCTATTGCTCCCCCAATTAAACCTTGCCGGAGCAATATTACTTCATGATCCTCTGCAAGGTGTCCACAAGCTCGTCCACGACCTCGTCTTTTCCGGCGCGGATATCGTTCACCACGCAGCTTTTCATATGCGAAGCCAGCAGCACCTTGTTGAAGCTGTTGAGAGCGCTGTTGATAGCCGACACCTGTATCAGTATGTCGGGACAGTAGGCGTCGTTTTCAAGCATTTTTTCGACACCCCGCACCTGCCCCTCTATCCTTTTGAGCCGGTTCATCAGCAGCTTGTATTCCTCCTCGCTGCGCTTTTTTTTACGCTCGCAGCAGCAGTTCTTTTCGCTCATATCATCACTCCTTTAATACCCCGGCGGGGTATCCTGCATCTATATTATATACCCCCGCGGGGTATTTGTCAAGGGCTTTATGAAAATTTTTTTCGCGTCCGGGCATAAAAAAGCGCCTACACTAGGATAGGCGCTTTTGCGTTATATGTCCGTCCCATTATTTGCAGACGATGCTGCGGGTCTTTGAGCATTTGCCGTAAAGCTTCTTGCCCTCTACCAGCTTGTAGGCACGCATCTTGACATAGCAGCGCTTGCCGCTCTTTAAGCCGGTAACGGTCTTTGCGGTGACGGAGTTCTTCTTGATGATGACGGTCTTTGCCTTCTTCTTGAAGTTCTTGTTATAGGAGACCAGTATCTGATAGCCGTCTACGACCTTGTCGCGCTTCCACTTCAGCTTTATGGCTTTCTTCTTGGGAGATCTGAGGCTGGTGACCTTGGACTGAGCGGGCTTGATGTTGTAGTACAGCTTTACCTTGCCGCAGTACTTGTTTATGCCCTTGACATAGAGGAAGCACCTGCCCGGCTCCTTGCTGTACTTGTTGTAGATCACCTTGTAGTCGGTGCCCTTTTTCAGGGTCTTGCCCTTGTATTTCACAGTTACGGCGGGCTTTATCAGCTTGCCGGTGTAGGTGTAATTCTCGCCCTTGTTGAGCGTTACCTTGCAGTCCTTTATAGTGGTGGCAATCAGCTCGTAGTCTATGCCGCTCTCCTTGGCGTACTTCTCGCCGGCGCCGGGATAGCAGTAGAGCTTGAAGCCGGGGATCGGCACGTCGATATGCTCCTCGGCAGAATAGCACATACCCACGCTGCCCGGATAAATTTCGCGAATGGTCTCGGGCAGGGAAAGGGACTTGAGATTGAACAGGGCAGAGAATGCGCTGTCGTCTATAGTCACCAGGTGTTTGCCGATATCCACATTTTTAAGGCTGGTGCAGCCGAAGAAAGCAAATGAACCTATGTAAAATACGCCGTCGGGAATGGTTATGCTCTTGAGGGAAGTACAGTCATAGAAGCAGGAATTGCGGATACTGCCGAGGGAATCGGGGAGCTTGACATTTTCAAGCTTGTCGCAGTCGCGGAAGGTATCGTCCCAAAGCTCAGTGATCGGTGCATTGACGGTAATGGACTTGAGAGACGAGCAATTCCTGAACGCGCCCTCGCCTATAGTGAGTACCTTCTTGGGAATGGTGAGGGTGGTCAGCTTTTCATTTCCAAGGAAGGCGTAGCTGGCTATGTATTCGATATCCGAAGGAACGGTATAGCTGCTTACAGCCGGGGGGACGAAATAGAGGACATGGAAGGTGCGGTTGGTGGTGTCGGCATATTCGTCGTGCTCGTCTTCGTCGTTTGAATAAACAACGCCGTTTCTGGACTTATAGTATTTGCTGCTGACATCCACAGCCTCAAGAGTCGGGATCTCGCTGAGTACCTGGGCGAGACCCTCTCTGTCCTCGGTGTAGGTGCTGCTTTCACCGTCTGAATGGTCATAGAAGAAATAGAATCCGGAGGGCAGCTTAACCTTCTTTACCTTGCTGTTTTTAAGGGGCGCCGAGTTTATGAACACTACCGGCTTCCCGTCGATCTCCTCGGGAAATTCCATGGTGTCTCCGGTGATCTTGTAGTCTAAGATCTCGACGGCATTGGTGGTATAATAATCGGTATCCTTGTTCAGCTCGGTGTCGCCCTCAACATCCTCGCCCCAGACCACATATTTGTAATCGCCCGAAGTCCTGATCTTTGACTCGTCGATAACATAGGCTGAGGCTTTGATATCAGCGGCGGGAAGTGCGGTAAGACCGCCTGCCGCAAGCGTCAGAGCCGCCGTACAGCATAAAAATCGTTTGTACATAGCATTTCAGTCCTTTCTGTAATTGTGAATTGTTGAAATATAACGAATAAACTATGAATATATTATACAATATATAAAGCCGGGTGTCAATATAGCAGCAAATATTCTGTCAGATACGTAAAAAAAGGAACAAAAAGTTCTACACTTTAGCTAAGGCAACACCGCACAATCATTGTGCGTCAGAAACGGGCATTAGCAAAGCTAATGGGTCAGATTTTTCGTCTTGGAACAGCTTGCT
>CACXDI010000096.1 GCA_902766335.1 uncultured Ruminococcus sp. | reverse complement strand
ATGCAGGTATGGCGGAATCGGCAGACGCGCTAGCTTCAGGTGCTAGTGGGGGCAACCTCGTGGAAGTTCAAGTCTTCTTACCTGCACGTTAAAGACTCGCATCGACGGGTCTTTTTTGTTGCGCTAAAAACCCTCCCGCGGGTATCTTCCTGCGGGAGGGTGATCTGTTTTGTGCTAAATGCTTTGACGGCAGGGTTATTTGCCTTCGGGAGTCAGCTTGACTGTATCCAGCATACTCGACATTTGCGACTCGCGTCCGCTGTCAACGGGGTGATCGTAGGTTATGTAGTATACCTGATCGCCCTTGAGACCGATAAATACCTTGCGGTAGAAATAATCCGAGGATTCGTCCAGGCAGCCTGCGACAACGAACTCCTCGCCGTCTATTTCGCGGTATCCTATCTGCTCGTAAGGGTACTCGTCTTCCGAATGACCGTCGATAAAGTCCTTCACGAAGTCATCGCGTGTCCAGTCGATCTGACTGTCATCAACTCTGACCGCGTTTATGCCGAAATAGTCAACACACTTTTCTGCGGAGTCCTCTTCCTGGTAGGGGAAACGGTATTTCACCTTGTTGAGGTCTGGGCTGCGCACCTGACTGACGAATTCATAGCCCTTGCTTATCCTGCCGATGGTGAAATACTTGTTGGTGTAGTTCTCGGCACCCACGCCGTACTTTGTAGTCGCAGCCTTTGCGGCGCTGTACTTGCTGTAGTAGGTCTTTTTCTTTCCCTTTTTGTATGCCCGTACCTTGAATACATACCTGGTGTTGCTGTTGAACCCTTCGAGCTTGCAGGAGACTTTAGTCTTGCTCTTTATTGTCTTTATGCACTTGTACTTGCCGGAATCATTCTTGAGGTACAGCTTGTATCCGGTAGCTTTTTTCACCTTGGTCCATGTCAGCTTTATCTTGCTGGAGCCTTTCGTGACCTTGGTTATCTTAGGAGCGGGGACACCCTCCACATATACGAAAGCCCCTTCCGGATGAGCTGCGGTAATACTGCCTTCTGCGCCTGCGGGAACAGCCGCGGCGGTGGTTAGCATCAATGCTGCCAGAGCAGCGGTGACAAGTCTTTTTGTGTTTTTCATAAGGTTTCCTCCCTCCGTGTCTTGCCGGTAGATATATGTTTTTTTAGTGCGGTATTTTTTCATGGAAAGTACCGCTTTAATTATACCCCTTTTTCAGCTCATATTCAAGGAAGAAAATGGGAACTGCATTGATTTTAACAGACTGACGGAAAAAATTGTAGAAATAGCCAAATCAAACATAGAATAATTGTAGGTTTTGACGGCAGAAAAAACTGGTGACAATATACAAAAAACGTCCGTTTTTTTAGTCAAAGAATTAATAAAAATGCAGTTGATTTCCCGCGGGTTATGTGGTATAATATAGGGTACAATATATAATGAGAAAGTATGCGTAATGCCTTAAAGGCGAAAGGAATTGTAAAACATGGAGATAATCAATAAGTCTGATAAAAAGCTTTTGGCAGAGTATGAGTCATTTGTTGAGAACCACGTCAACGGCAGCTTCATGCAGTCGCTGGACTGGCCCAAGGTAAAGGATAACTGGGGCTGGGACGCGGTCATCTCCCGCGACAAGGACGGCAGGATACGCGGCACCTGTCTTTGTATAATAAAGAAGATACCCGTGTTCGGCTGCACATTTCTCTATGCACCCCACGGACCTGTATGCGATTTCCATGACCGCGAGGTAATGGACGATCTGTTCGAGGGTATCAAGGTGCTCGCCAAGAAGCACAAGTCCTACCAGTTCATGTGGGATCCCTGCTTTGAGGAAAAGGAGACCGATCTGACTCAGCTTATCAGGGATATGGGCTTTACCCATATCGATAACGCTCCCGAGCTTTCTACCATTCAGGCTAGAAACAACTATATGCTCCGGAATATAAAGGACAAGACCCCCGATGAGGTCATGATGACATTCAAGTCCGACTGGAGAAACCGTATCCGCAAGGCGGGACGCAAGGGCGTTGTCTGCAAGGCTTGCGGCAAGGAGGCTCTTGATGACTTCTATCCTATGATGGAGGCTACCGGCGCACGCGACGGCTTCTCTATCAGAGGCAAGGATTACTTCGCAAAAATGCTGGACGCTCTGGGTGAGGATCACTGCCGCCTGTTCGTCTGCTATCTGGAGCAGGAGGGCGAGGATCCTATCCCTGTTTCGGGTGCGATTACCACCCGCTATGCGGGCAAGACCAGCTACGTTTACGGCGCGTCCTCAAATCATCACCGCAATACCTACCCCAACTACCTTATGCAGTGGACTATGATAAACTGGGCGCTCGAAAAGAACAACTACGTCTACGACTTCATGGGCATACCCTTCTATACCGACGAGACACACCCCAACTACGGCGTGTACAAGTTCAAGAAGGGCTTCAACGGCGAAGTCGTTACCTGGGTGGGCGAGTTCTTCTATACCTTCATGCCGGTGCGCAAGAAGTTTGTGGACATGGCACAGAAGATAGTCGAGGACAGAGCTATGCGCCGCACCGAAAAGCTTATTGAGAACAGAAATACCGATACAGACGCTTGATATGCACTTTTATCGAAGGGTGTGATACGTATGAAGATGAAGAGAATATTTACTGCTGCGGCTTGCTTTGCGGCAGTCTGCGCCGCTGCGGGACTCACCTCCTGCTCGGACGTGGATCTGGAGCAGTTCTACCTGGAAAGCCTGCCGGATACCGTGACAGCTGATAACAGCTCTGCGGCTGAGACTTCCGCTGCCGATGAATCCGATACGGCTGAGCCGGAGCAGACCGGGCAGGGAACAGAGCAGCAGACGGACGAGCCGGAGACTGAGGCTCCCGTCAGCGACAGCGACGAGACAGAGGCAGTTCCCGCTGCCGATCGGCTCCCTGACAATATCTACGAGCTTTCTGAGTCGGAGCTTGCAGAGGGCGGCGTTAATGCCGAGACGCTGAGCGAGAACGTTGACAGCGCGGCAGACAGTGAGGGCAGCGCGGCTTCTGCGGCTTTCGCTGCGGTGCTCACCGAGTACGCCTGCAAGTGCGAGAAGGATCCGCTCCTCAAGCCGGATTTTTGCAGATATTACATAGCAGACATAGACGGCAGCGGCACTCCCGAGCTGCTTGCGGAGACCGGCTCCTGCGAAGCAGACCGCACCGTTTACGTCCACGTTTTCGACGCCGCTTCCGGCAAGGCTGAGCCGGCGGGAAGCTTTGTGGCGTGGCACGGCGAGCTGGGTATCAGCGGCGGCAGACTCGGCTGCGAGACCAAGACTATGGGCAGCTATCTGCTTACGGTGGTAAGCCTTTCAAACGGTACAGTCACCACCGAGCGCGAGGGCGTGCCCGCCGACAAGTCGGTGCTTGACGAGGTGCTGGAAAGCTACGCTTTTACAGATATCTCGGGTATCGTGGGATTATGATATCAGAATAAAAGTCAACGGACGTTCCGGTATGGGACGTCCGTTTTTTTATGTGTTCTTTTTTATCAACCAGAAATACTTCCGGTTCGCTTCGGGAAAGTCTGACATCACCCCGTGCTCCGGGTCATAGAAGGTGCCGGCGGCATACAGAGACCAGTGCCAGCAGCGGGGAGTCTCAAGACTCAGCAGACAAAGCCTGGGCAGCTGCTCTTTTTTGTATACCTGCACCCGGCTGTCCGACAGCGAAAAGCCGTAGTGCTCAAAGGCGAGCCGCATTTCCTTCAGGGTGGTCTCGCGCTCGTTGCTCAGCAGCCTGATGACTTCATCCACCGTCACCCCCGCGGTCATCGCGATCACCGCCTGACCGCATTGAAGATCGGTGGGCTCATGTATGTACTGTATCTTCATTTGCTTTTCTCCCGGGTATCTCTATCTGCGCTCCTATCACCGCCGCGAATACCAGCCCGCAGCCGATAAGCTCGCGGAGTGAAAGCTGCTCGCCTAACAGTATCCAGCCGAACAGCACCGCGAATACCGACTCAAGACTCATGATGAGCGTGGCGGCGGCAGGGGGCGTGGTCTTCTGACCGACTATCTGTAATGTGTACGCCACACCGCAGGCGGCGGCTCCGCTGTAAAGCAGCGGCAGCCATGACTGCGCGGCAGCCGACAGCGAGGGCTGCTCGGTGAGAAATGCAAAGGGCGCCGACAGCAGTCCCACCGTGAAAAACTGTGTGCAGGACATGACTATGGGGTCGGTGTTTTTGCCGTTGAAGCGGTCAATGACGATTATGTGCATGGCGAAGAACACCGCGCAGCAGAGCATGAGCAGATCCCCCTGCCCGACGGTGAAGCCTTCCTTGACGCTCAGAAACCAGAAGCCCGCTATGGCGGTGGCGGCGCTTATCCATATCTGCCCCGGCGGACGCTGCCTTAATAAAAGCTGCAATATGGGCACGATTATGATGTACAGCGCGGTGATGAAGCCTGCCTTGCCGGCGGTGGTGTACTGTATCCCGTGCTGCTGTATCGAGCTTGCGATGAACAGCACCGTGCCGCAGCAGACCCCCGCGAACACCGAATTTTTCAGCGGCGGAGCGTCGGTCTTTCCGTGCCGCAGAACTGCGATGACCGGCAGCAGACTGATACCGCCTATCACCGATCGCAGCCCGTTGAAGGAAAAAGGCTGCATATGGTCAAGCCCCTTGCTCTGAGAAACAAAGGAAGCCCCCCACACAACAGCAGTCAGAAGCAGCAGTAACGAACCCTTTAATTTTGGAGACATAAAAAAACTCCTTATAAGTAATGTAATAAGATCTACAGCCACGTCAGTCACCCGACAACAGCCAATGCCTGCACCAACTACAGCCAACGTCAGCAACTCAACAATAGCCAAGGTTGGTAAAGAAAGGGGTGCTCGAGGGGGAAACCTTAGGAAGGAATGAGAGCAGGCAAAAAAGAATACCTCAACCGTCCCCCGAAGGTTGCCTTCCTACGGGTTCCCCCTCGAACCCAACCAAGCGATCTACCCCTTCGGACTATTAAGACAAGCTCCCCGCCAAAGCGCTCATAAAAGGCAGCGTCACCAGGGACAGTATGGTAGTCAGCGCAAATATCTCCGAGCAGCGCTTCGCGTTCTTGTCGAAGAGCAGCGCGAACATCATGCCGGTGGTGGCGGCAGGACAGGCGCAGGCTATGCAGACTATCGTTTTAGGCAGCGCAGGAATGAATCCGGGGAGCAGCGCCATAATGCCTATGGCGGCAGCGGGCATGAGTATCAGCTTCACCGCGGCGGTGAGCATTATTCCCTTGTCGGTGAGCGCCTTGAGCAGACTGCTCTGAGCGGCGGTGGCTCCCGCTATTATCATGGCGAGGGGCGTGTTCATGTCCGCGACTTTCTGGAAAGCGTCGGAGAAAATGTCTCCGGCGGCGGGTATCATGCTGAGCCTCAGCCGGGCAACGTAGCATATAGCGCCCAGAAATACAGCGATTATGGTGGGAGACAGCAGCGCCTTTTTCAGCGCGGAAAGATCACGCTGCTCCTTCATCATCATGTAGCCGTGGGTGAATACAAGCAGGTTGAATACCGTGATGTAGCCGGTGAGGTAGAGTACCCCCTCGCTGCCGTAAAGTGCCGATACCAACGGTATCCCCATGAACCCGCAGTTTGAGTATATGCAGGAGAACCGCTCCACTATCCGCTGACCGTTCTTGTCCTTGTCCTCAGAGGGACGGCGTATCAGCGAGGCTATCGGTATCATCACCGCAAAGGTGGCAGACGACAGCAGGAACGCCCATACCAGCCCCTTGAAGCGCTCCGCGTCGAAGCCGGTCTGGTAGGACATGAATATCAGCAGCGGGTTTACTATCTTCAGCTCCACCGAGGACAGCGTCTTGGTGCCGTCCTTGCCTATGACTCCCGTGAGGTAGGCTATGGCGCCGATGACCAGTATCACCGCCATTATGATTATCCGCTCGCTTATCACGAGGGCGTTTGAAAGCAGGTCTTGCATTTATGTAGGTTCTCCTTTTTACGTTTGAAAACAGCGGGGAACATGATCGGAGGTCACGCTCCTTGAAAAGTGTACCATAAATTTATGAATTTTTTGTCTGTATTGCCGAAATATTTGTGAAATCCTCAAAAAAACAGCTGAGCCTATTGACATTTCCGCTTGAATGTATTATCATATAAACAGATAAGCATATGAACGTGAATTTGAAAGAGGTG
Source organism: uncultured Ruminococcus sp. (assembly GCA_902766335.1). GTDB lineage: Bacteria > Bacillota > Clostridia > Oscillospirales > Ruminococcaceae > YE71. The sequence continues at coordinate 29,738 of CACXDI010000096.1, read as the reverse complement.
CTTTCAATGGAAAACAAGGAAATGCTCCACGAGGAAACGCTGTACGATCTTGCAGAGTTCTTCAAGGTGTTCGGAGATACCACAAGGATCCGCATACTCTACGCGCTGCTGGATAACGAGCTTTGCGTGGGAGATCTCGCCGAACAGCTTGGACTCACTCAGCCCGCCTGCTCACATCAGCTGAGAGTGCTGAAAAATAACAAGCTGGTGCGCTTCCGCCGGGACGGCAAGGTGGTCTACTACTCGCTGAGCGATGACCACGTCCGCTCGATAATCGAGACCGGTCTGGAACACGTAATGGAATGAGGTGCTGAAAATGATCTGGGATAAGGTAGCTTTCGGCTATGACGCCTTGGAGACGGCTATCAATAAAGATGTCTACACCGGCACCGGAAAGCTGGTGGCAGAGGAGATAGAACCTTCCGATACGGTGCTGGAATGTGCCTGCGGTACGGGCTCTATCAGCAGGTATATCGCCCCCGCCTGCAAAAAGCTGGTGGCTTGCGATATGTCGGAGAAGATGATGGATCAGGCGAGAAAAAACTGCGCCGCTTACGATAACGTCCGTTTCTTCAAGGCGGATATCACAAGGCTTGACATCAGCGATGACCGCTTCGACAAGGTGGTGGCGGGAAACGTTATCCACCTGCTGGACGACCCTGAGGCGGCGATCAATGGCTTTGAACGGGTCTGCAAGCCGGGTGGCAAGCTGATAATACCCACCTACATCGACATCAAGATCATCAAAAACGATTCGCTGCAAAACCGCCTGTTCTGCGGCGTTGTGGATCTGCTCGGTATTGAGTTCAAGAAGGGCTTTGACAGAGATAGCTACAGGCAGTTCTTCAAAAATATGGGCTACGAGAACGTGACCTACAAGACGGCAGAGGGCAAATTCCCCTGCATGATCGCGGTAATAACAGTATAGTAAGGAGTTAATATTATGGCAACGGTAAAAAAGACATTTGAAATGGAAGACTTAGACTGCGCCAACTGCGCAGGAAAGATGCAGGACGCTATATCCAAGCTTGAGGGCGTCATTTCCTGCGACGTTAATTTCATGATGCAGAAGCTTACCCTCGAATACGACGACGCCAACGAAAAGAAGCTGTTCAAGGACGTAAAGAAATGTATAAAGAAGGTAGAACCCGACTGCTCCGTGGAGTTTGACTGATATGGCAAAAAAGAAAAAGGGTCTCACCGCCAAGCAGAGAAAAATGCTGATACGCATAATAGTCGGCATAGTTCTGCTGGCGGCGGACATCATCATTACGCATATCGTAAAGCTTCCCCGCCCGGCGGAGCTTGCGATGTTCCTGCTGCCCTTTGCCGCGGCAGGATACGATGTGGTGATAAAGGCAGTAAAGCATATCCTCAGCGGTCAGATGCTTGACGAGAACCTGCTGATGACTATTGCCACCATAGGAGCCTTCGCGGTAGGCGAATACAGCGAGGGCGCGGCGGTAATGCTGTTCTACCAGGTGGGAGAGCTTTTCCAGAGCATAGCCACCACCCGCTCCCGCCGGTCTATCTCCGAGCTTATGGATATCCGCCCGGATATCGCGGCGGTGATACGTGACGGCGAGAGGTGCGAGGTAGACCCCGCCGAGGTGGAGATAGGCGAGATCATCGAGGTACGCGCCGGCGAAAAGCTTCCGCTGGACGGCGTGATAATCTCCGGCGAGACTACCCTTGACACCGCGGCACTCACCGGCGAGAGCCTGCCGAGAGAAGCGGGCGAGGGAAGCGAAGTCCTTAGCGGCTGCGTCAACCTGACAGGCGTGATAAGAGTCCGCACCACAAAGGGCTTCGGAGACTCCACCGCCTCTAAGATACTCAAGCTGGTGGAGGAGTCCTCTGCCAAAAAGGCGAAGAGCGAGAACTTCATCACCCGCTTTGCTAGGGTCTATACTCCCGTGGTAGTGGGTGCGGCAGTAGTGCTTGCATTCCTGCCGCCGCTGGTCAGCTCAATAAAGCTGGTGGATTCGGTGACCAGAGCGCTAAACTTTCTGGTAGTATCCTGCCCCTGTGCGCTGGTAATATCGGTGCCCATGTCCTTCTTCGGAGGTATCGGCGGCGCTTCGAGACAGGGCGTGCTTATAAAGGGCGGCAGCTATCTTGAAACGCTTGCAGGCACGGATACGGTGATATTCGACAAGACAGGCACTCTGACCCGCGGCAGACCCGAGGTGCAGAACGTCAACGCCCCCGACGAGGAGCGGACGCTCTCTCTTGCGGCAGCGGCAGAGGTGTTCTCCAACCACCCCATAGCCCGCTCGATAGTCGCCTGTGCAAAGCAGCGCGGTATATCCGTCCCCGAAGCGCAGGAGCACACCGAGTTAGCGGGACGCGGCATAAGCTGTATCCTGGAGGGCAAAGAGCTGCTGGCGGGCAATCTCAGACTTATGGAGGAAAAGGGCATCTCCGGCGTGACGGAGGACAACTCCGGCACAATGGTGCATATAGCCTGTGACGGAGAGTACTCCGGCTGTATCAGGCTGGGCGACAGTCTCAAATCCGGCAGCCGCGAGGTGATAAGCGCTCTTTCGGACATGGGCATAGCTACGGTGATACTCACCGGCGACAGCAAGGCTGCGGGCGAAGCCGCGGCGGCTGAGCTTGGCGTGACGGAAGTCCACACCGAGCTGCTCCCTGCCGACAAGGTGCGCCTTGCGGAGGAGATTATCACCCGCGAGGGCAAGCACACCACCGCCTTCGTAGGCGACGGCATAAACGACGCACCGGTACTGAGCCGTGCGGACGTAGGTATAGCCATGGGCGCTCTCGGCTCCGACGCGGCGATAGAGGCAGCGGACATAGTCCTCATGGACGACGATCCCCGGGGCATAATCACCGCCATAGGCATATCCCGCCGCACTCTGCGCATCGTGCGTGAGAACATCGTCTTTGCCATAGGCGTAAAGCTGCTGGTGCTGGTGACCAGCGCCATAGGCGTCACCAATATGTGGGCGGCGGTGTTTGCCGACGTGGGCGTAGCGGTGATAGCGATACTCAACGCCATGCGCGCGCTGAAAAAGATAGAAAAATGAAATAAAGCGGAGCATTTGCGGCTCCGCTTTTTCCTTACAAAAACGCCGTCGGATATTTGTGCTATCATACGAAAAAGTTTGCAGCGGTTGAATTTCGTTTCATTATGTGATATAATAAAGCCAGAGCCCGTGCTTGCGCACGTGCTGCCGAGCTTGCGCTCGTCTTGCGGACTTCGTCCGCGGTTTTATTGAACCATTTCGCCTCGGACTCCTTGCAAGCAAAGCCGCTCGGCTTCATGGTTGAATCAAATTGTATAAAAACGTCCGTTCACATAAAATGTTCCCGAAAGGAGTGTATTTAAATGCTTGAAAAAATCAGTCAGAAGAAAATGAAGAAATCCGAGGCTCTCGATCGGCTCAAGGAAATGCGTGAGCAGCTCATCGACATCGCCAACCGCGCCAAGGCGGACAAGCTGCCTGTCATAATCACTATAGACGGCTGGTCAGCGGCGGGCAAGGGCTCGCAGATAGCCTCGCTGATAAAGTACATGGATCCCCGCTTCTATGATGTTGAGTCGGTGCGCAAGCCCAACGTGGTGGAGCTGAGAAAGCCCTGGCTGCACCGCTACTGGCAAAAGCTGCCCGCCGCCGGCAACTTCCTGATACTCGACGGCAGCTGGTACCGCGATACGGTGAACGCCCTCAACTACGGCGAGATCGACAAGGCGGAGTACAAGCGGCGTATCAATGATATCAACACCTTCGAGCGTCAGCTTGCCGACGACGGGTATCTTATCATCAAGCTGTTTCTGCACATCACCGACGGCGAACAGCTGAGACGTCTGGAAAAGCTGGCGTCATCCGAGATAACCCGCTGGCGCGTGGACGAGCAGGATATGATAAACAACAAGAACTACGCTTCCATCTTCAAGCGCTACGACAAGACCTTCACCCGCACCAACACGGTCTTCGCGCCCTGGCATATAATACCCGCCAATGACAAGTTCACCGCCCAGTTCACTATCATGAAGTACGTGACCGAAGCGGTACTGGGCGCCTGCGAGGCTAAGGAAAAGGGCGAACGCTATCTTGAGCCGCCCCAGTTCGAGCCATTCGACTACAAGCCGGAGCAGTTCAAGCTGGTCAAGACCAAAAAGCTCTCCAAGATAAACATGGACAAGTCCCTCACCGACGAGGAGTACGGGCGCAAGCTGGAGAAGTACCAGAGCCGCCTGTTCGCCCTACAGAACATCTGCTACCAGCGCAAGATACCGGTCATCATCGCCTACGAGGGCTGGGACGCCGGCGGCAAGGGCGGCAACATCAAGCGTGTGGCAAACGCCCTGGATCCCCGCGGCTACGAGGTGAAGCCTATAGCCGCACCCGAGCCCAGCGAAGCTGCCCGCCACTACCTGTGGCGCTTCTGGACGCGGCTCGAAAATGACGGTCACTTCACCATATTTGACCGCACCTGGTACGGCAGAGTCATGGTAGAGCCTATCGAAGGCTTCACTCCCAGAGAGCGCACCGAAATGGCGTATCAGGAGATAAACGAGTTTGAGAAACAGCTCACCGAATGGGGCGCTACCGTCATTAAGTTCTGGATAAACATAGACAAGGACGAGCAGTATCGCCGCTTCAAGGAGCGGGAGAACACCCCCTCCAAGCAGTGGAAGATCACCGACGAGGATTGGCGCAACCGCGAAAAGTGGGACGAGTACGAGCAGGCGGTAGACCGCATGGTGGAGCTCACCTCCACCGACTTCGCACCCTGGACGATAATCGAGGGCAACGACAAGAAATACGCCCGCATCAAGGCTCTCAAGACCATATGCAAGAGCATAGAGGAGCGCCTTTTCGATAAAAAGGGAGACAATACATAAGCATGGAGGAATATGAATGAAGCTGCTGTTTATCCGGCACGGCGAGCCGAATTACGAAAAGGACTGCCTTACCGAAAACGGTCTGGTGCAGGCGGCGCATCTGGCAAAGCGTCTGGAGCGTGAGAACATCACCGCCGCATTCCATTCGCCTATGGGACGCGCCGCCGAGACCGCCCACATCTGTATCGACGGCACCGGCATACCGCTTACCATGTGCGGCTGGCTGCACGAGTTCGACGTCAAGGTGCATGACAAAGACCTGCCCGAGGACGTTCCCGTGTGGGATATCCTGCCCGCCAACTGGACTGCCGACCCGCTGCTTTTCGACCGCAGCCGCTATCTTGAGTCGGAGGTCATGACCGGCACGGAAATGGCTGAACGTGCCGCCGCTGCCGCCAAGGGTCTTGACGAGGTACTGGCGGCATACGGGCTAGTGCGGGAAGGCGGATTCTACCGCAAGCTGGGCAGCTGCGATCAGACGCTGGCGTTTTTCTGTCATTTCGGGATCACCTGTGTGATGCTCGCGCACCTGCTGGGAGTATCGCCGGTGATAACGCTGCAAGGCATGAGTGCCGAGCCGACAGCGATAGCAACGCTGTGTACCGATGACCGTTTCGGCAGGGAAGTGAATTTCCGGCTCCACGGCTTTGGCGACATAAACCACCTGCCGGAGCAGGGGATAGGCAAGGTAAATTATCAGTAAGCTTTCACCTGTGGCATGGATTTTTTTCTGAATAAAATCTTTTATATCTGCATACACTAAAACAAAAACGAGGTGTGCAGAATGAAAAAGAAAACAAAAAATATCACAGAGCTGCTGCTGTTCATCGTGTGTACCGAGCTGGTAGGCTCGCTGTCGGAGTTTTTGGCGGGCAGCCGCAACATCAAGGAGTTTTACGCTGAGCTTATGAAACCGCCCTTTGCCCCGCCCGGTTGGCTGTTCCCGGTGGCGTGGGCTATCCTCTACGCCCTTATGGCGTCGGCGGCGTGGCTGGTCTGGAAGTGCCGCCACAAGGACAGAGATACCGCTTTGGGACTCTATTTTGTCCAGCTTGCAGTTAACTGCCTCTGGACGCCGGTGTTCTTCCGGCTGCGCTCGCTGACGGGAGCCGTGGCGGTGATAATCCTGCTGACCGTAATGGTCACGGTCATGACGCTCATGTTCCGCCGCATAGATCAGCGGACGACTCCTCTGCTCGCACCCTACCTGGTGTGGCTGGTGTATGCGTCCTATCTGACCATAGGCTTTAAGCTTTTGAACTGATTTTTTGTGAAGTCCCGCAAAAAGGCGGGGCTTCTTTTTGCTTTGTCCGTGAAAAATTCCAAAGAGTGCCGCGGCTCTTGACAAACGGCGGGGAGTGTTGTATAATATATTATGTATCTTTATGTGAAAACTGCCGCTTGCGGCAAAGTTAAAAGGAGAGGTTTATTATGGCAACAGTATCTTTAGAAGGAAAGGCTAAACTGGAAGCTGATCTTGAATATCTTGTAACAGTCCGCAGAAAAGAAGTGGCAGAGAAGCTCAAGGAAGCACGCTCCTTCGGTGACCTTTCGGAAAACGCCGAGTACGATGAGGCTAAAAATGAACAGGCTATCCTCGAAGCCCGTATCGCTGAGCTGGAAAGCATCATCGAAAACGCGGTAGTCGTTGACGATGACGCCCTTTCGGTAGACGAGATAGGCGTGGGCTCTATCATCAAGATCCGCGATATGGAGCTTGACGAGGTAGAGGAGCTCCAGATAGTAGGCTCCACCGAGAGCGACCCTGATAGCGGCAAGATCTCCGACGATTCGCCTATCGGCAAGGCTGCCCTCAAGAAAAAGGTGGGCGACGTATTTGAGGTAGACGCGCCCATAGGCATACTCAAGTTCGAGGTGCTGGAGATAAGCAAGTAAACTGAAAACAACACCGGCGGGGACTGCTCCCCGCCTTTTGATGAAAGGAAGAATACAATGAGTGAGGTAAAGGAAAACACCTCTGTGCCCGAGGAAGCTGAAGAGCTTTCTCAGGAGGAGGTCAACGAATACAAGAGGATAAGAATGGAAAAGCTCGCCGCGCTTCAGGCGGAGGGCTGCGATCCCTTTGAGATAACTAAGTATGACGTTACCGCAAGCTGCGCCGACGCCAAGGCTAAGTATGAGGCTGTCGAAGCTGAGTGCAGAGTCGAAGCGGGCGACGACGCCGAAAAGCTCGCAGAGCTGCTGGAGGCTCGCCGCGAGGAGTGCAGAGTCAGCATCGCGGGACGTATCATGTCCAAGCGCATGATGGGCAAGGCAAGCTTTATGGATCTGCGCGACAAGACCGACAAGGTGCAGCTGTATGTCCGCATGAACGAGGTGGGCAAGGAAAGCTTTGACCGCTATGTAAAGAAGGGCGACATCGGCGACATCGTGGGCGTTTCGGGCTTCGTGTTCCGCACCCGCATGGGCGAGATATCGGTACACGCCGAGAGCTTCACTCTGCTCTCCAAGAACCTGCTGCCGCTGCCCGAAAAGTGGCACGGTCTCAAGGACACCGACACCCGCTACAGACAGCGCTACACCGATCTTATCTGCAACGCTGAGGTAAAGGATACCTTCATCAAGCGCTCGAGGATAATCTCGGCGATCAGAAGATATCTGGACGACCGCGGGTTCATGGAGGTGGAGACCCCCATGCTGGTATCCAACGCCGGCGGCGCCGCCGCAAGACCCTTCGAGACCCACTACAACGCCCTCGACGAGGACGTAAAGCTCCGCATCTCTCTGGAGCTGTACTTAAAGAGACTGATAGTCGGCGGCCTGGAGCGCGTCTACGAGATCGGCAGAGTATTCCGCAACGAGGGCGTTGACACCCGTCACAATCCCGAGTTCACCCTTATGGAGCTGTACCAGGCGTACACCGACTACGAGGGCATGATGAGGCTCACCGAGGATATGTTCCGCCACCTCGCCGAGACGGTATGCGGCAGCACCACGATCCCCTACGGCGAGCATATGATAGACCTGGGCAAGCCCTTTGAGCGCATGACCATGACCGAGGCGGTCAAGAAGTACAGCGGCGTAGATTTCGACGCTATCCCCGACACCGAAGCGGCAAAGGCGATCGCCAAGGAAAAGCACGTCGAGTTTGAGAACAGGCACAAGAAGGGCGACATCCTGAATCTCTTCTTCGAGGAGTTCGTTGAGGAGCACCTGATCCAGCCCACCTTCATCACCGACCACCCCATAGAGATCAGCCCGCTGACCAAGAAGAAGCCCGGCGATCCCGAGCACGTTGAGCGTTTTGAGCTGTTCATCAACACCTGGGAGATGTGCAACGCCTACTCCGAGCTGAACGATCCTATCGACCAGCGCGAGCGTTTCAAGGCGCAGGAGGAAGCGCTGAGCCAGGGCGACGAGGAAGCCAACCGCACCGACGAGGATTTCCTGCGAGCCCTCGAGATCGGAATGCCCCCCACAGGCGGCATAGGCTACGGCATAGACCGCCTTGTAATGCTGCTGACCAACTCTCCGGCGATAAGGGATGTGCTGCTGTTCCCGACGATGAAGAGTATTGACTAACAAAACAACGTAATACCGTCGTTTCACAGGTGTATAAGTCTCATTTTTTTACACCAATACACCAATTTTACACCATTTTGGCGGAATAATATAAGAAGATATATCAGCAGGTGAGGATATCGTCTGCTGATTATTTTACTTGACTAAATTGCTGAATGTGTGGTATAATATATATATATATTTACGGTGAGGTGATCTCAATGTCAGAACGCTCAATAATCAAATCTATTGAAATTGAAAATCTTGGTAAGATTGGAAGAATATCCTGTGATTCTCTTTCAGGGATCAATCTTATAATTGGTGAAAATGGTTCCGGAAAGACTTTTTTACTAAAATCGCTTTATTCTGCTATCAAAACAACCGAGGAATACAACAGAGGTGACGATATTCGCAGTGCAAACGACATCTTAGCTGAAAAGCTAAGATGGGTTTTTCAAACTGATAAAATAGGCGATATAGCAACAAAAGGTAAAACAGCTCCATATAAGTTTCAAATGGAAATAAATGGTAATTCAATGGAGTATCAATTTACAAAAGAGTCTTCCTCTAAAATCGTACAGTTTAGTAATAGTATTTTCAGAACTGATTATAATTCAATCTTTATTCCTGCTAAGGAAGTCTTATCCTTGTACAGCATTATTTTAAAAAGCAGAGAAATTGATCGCTCTTTTGGTTTTGATGATACTTACTATGATCTGGTAAAAGCTTTGCGTATAGCTCCCAAAAGAGGTAAGAATTATTCTGTTTTTGCCGAATCAAGAACAAAGCTAAAAGATATAGTTAATGGTAAAGTTGAACTTGATGAAGCTACAAATAAATGGTATTATAAGAGTGGAAACTCAAAGTATTCTATAGGCGCAACATCTGAAGGTATCAAGAAAATAGCAATACTCGATAGATTGCTCGCTAATGGGTATATCGGGAAAAATTCAATTATTTTTATTGATGAGCTTGAATCAGCACTTCATCCAAAGGCAATATCAGAGTTTATAGATATGATATATGATATTTCTTTTAATATGGGGATACAAGTATTCATTGCCAGCCACTCATATTTTGTAATAAAAAAGCTTTGCTTACTGGCAATGGAAAAAAGCGAAAGTATGAAATGTATATCCGTGAATTCTGATGGAATCAAAATAGATGATTTGTCAGATGGAATGCCGAACAATGCCATTATAGATGAATCTATTCGACTTTACGAAGAAGAGATCGAGAAGGTGCTGTAATGGGTGTGTTTAAAACCGAAGAATCCGGTATGACATTTGGATCATATGATGAAAAAGATGTTTTTCAAATTGAAAAATCTGACTTGTATATTTCTCAATTCCGAGGTAAAGGTGTTAAAACAGTCGAGTTTATTCTTTGGCATAATGAAAAACTTCTTTTTCTCGAGGCTAAAAGTTCTACTCCTAATCATGCAAGTGTTGACAAATCAGACGATAAAAAAGAGAATTATGCGAAATACATTTCTGATATCAGCCAAAAATTCTGTGATTCTATCGACTTGTATTTCAGTACATACGTTGGACGACACAGCCAAAATGAGATTTCTGAAAAAATTCTAGCATTGGATTATAAAAAAATAGACATTGTATTTGTTTTAGTAGTAAAAAATTTATATAAGATGTCTATGATACACTTCCAGGAAAAATTTCAAAGTGAACTTGCAACAAAAATGAGGATTTGGAATATAAAAGACTTTTTAGTTATAGACGAAGATACTGCCAGAAAAAAAGGATTGATAGAATAATTATCAACGATGCTATAATTTCCAGTTACATACACGACAACCGCTGAGAGATATTGTCTCTCAGCGGTTGTTTGTATTTATATAATAGTAGTTTACACGCCTGGTTACATGAAATATTATTGATCTTCGGCATCTTCTTTGTTCATATAATGCTCAAACGCCCTGAACTCCTTCTGCTGCAAGTCCTTTGTGGCATCGGTGTAGATGTTCATTGTGGTCTGGAAATCGGCGTGTCCCAAGACTTCCTGAATGACCTTTAAATTGATGCCTGACTCGCAGAGCCGTGTAGCGAAAGTGTGGCGGAGATTATGGCAGCTGAATCTCGGCAGCAGTGTGACATTCGACTTACCCCTCGACTTTGCGATGATGTCCTCATTGCAGTCACGGATAATACGGCGGAGTGCCTTGTTCAGAGTGTTCTGATTGTGGACGTTGCCGAAACGGTTGACGAACACAAAATCCGTGTAGCCGTCGATTCGTACATCACACTTGAACTCGGCTTCCTGCTGATACTGCCGTTCCTCCTCAAAGGCTTCCCTTACACCGTCAAGTATCGGGATAGTTCTCTCACCTGCTTTGGTCTTTGGAGTGTGAATGTTGAAATAACAGCCGTTCTCCCGATGATTGTAATAAACGAGAGTGTGATTCACGCTGATAAAACCGCCTTCAATATCAACGTCTTCCCAGCACAGACCCGTTATCTCGCCGACTCTCATGCCCGTGTTCACCATTATGTAGAATATCGGATACCAGTGGTGGTAAGGACCGTTGCGTTTGAGGTAATTCAGAAATATATCCTGCTCCTCTTTGGTGAGAGCACGTTTTTTATCGGTCTCAAGATTGCGAGCCTGTTTCAGATGCCGCAGTGCATTGTCCGAAGGATTCGTCCGCAGATAGCCGTCCTGCACCGCAAGGTCTAACACCTGATGAAGAACCGTGTGGATATTGTCGATGGTCGCAGGCTTCAGACCTCGCTCGTCGATAAGCATATTGTAAAACCTCAGCACATCGGAATGCTTGACCGTCTTTATACGAAGTCTGCCAAAATCGGGACGGACGAACTGATCGTACATATACTTATAGTTCTGAGCTGTGTTGTCTTTCAGACCTCGTTTTGTTCCGAACCACGAATCGGCGCAGTTGTTGAGCGAGACACTATCGGCATCGGGGCGAAGATATTCAGACCTGCACAGTTCGACCTCAGTTTCCTTGCGGCGTAAGCCTTCAAGTGTTTTGTCATACTTGCAGGCTCGCTTGCCGTTCGGCAGGGTGTATCTGTACATATAAGTGCCGTCCTCACGCTGGCTTTCGCCCTTCTTCAAGACTCTGCCCTTGCTGTCCTTACGTTTCTTTGCCATTTTGATAACCTCCTTATAAATACGACGGACGCTGTCACCGCCCGCCGAAAAACCTTATCAGATCGAATACGCTCTCTCGATATAAGCATCAAACTGCTTACGCTTGATAAGCCGCTTAGTGCCTACATACAGAACGAAATTACAACGCTCATCGGCAGTCAGCTCACGGAGCTTGTTCTGCCCGATGTTGGAATACTCGGCAGCCTCCTCGATTGTGAGGTTCTGCTTTTGGTAGATGGGGACTTTAAGTTCTTCACGCATTTTTAACACCACCTTTCTCAGTATCAATAGTATAATATATCAACAAATCCTTTCGGTTTTCTCTATCTTATTTTCGACCGTTTTTTCAACCAGTTTGGAATCTTTGGTGTATCAGATTCATACGAAGTATCTATGCTATTTGCATAATCTGGACTATCTATTGATTCATCATACAAATACTCTTGAAAAAGCAGTTAGAGAATACATTGATGAAATATGCCCTTCAAAAGCAACAGACAGCTACTACAGCAGCCTTGTAAGAAGATACTCATTCAATCTTTTTGAAGCTCTCATAAACAGACCTTTCCAGACGCCTCAGAGATATTCTCTGTTTGATGAATACAGAAAGAATTTTTACAGCCTTGCATTATATGGCGACTCTGACGATATTATAAGAGACCCGTCTGCTGACCCTATGCACTATAAGATACTGTACCATGAATTTGTCGATAATGTTGAAAACAACACCGATGAGGATGATACTCTTGATAGATTGATCTTAGCAGCAGAAACAAAAATATCAGAAATAATACCTGTTGACAGTGAACTTTATACCTTAATCAACAATTATTACGATGCACATTCAGATGCGGAGAAGGAGTTTGCTGTATTACTTGACCGTATTTCAGACTATTCTGAGGATGATAACGGAATTCCTCTTTTTGCGATTTATCCTAACCCTAAAAGAGATGAACTTATCAGAATACTAAAGGAATCCGAAAATGATATAACAACTGATGCCAATAGTTCGGGAATAAGCAAAGAAGAATATGACAAACATTTCTTTGGTTCTGAAAAAACAGAAGCAGGAATAGTTGATGAATTCCGTACAGATGTTTCTATACTTCAGCAGATACTGAATGTTCAGGTAATGAATGCTATAGCTATTGAAATACCATATTTTGACCTTATTGACGGAAATATCACCGCACTTAAAGCAAGTCTTGAAAACAGTCCATTCACACGCTTCATCAATAAATACAAAGAACTGATCTTAAGCGAAAAGTATCGCAGGCTTGAAGAGGACAATGAGCGAAGAAAGAAGAGAGCGGAAATACTCAGCGAAATATCTGAGATAGTAGAAAAGGAGACTGAGTAATATGTCAGAACTCAAAGCAGGAACAAAATTGGAGCTTGAAAACAATGCCGGTACTATCGAGATAATCAAAAAGCTCGGTGAAGGCGGTCAGGGTACCGTTTATAGGGTGAATTATCTCGGACAGGAAAAGGCGTTGAAATGGTACAAGAAAAACGTCTTTACGGATATTGAAAGCTTTCGTAAAAATCTTATGAATAATATCCGTGAAGGAGCGCCTACTGAGAATTTCCTGTGGCCAATAGCCCTCACAAAATTCCACGATGGGACATTTGGCTACATTATGGATCTAAGACCGCAAGGGTATCATGAATTCACTGATTTTCTCAACAGAAGAACCGAATTTGTTTCAATCGATACAATGCTAAAAGCAGCTATACATATTGTTGACAGCTTTAGAATGCTTCACAATAAGGGATTTTCATATCAGGATCTGAATGACGGTAATTTCTTTATAGACCCAAAGAGCGGAAATGTTTTTATCTGTGACAATGATAACGTATCGCAATTCGGGGATAACTCAGGTATAGCGGGCAAATGCAGATATATGGCACCTTCCGTAGTTGTTGGAAGAAAGCAGCCGGATAAGCGCACAGATCAGTTTTCACTGGCAGTTGTTCTTTTTATGCTACTTTTGAGAAATCATCCCCTTGAGGGCGAAAAAGTGCAGAGCAAAGCTGTTCTTACTGAGCAAAGACAAAAGAAGTATTTTGGAGAGTCACCCGTATTCATAGCAGATCCCAATGATCCGTCAAACCGACCTGTTAAGGGTGTCCACAATAACTTTATAAACCGCTGGCCTCAAATACCGGAGTATATCCAAAGTGCATTTACAAAGGCATTCAGCAAGGAAGTAATGTGCAGTGACAAGATTGGAATAACCGAAAAGGAATGGCTGCAATTACTACTGAGATTCAGGTCAGAGGTAAACATCTGTCCAAACTGTGGACGAGAAACTCGCTATTATAAAGATAATATGAGTTGTATTTGCTGTAAAAAGCCCATTCAGCATTTCGGATGGATACTTACACCTTATTACAAAATACCGCTGTTCCCCAAAAAGGAGATCGTTGAGGGATACATAACCGACAACTATGATAATGGTGAAAGCAGTAATGTAATAGGTGTTGTATCATTCAATAAAACACACACCAAAGTTGCCCTGCAAAATAAGGACAGCGAGTCGTGGCGTATCGGTTCTGAAAGTGTTCAGCCTGAAGGCAGGATACTTCTTGCAAAGGGATTAAAGTTCAGATTGAAGAAGGAAGAAATCGAAATTGTTTAAGCATTTCGATCTGATAATAAGCCGCCGGCAAAAGTGAGAATACTTTTGTCGGTGGACTTTTACATAATAACAGGAGGTAAAAACAAATGGAAAGCAATATTAGCAGCTTCCTCGGTGAAGCAGAAAGCATACCTAAGAGAGTAATGCCATTTATTATAATGATAGACACATCTGGAAGCATGGAGGGAAAGAAGATCGGTGCAGTCAATTCTGCAATAGAAGAAATGCTGCCTGATCTTAGAAAACTCTCAGATGAAAATGCTGATTCTGAGATCAGACTTGCAGTTATGACATTTTCATCCGGTGTGGAATGGGTAACACCCGGACTTGTTTCGTTGGATTCAATGGATGACTGGGAGCCGATAACGACCGACTGGACAACTGATATGGGAGCTGCCTTCTGCGAGCTGAATGCTAAACTGTCTAAAAACGGATTTATGGACAGAAGTTCTGCATCTTCAGGATTTTACGCTCCTGTTTTAATGTTACTGTCTGACGGTGATCCTACTGATGATTATAAAAGCGGATTAAAAGAATTAAAGGAAAATAACTGGTATAAATCTGCAACAAAAATAGCAATTGCTATCGGTGATGATGCAAACAAAGATATTCTTAAAGAGTTTACTAATAATTCAGAGCTTGTTATATCTGTTGATAAAACAAGCCAGCTAAAAAAGGTCGTTAGATTTGTCGCTGTTACATCTTCACAGATTGCAAGCAGTTCAGCTTCAGTCTCATCAGGCAGCAATGCACCGGTTGATCTCAGCGATGTAAGCTCTGCAACAGCCGAGAAACAGATAGCAGAAAGTATCAGCAATATGCTTTCCGAAGAAAATAATACCGGATATGACCTTTTCTCAGATGATAACGAACCGAAACCAGCCGGATCACCTTTAGAAATTGCCGAATCTTCGGGGAACGGTATTATTGTTGATGATGACAATGAAGACGATTGGGAATGATCTGAGGTATCTAATATGAAGTATGAAGGCTTTGCAGAAAGCTGTATCGGCAGCAGTCATGTCAAAAAAAACACTGTTTGTCAAGATTTTTCACAGTATTTACAGGATAATGATACAGTATCTGCCGCAGTTGCAGACGGTCATGGAAGCAGACAGTATTTCCGAAGCGAGAAAGGGGCTAAGTTTGCTGCTGAAATAGCCGTGAGAAAGCTCAATGAATTTCTTAATGATTCGGTTAGAAATGCTTCTGAGACTCCTGATGAAAAAGAAATCGAAAGACTGATAAAGAGTATCATTACCGAATGGAAAATAACTGTTCGTGAGGATATTCTGAGATGTCCTTTTACAGAAGAAGAGTTAAGCAATGTAACAGAAACGAACATTGCTTATTACACCAAATTTTCTGTTAAAAACAATAGCGGTGAAACAAAATTTGAACTGTCAGAGCTGCTTCAAACCAAGCTGCATGAAGTATTTACTGCTTATGGTACGACCTTAATTTGTGTTGGTATTTGCAGCAGCTATGCCTTGGGGCTGCATATCGGAGATGGAAAATGCGTTGCATTATACGATGACGGCACAACAGACGAACCTATCCCGTGGGACGAAAGATGTCATCTGAATATATGTACATCGATCTGCGACAAGGATTCGGCAGATGAATTCCGCTTCTATGTATGGAAGGACAAACTGCCGGCAGCAATATATATGGGAACAGACGGCATGGATGATACCTTTGCTGATCGGCTTCATTCATTTTATCTGCAAACCTCTCTTGATCTTATAAAACCGGATCTGCGTTCAAGAGTAAGGGAGCTTGCAGAACAGCTGCCTAAAATTTCAGAGATCGGCAGCAAGGACGATATTTCCGTTGCCGGAATAGTTAATGTTGATGCCCTGAGATCAATGGAGAGCATCATCAAGAAAAAAGCTGCGAAAGAACTAAACAAAACGAAAATCTCCGAGCTTGAAAGAAAACGAACAGAGCTTGATTTCCGACTAAAAAAAGCTCAGCGTATTTTGTTGTCAACACCCGAAACCGATAAAGATAAATATAACAAGTATCTTTTTAAAACCGAAGAACTAAAGCTATTACTGTCTGAAATCGAAGAAGAAATTACGAAGCTAACAGATGATGAAACTGTTGGAGAGGAGACAGAAGAATGAAGGTCAACGCAAGAGTTATGCTTGCAAAATGCAGCTATAATAAA
This sequence comes from uncultured Ruminococcus sp., assembly GCA_902766335.1. Taxonomy (GTDB): domain Bacteria; phylum Bacillota; class Clostridia; order Oscillospirales; family Ruminococcaceae; genus YE71. The sequence continues at coordinate 13,396 of CACXDI010000096.1, read as the reverse complement.
CTTTATGGGATCAGAGTTGAGCAAAATGAGAATAAATGGCTTATGACATGGGCTTTTCCTTTAGATGAAAAGAAAGCACATTCGGAAGGATACAATAAGACTCAGCTCACAGGGGACTTTGAACCTGCCGAGAAATATAACGGCTGTCCATACTGCGGTGCAAAATATTTTGTACTGTGCGGCAGCTGCGGAAAAATAAGCTGCTATAATAATGAAAAAAATGTCAAGTGCAATTGGTGCGGAGTATCCGGCGAAGCATCAATGAAAAATGATTTTTCAATAGAAGCAGGCAGTATGTAAAATGAGAGGTAAATATAAATATGATATGTTCAAATAATAAGTGCGGCAAACAGTGGCAGCTCATAGGGATGAAAAGCAGTGATCTAAAAAAATGCCCATTTTGTGGCACTACGATCAGAAACAGTTTTCAATATCCGTCTGAAGCGGTGTATTTCTGTCTTAATCAAAAAGACGGAGTTGAGATCTTGAAAATGCCGCAGCTTCAAAGTATGCTTTCGGATTGTCTTGGCAAGGACGAGATAACTCTTGAACTTATTCGTAATGCTTTGAAAAGCGGTGTCGGTGAAACACTGTACTCTGCTCTGAAAGGAACTCCCGAACAGCAGCTTGCCGCATATAACAGATCTGTAGGACAAATGATTGAAAGATACAGCACCGAGCGTTCAAAAGCAGAAGAGGTAGTAAAATACTTTACAGACGCTCTTCAATGGAAGCTTCCGACTCCGGCAAAACAACAAGAAACAAAGAAAACCTCTGCTGTGACAAATCAGCAGCCTGTTCAAAATCAAGGCAATGCTTATATGACTTCTGCTCAGCAGATACAGCCGACCGCAGGCGGAAATGCGTATATGAATGCACCTGCTCAGCAAGTGCCAAATAGTACAGCTCCTCAGCAGTATGGAAATGTTGTTATGACCGCACATGCTCCGGTGAAGAAAAAACATCCAATACTGAAAATATTCCTGATACTTATATTGCTTGCACTTGCATTTCTAATCTTCCTTTTCGTTCTTGGGATAATGGCTGATGAAGATGATGAAAGCTCACCGGTCTCAAAGACAGTTGCTTCCGAATCGACAGCAGAGTCACTTGATGAAAGCGAAATTTCCGAGGAAGATACAAGCAAAGAAGCCGAAAGCACCGCTGTTGCCGAAGTGACAGAAAGTGCATCCGAAGCAAGCTCTTCGGAAGAATCTTCATCTGAGGAAGATATTTCTTCTGACGAAAGCAGTACAGAAGATTTGAAAGAGAACGTTTATAAGGTAAAAACAGTAAGCGAAAATATTGTTGATGCTCAAGACAGTGATTTTACGCAATATACATCGTATACGATCGATACTGACACTAACAAGCTCTATTACCTTTCCGGAAAAGACAAAAACGAAAATGAAGAAGGCAGTATCTACTGCACAGATTTAAATACCGGTATAACAAGTTTATTACCTTTTTCTTTACCAAATTATAATCATACTCCCGAACTGATATATAATAGATTTAATAAAACGCTCTATACTTATGTTTACGCTTATGATTCTGATAAATCAGGTCTATATGTTGATGGTAAGCAAATTTTTAATATTGATGTTAATTACGCATCTGACTGTTATTCATTTTGTGCAGTTGAAAAAGATAAATTTACAAGCATCTTTGAAGGCAAAGCCGTCATTATTGATACAAAGGATAATCAAACACAAGAAGGTTATTTGAAGTATCCACAATACTACGGTCTTTATTATGCTGAACCATATTTATATGATGAATGCTATTACTGGATATTTTATGACAATTACCGGGATTCGGGCGTAGATCATCATAGAGTTGATATAACTTACACATTACAGCTAAGTGATGCGGACAAAGAGAAATCTGGCACTATAATCGGTGAATATGAAGGTGCCATAGGTATTTCGACATATAACGATGAGGCATATATTATGAGCACCGATTATTCAATATATAAGGTCAAAACCGACAAGCTCATGGAAAACATAGACAAGACAGACATTGAAGCAATGGAAGTAAATGCCGATAATGATACACTTGAGCTTGTTGTAGATTCAAAAGATATTAAGCAGACAGGTGTAAATAACCTTAACGATATTACAAGCTTCAAGGTCGCTGGCGATGATCGTTTTATAGTATTTGACAGCTTTGATAATGTCTATAAAATGATCTCAAAGGAATAAAAGTGTTGCTATGACCGTACAACAGATAGGAGGTATAAAAATGCTCAAATGCGAAATATGCGGCGGCAGTGATTTCATCAAGGATATCGGAGAATTCAAGTGCCGTGGATGCGGTATGGCTTATTCGTTGGAGGAAGCAAAAAAACTTATGACGGGCGGCACACCTATTTCGGAACAGGTCAAGTCTCAGCCGATGCAGAGTGAAGTACAATCGGATAGTATCAGTGTAGATGATCCCACTTCTCAGTCAGCCAAAAAATACAAACTGCGTATTGTTAAGTTTGGCGGCTTTGATAAGAATGATGTTCATGAATATATCCATGATCTCAGAAATCACCTTGAATGGCTGAAAAACGAAAAACACAGGCGTTTAACTGCCCCTGATTCCGAACCAGCACCAAAGCCTGAACACACAAAGTCTGATAATGGCAGTACTGCTTTTCTTCGTACTGTCAGAACAGGTGGATTTGACAAACAGGATGTTCTCAACTATGTTGATAAGCTCAATGCTGCTATATATCTGCTCGAAAAAGAACTTGGATTGAACTATCATGATTATACAGACAATTCATTGGAACAAAGCGAATCATCTGGTTTTCTTCGTACCGTCAGAATGGGTGGTTTTGATAAGCAGGATACCATCAATTATATTGACTCTCTGAATTCAGATATATATTGGCTGGAACATGAGATCGCAGCAAAAAAAGGAAAAGCCTCACCTAATACAAAACCAAGAAAGCCCACCAATTCTAAGCTCCGTACAGTCAAGCTCGGAGGATTTGACAAGCAGGATGTTCTGAAATATATTGACGAATTAAATTCAAAAATTCATCAACTCGAAAAAGAATTGAATAGTCTTTGAAAAATACAAATCGGCAGAGAGCTTTTGAGGCTTTCTGCCGATTATTATCGCCATGCACTATAAAACAGATCAACTAACTTTACACAAAATTACTTTACAGAAATACAATATTTGTGATATACTATAAATAAAAGGAGGCGGTCTTATGCTGACAGCAGTAAGTGGATATTATGACGGAGCACATATTGTACTTGACGAAAATGTTTCTATGCAAATAGGACAGAAAGTGATAATCACACTTGATGTGAGTCCTGCTTCCACACCAAAAAACAGGTCGATCTTAGCAAATTCATGGGAAAAGGAGCAAAGATGTTTCAGACCGATGCAGGCGAATTTGTAAAGGAGCTTCGAGAAAATGACAGGTTATAACAAAGTCTTTCTCGATACTGCACCGCTTGATTTTTCTCGACAGCGATTTTAATTTTGGTGCTAAAGCAAAAGAAGTATTTGAAGCGATACGTTCCAAATGACAATCAACTCAAACAATTTGATAAGCTCAAAAGTATTTCTTTAGAACAGTGGTCGTGATCTAATCACTTTAGCGTTTTTCAGAGTATAATCCTCTACACCAACCATACACCATTTTTACACCAAATGAAATATTCATCTCAATAGATTCTAAAAGATTATGTGGTGTATTGAAGCATAAAAAGCTCTGTAATATCGTGATATAACAAAAAATAAAGGGACATGGAAAGTCGGGTGGTAGGTTCCCGACGATGAAGTCATTGGACTGAAAAACGCAGTAATACCGCAGTTTGCGAGGTCATATACTTGAATTTGACCCCAATTTGACCCCAAAATAATAACGGTTGCAGAAAAGAACCCTGAAGCAGTAATAGTAATAGAAAAGACCGATCCGTTGGGGTCGGTCTTTTGGTGTTAGCGGGGGTAAAAAAACTATACCCACGGTTTACTTGACTCTCGGAAATACCTGTGCTATAATATAGAAAACAAGGCGAGAGCCAAAGAAATCTTTAGAAAGGAAGTAACTGAAATGAAAAAGTTCACTATGACTAATCTGTATAGCTATAACGAGTTACATGAGAGCCTCTATCTCGAAAGTGAAGAGACTCTATTCGTCGTGCATACAGAACGTAGTGAATGTGCCGGAACGCCCGGCATGAGCATTTCAGGATAGCCTTTTGTAATATCCCTGAAAGAGAACACCGTCTGTATGCGCAAATACAGGCGGTGTTTTAATTATGTCTGTGTGACGGAACCGGCATACGTACTCGGCTCAGACCCGTGGTTTTGGGAGTTCGAATCTCCCCACAGACATTTGCAGGATTGATGGAACGGAATACATGACAGCCTCAAAAGCTGGATTTTAAGGGTTCAAATCCCTTATCCTGCATAAGCTCTTGTAGCCCAATGGCAGAGGCAGCGGATTTAAGTCCCGCAAAGTATGAGTTCGACTCTCATCAAGAGCATTAGGAATATTACAAGGAAGGAGATGATCTCAATGCCTATTATAGATGTTGCTGCGACGGGTGCGAACATCAAAGCCATCATGCGCTCTAAGGGCTTCAAGGTGGCTGATGTTCAGGCGAGGTGCGGTTTCAATACTCCGCAGGCGGTCTTCAAATGGATGCGCGGGGACGCCGTGCCGACCATCGACAACATGATAATAATTGCTGATATGTTTGGCGTGACTATCGACCAGATAGTTGTAGTCAAACGAATCTGACTGCTTCGGCAGTCACAAGGCTGCATCGTCTAATGGTGAGGATATAAGATTCTCAATCTTATGATATGGGTTCAAGTCCCATTGCGGTCATATGTCCGTGTGGTGGAATGGCAGACACAACCGGCTAAGAACCGGTACACTGAGGGTTCGACTCCCTCCACGGATACTGATGGCGGATTCGTCTAAACGGTAAGGACAAGAGGCTTTCAATCTCTAAATATGGGTTCGAATCCCGTATCCGTCATAAATATGTTGGGTGTCGTCTAATGGATAAGACGCAGTTTTGTGGCACCTTGAAATTGCATAAACAAGTTTATGCTAAAGTTCGATCCTCCCCATTCAACCTCACAAGCAGATAGCCTACAAAGCTACTTGACATCACATAAAAAGTGTGATATACTGTCTACAGTCGAAGGACTAAAAAACTTACAAACGAAAGGGTGAAAACAATGAACGCTGTAATGTACAATACCGCTGTCATGGATTTTGATGATTACCAGTGTGATTTTAGCTTTAGTTTTGCTTGGCAAGACGATAGCTCTTTTGTGCTGCATACTGATACCGGTAATTGTCTTACGGATAGCGTTCATTAGAACCATCTTTTGATAGAAATACCGTCTGTGTGCAGCGCGAGCTCATACAGACGGCTTTTTATTTCTATCGGAAGGTGGTATTTTTATGTCTACGGAAATGCCTGTTATCAACATGACGGCAACAGGCTCAAATATAAAAAATCTTATAAAAGCAAATGGTCTAAGGATAGCTGAGGTACAGGAGCGTTGCGGGTTCAACACGCCGCAGTCCATTGCAAATCGTTTCACGAATTGCCACAAGTGGATGAGAGGAGACGCGCTGCCCTCGCTGGACAATCTGGTGATACTGGCACATATCCTGAACGTCACTATCGACGAGATCATTGTAACAAAATAAATATCCCGTGGAAACGGGATACATGGCTCCGTAGTTTAACCGGTTAAAACGCCGGCCTGTCACGTCGGAGAGCGCGGGTTCGAGCCCTGCCGGAGCCGCTTTATTTCCGCTTCGTCTAACAGGTAGGACAGCAGTCTCTGAAGCTGCATATGAAAGTTCGAGTCTTTCAGCGGAAACCATATGACTGTGTAGCCAAGAGGAAAGGCTGTGGGTTGCAGCCCCATGACCGTTGGTTCGAATCCAATCACAGTCTTTATGCCTTCGTTAGCTGGCAAATCGCTGCGCGAATTGCAATAGGTAGAGCGCAGGTTTGAAGCACCTGGCGTCGCAAGTTCGATTCTTGCAGAAGGCATCTCGATTCCGTTTGGTCTAATAGGTCAGGACAACAGCCTTTGAAGCTGCGAGGTGGGAGTTCAAGTCTCTCAACGGAAAGGTATAGGAGAATAGTTCAACGGCAGAATACCGGTCCCCAAAACCGCAGATCTCAGTTCGAGTCTGGGTTCTCCTGTTTGGTCGCATAAGCCTAAATGGTAAGGCAGCAGTTTGCTAAACTGCCAGTAATCGGAACGTTCCGGTGTTCGAGTTCAAGTCTCGGTGTGACCGCCAATTATTATAATACCGTACAGATGATCGAGGTCTGTACGGTATTTTTTTGAGTTTAATTATCAGTTTCTTCTATTTGCCATTTTTCAAGCAGTTCTCCGAGTTTTTCTTTGTTATTCGGATCAGCACAGAAATATATAAACTGTTCTGTAAGCCGTTCAGGTGTGAGTTCCATTGGTTCAAGAATCTCGTTGAGCTGTTCAAGTAATTCAGCGTCGATATTATCTGTATTTCTTCCATTTCAAGAACCTCCATTCTTCTTATCTATATCTTCCAGTTTCATATTTATTATGTTGTTTTCCATATTAGTTACATCTCCTTTATATGGGTTTTTAACTTATCGGTATAAACATTATAGCATAATTATTTTTCAAAATAAAGGTATTGCGCTGTATGATTTCAAATCAGAAAAAACATACAGGGAACCTCAAAGCGCCTGAAATGGGCGCATCTTACAAAAATCGCATAATGTCACATCAAAAGCTATTAAACTGTAAGATAACTTTTGACTATGGGTTTATTGTAATTAAGGTCAAATACCTTTATACTTATTTCAACTCGTTTATCATAAGCGACCGGTTCTGCCTGATACAGTCTTTCAGGGAATTAAGCATTTCATACAGTACACGCTTTTCATAGGGAGAGCAATCGTACATTGCCTCTACGATCTCCTTTTCATATATTCCCGAATAGGTGGTCTGATTTCCTTCAAGCAGAGAGTCCACAGACGTATTAAGTGCCATTGCTATTTTTATTATCACCTCCAGACTTGGTTTCTTTTTCCCGCACTCTATGTAGCTAAGATAAGGTACGCTGATGTCACACTTTTCAGCAAGAAGCATTTGCGGCATACCTCTTGCAACACGAACCTCTTTTACACGTTTACCGATAAGTTTAGTGTCAATAATCATTAATCGCAGCCTCCTGAATGCGATTTTTGCAAAATGTCCACACTTATTATAAACTATCGGCTAATAGTTAGTCAATCGTTTATTCCATTTGGCAGCAAATACTTATATAATAGCTTAAAAGATAATCAATGGGTTAAGAGGTATTCGTGATGAGTGAGACAAAGGACAGACTCATTCCGATTGGAGTGCGTATTAAAGAGGCTCGAAAAGAGCTTGATATAACTCAGATAGAGCTTGCGGAAAAGGCTGATATTTCTGTCCCTTATCTCAGTAAGATAGAAATGGGCAAGTCGGATTTCAGTGTTAGTGTTTTGATCCGTATTTCCGAAGCACTGCAAATCTCAACAGATAAGCTGTTAAGACCGAACATTCCCGAATCTGCCGTAATTGCTAACGAGGAGTTGCTTAGCGTGATCGAGGGCTGCACCCCAACGGAATCAGCTTCGATAATCGAAACCGCAAAAAATATGAAAAAGGCTTTTGCAGATGCCAAAAAGGATAAATTCTGAATAATTTGTTAATTCTGATGTTTTTAAACCGGAGGTCAAGTGACTTGACTTCCGGTTTATTCTTTTTATAGAACAATTATGGTATGATATATTTAAGATAAAAGACAGAGAGGTAACGGTTATGATCGGGAGCGAAGAAAGAACCAATACGGCAGAAGAAAAGAAAGCGAGGATAAGGGAGAGATACAAAGGCATAGACCCTAACGAGCTTGATGTTATCCCTGCTATAAAGACCGCAGATTTCTATAATGATAAAAGCACAAAGCGAGTTGCCGTTTATGCCCGTGTCTCTACCGACGATCCAAATCAGACCTCATCGTATGAACTCCAGAAAAATCATTATACCGATGTTGTAACACGTCATGATGGCTGGGAGCTTAGCCAGATATACGCTGATGAGGGAATAAGCGGAACATCACTTCAGCACAGAGATTCTTTCATCAGAATGATAAATGACTGCCAGCGAGGGAAGATCGACCTTATCATTACTAAGAGTGTATCACGTTTTGCAAGAAATGTAGTTGACTGTATCGGATATGTAAGGGAGCTTGCAAGAATGCAGCCGCCCATCGGAGTTTTCTTTGAAACGGAGAATATATATACACTCAATCCTAATAGTGAAATGAGTCTCTCCTTCATCTCAACTCTTGCACAGGAGGAAAGCCATAATAAGAGCGAGATCATGAACTCCTCTATTGAAATGCGCTTCCGTCGGGGAATATTTCTAACACCTCCGCTGCTCGGATACGATCAGGACGAAAACGGGAACCTTGTTATAAATCAGGAAGAAGCTAAAACCGTCAGGCTTATATTTTTTATGTACCTGTACGGATATACTTGTGTGCAGATAGCCGAAATGCTTACAAAACTCGGGCGCAAAACTAAGAAAGGCAATACAAAATGGTCGCCTGGCAGCATTCTTCAACAGCTTGAGAATGAACGTCATTGCGGTGATGTACTTGCAAGAAAAACATGGACTCCAAGTTATCTTGACCATAAGAAAAGGAAAAACCGACAAAACCGCAATCAGTATATAAAGAGAGATCACCATGAGGCGATAATATCCAGAGATGATTTTATAGCGGTGCAGCGGCTTATAAGTAATGCCAAATATGGCGGAGATAAAATACTGCCGCAGATGAAAGTAATAGACGAGGGTGTGCTTAAAGGCTTTGTGATAATAAACCCCAAATGGGCGGCATTCACGGATATTGATTATCGTGAAGCCAGCGAGAGTGTTTATGATGAAGATCACGTATTTCCTGACAGCTTTCAGGTAGAAGTGACCGAGGGAGATTTCGACCTCAGCGGTTTTGAGGTAACGAGAGCCGAATATATTGATACTCAAACCAAAACAAGGCTCACGCTAACAACATCGACAATAAAATTCTCTATGGGCTGTATAAAAAAGCTGCCGGACGCAGGATTTATAGAATTACTTGTCCACCCGGAGCTAAAACTTCTTGCTGTGCGTCCTGCAAGCAAAAACAGTAAGAATGCTATAAAATGGAGAGTGCTGAAGGAAGAAGATCACTTTCCAAAGGAGATAAGTGCAAAAGCATTTGCACGGACACTCTATAAGCTGTTTGGCTGGGATACCGCAGGTAAATACTGCGTCAGAGGGGAACGGATAGCCAACGATAGCGAATCCATACTTATGTTCAAAATGAGTGATACAGAAACCTTTTTCCGGAAGAAATCTGATGATGAGGAAAATGAACTGGAAAAGCCCGAAACGATACATTCCTTTCCTCTGCATTGGACAAAGCATTTTGGAGATGAATACTACCGCAGAGCGCAGATAAAAGAATTACTGGAATTTACTAAGAACAAGTCATGGAACACCGCTTCTGAGGGTATCACTTATGAAAAGGAACCGCTTGATGTAACTCCCCCGTCTGTCCTTGAATCAGAGATAGATGGTTTACTTGAAAACTTTAGGAAAGCAGATGATAATAATGAATGAACAATTTTACGAAAATGAGCCCCTGTCTGAAATCAAGGCAGAGGTTGAAGAACTTTCTCTTGGAGATGATATAGAGATAGATGACAGCTTCTTTGATGATGAAGTCGATGTTGTGCGAGCCGAATTTCTCTCCGACGCTAATGAGCTTGCAATATCATTCAATAACTGCCAGCTTTACGTAAATATGGCTTGTATCAAACGGCTCCCCGATACCGACTATGTGCAGCTTCTCATTAACAGAACCAAAAACCAGCTTGCTCTGCGTCCTTGTAATGAGGATGACCGTGACGCATTTTTATGGAGAACCATAAACAGAAAAAGCGGCAAACGTCAGCCAAAATATATAACAGCAAAAATATTCAGCGCTATGCTTTTTGATTATACGGGGTGGGATACAAATTACCGATACAGACTTCTCGGAAAGATAAAGCAGTCAAGGGGTATCACGCTTATTGTTTTTGAGCTATCAGCATATAAGGCATTCCCCAAAACAAAGCCTGACAGAGAACGATCCGGACGATCAAATCGTGGATATTTCCCGAGTGATTGGAAAAATCAGTTTGGTCTGCCCGTCGAGGAGCATGACCGTTCTTATGAGGTCAATACCTTCAATAATTGCGCTGTAATGGACATAGTAACTGCCGAGAGCCATGACCTTGCAGACGAGCCGGAAGAAGATCACGGGGAAGTAGGAGAAGATAATGAGTGATTATGAAAAGCCCGTCATTATAATTGACCTGCGTAATAAAACGCTTTGGGTACAGCAGTCAGTATTTAAACTGCTGGGTTCTCCAAAGTATATCCAATTCTATATCAACCGCAGCAGAACAGCGTTGGGGATAAAGCGCTGTTCCCAAAGTGCAGATCAGGCTGTTAAGGTTCCTAATAACCGCAATGACTATTATAAGCTTTACGGCAATAACATAGAGCGACTGTTTTGTAAGGTATGCGTAGGGTGGGACGGCGATTCATCATATATGGTAAAGGGTACAGTAACCAGCGATAGAACTCTTGTATGCTTTAATATGCTTAATGCAGAAATAATGAACAGAAACGAGGTGCCTGCGGAAAATGAGAATAGTATTGCCGATACTCAAAACCGATCCTGATTTCTTAGAATTAAAACAGCGGTTTGATAAAGAGAAAATGGAGCTTCTCGAAAATGATATTATGAAGAATGGTTGCCACGATTCTGTTTGCGTATGGAGCGGATTCATAATAGACGGACACAAGCGATATGATATTTGCCATAAAAATAACATTGTTTTCCGGGTCAGCACCAAAACTTTTGATACAAAAGAAGAAGCTGTTTCATGGATATGTTCACAACGATTAAATGATGATAACCTGCCTGAGATCGAAAGACGTTATCTTATCGGTAAAAAATATGCCGCAGAGAAGATAGCCCGAAATGCTAATGCGGAGGACACGGAACAGTATTCGGAGTTACTCGATGAAATGAGAGTACATGACAGTAAAATAGCAATTAAACTTGGTCGCGTATTTCATTTGTCATCATCAACCGTTGTGAAATATGCTCAGTATGCAAGGGCGATAGATAGTATCAGAAAAGACTTCCCCGAATACGGAGAACAGATACTTACCGGAGAACTTAAAATCTCTCAGGATAATGTAATTGAGCTTGCCAGAAAGCCAAAATCAAAGATCAAAGTTATTCTTTTACTTACTTCCAAAGCAAAACGCATATATACCTCTGATCTTGATTTTGACGAAAATTGCAAGGCATACAGAACTGCTACCACAGCAACTAAGGGCGGTTCAATAAAAGATATGCCTGCCTTTGACCCGGACGCTTATGTTTCAAGCCTTGCTCTTACAATACCATCGTGGATAAACAACATTAAAAGAACAGCCAAAAACTCAGATGTACGCATTATTTCAGATAAAGCCAAGGTGTCACTCAGGCAGGCGCTTGATGACCTTATAACCATTTCTTCGGTTGTGAAAAAACTATTGGAGGATTAAGATGGAAGATTATTCTATGTATGTACCTAATGTCATTTTCGAGCAGATACCCATAAAGAACCTTGTATCAAGTCAGGAATATCAGCGTAACCTTTCGCTAAGACACGTTAAGAAAGCTGCTGAGAATTTTGACCTTTATCAGATAAATCCCGTAAAAGTCAGCAGGCGCAACGGCATTAACTATGTTTTTAACGGACAGCACACCATTGAGATAGTAGCTACCGTTTCAGGCTCCCGTGATACTCCTGTATGGTGCATGGTCTATGATGATCTGTTCTATGAGCATGAAGCTGATATATTTGCTAACCAAATGAAATACACCAAGTCTTTAAGCCCTTATGAGATATTCGTTGCCAATATCGAAGCTGGCAACGATAAGCAGCTCATTATCAAAGATCTGGTCGAATCATTCGGGCTTCATCTGTCTCAGAACAAACAGGTCGGTGCAATATGCGCCATATCGACGATAGAAAATATCTATGATAAATACGGGCTACAAAATCTAACGAGGGTTCTCAGACTAACAATAGGTACATGGGAGGGTGACATCAACTCATTTTCCGCCAATATGCTAAGTGGTATCGCAAGACTTATATTCGCCTTTGATACAGAGCTGAATGATGAAGTATTCAAGGAAAAGCTTGGAGAGCGTTCTGTAAAAGAGATAACACGCAGCGCCCATGAACGCGGCAGCGGCTCTCTTGGATTTGCTGAGACGCTCCTTAGTTTTTACAACAAGAAAATGAAATATCCTCTCGATATGATAAAGCTGCACAGTCCAAAAGGGCGCAAGCCAAAGGCTCCTGTTTATCAGGAAGATACTGAACCGGAGGACATTGAAGAATACATCAACGGCACAGACGATCTTATAGGATATGATGATGAAAACGGCTTTGATAATGATGATAGCGAAGATAGCATTAATGCCACTATTGATCAGCAGCTTAGATTTGTTTAGGGCATAAAGAAACGCCCGCGTTTCCCGGGGCGTTAAGATCATTCTATTCTTCCGATATATCCTCATCAGTGATCTCGATCTCACCATTTTCGGCTTCATACCGCTTTATCTCCTGCTTGACGAGCGTTTCGATCATGTTTGTGATAGAGCGGTTTTCTTCCTCTGCGATCTTCTTTATCTTGGCGTGATCAACAAGATTCAGTCTGAGGGTAAACTGAGTTTTCAAAACTGCCATATAAACATCTCCTTGTGTTCAGTTTCTACTATTATGATACCACATTGAACCTAACTTGTATACAATCTAACTGAATTGAAATTCATTCAATATCATTCAGATAGTATCATATAGAATACTATTGACACCATAATGATACCTTGATATAATATAAATAAAATAATATTATCGAGGTGTATCACTATGTTAAACATTTATACTGTCAGCTTTTTCGGTCACAGAACCGTAAACAACCGAATGGAAATCGAAAATCGGTTAGAAAGACTCCTTCATGATTTGATAACGCAAAAAGAATATGTTGAGTTCCTTATAGGTCGGGACGGAGATTTTGACCAGCTTGCTTCCGAAGCTATTAAACGGTCTGTCAGAGCGTATGGTTATGGTAATACGCATTTTACTCTTGTGCTGCCTGTATATACCGCTCACAGAACCGCATCTGCACGGACTTGAAAGGTTCTCCCTCAAAAATCCGTATAACCTCTTGAATAACCCGCCCAGGTATGCTATAATATCAATAGCATATCAAAGGCGGTGATCCT
>CACXDI010000095.1 GCA_902766335.1 uncultured Ruminococcus sp. | reverse complement strand
TTTGTCGGCTGAACGCCTCCATGCTGCTTCGCAGCACCATAAAACTCGGGCAACCGTGCTTTTTGCACCGTTTGTTTTGCTTTCCCTCGCTTGGGGGATAGCTTATTTATTATACATCATTTTGCTCAGCTTGTCAATTAACTCACAGTAAATTAATTTTGAACTAAGTTTTAATGATGTTTCGCTGCTCTCGCTTTTTCTTGGTTTTCAAGGCTTTCGCGAGACAGCTTATTTATTATATCACTTTATTTCTTTCTTGTCAACACTTTTCTGCAAAAAACTCCAAATTTGTATACTTTACTAAAATTTATCTTTAGATATAATTTTATTTGTATATAATACAGTAATGCTGTCAGCTTATACTATACTAATATATATTTTACATTAATTCTGGTATATGCCGAAATTTGTTGAAATTGAATATATTTGACCCCTTCAATTCTCTGTTTATCTTTCCCCTCGACTCTTGAATTTTTATTTTCTTTATGATATAATAATAGAGTATCACGAAAATTTTCTATGCTTTTTTAAGAAAGGATTTGGATCATAAATGGAATCTTTCAAGGATGTTTACGACAGCGCAATGGCGTATCTCCGCTCTCTGCCTTCGATAAGCGAAGTGGGATATAAGCGCTGGATATCGGTGCTCGAACCCTATAAGCTGGAGCATAATACGGTATATCTCCTCAGCGAAAGCGAGTTTACCAAAAGCACTACCTTAAGTATATACGAAAAGAATATAAAAGAAGCCTTTGAAAATGTTCTCGGCTTCCCGGTAGAACTTAAGATCCTGGTAAAGACTAAAGAGGAGTCTGTTCCCGCTCAGGAAAAGTCGGCTGCCGCCGCTATGGAGCAGGTCTCTATCAATCAGGATAAGCTCACCTTCGATAATTTTATAAAAGGTAAGTCGAATGAATTTGCATTCGCCTGCTGTACCGCAGTAGCTAACCGCCACGACGGCGGCGGCGACAGCTCCAATATGATGAACCCCCTGTTTATCTACGGAGATTCCGGTCTCGGCAAGACTCACCTGATGAAGGCTATCGAGGATCACGTAAGACGTCATCACCCCGAGCTCAACCTTATTTATACTACTACCGAGAATTTCACAAATGAATTCGTGCAGGCTCTTTCCGAAAGAAATACCACTGAATTTCATAATAAATACAGAAGCGCCGATTATCTGCTGATCGACGATATCCAGTTTATCGTCAATAAAGACGCCGTGCAGGAGGAGTTCTTCCATACCTTTAATGACCTCTATAACGCCGGCAAGCAGATAGTCCTCACCTCTGATATAGCACCCAGCAAGATATCCAAGCTGGAAAACCGTATCCAGTCCCGCTTCCTGCTGGGAATGCAGGTGGATATACAGCCCCCCGATTTTGAGACCCGTATGGCTATCGTAAAATCCAAGGCGGAGCTTTTAGACCTCAGACTCTCCGACAGCCTCGTCAGACTGATAGCCGAAAAGGTAAAGACAAATATCCGTCAGCTTGAGGGCACCGTAAATAAGATAAAGGCTCTTACATTATATACTAATGAGTCTCCCTCGGTCTCTATGGCACAGCGGGTCATCAAGGAGATCATGATAGAGAACCACCCCACCGAGATCACCTGCGACAGGATAATCGCTGAGGTGGCAAACGCATTCAGCGTCACCCCCGATGATATCCGCTCACAGAATCGCCGCGCAAATATCTCCCTTGCAAGAAAGGTCACTATATATTTATTAAAGGAGATAAAGGGTCTTACATATATCCAGATAGGCAACGAGCTGAACAAAAATCACTCTACTATGACTATACACCATAAAAATATAGAGGATATGCTCACCAGCAACAACGATCTCAAGGAGACTGTAGAGGATATAATCAAAAACCTCAAGGAAGTCTGATCTTGTATTTTTAGCTTTTAAGATCAAATTATACCTTTTAATAAGGGACGCACAGGTCATTTTCTGCGGTCTTGTATTAAACATTTTTCCCAACATTAAACTCAACATTTTTAAACTTTTCAACCCCCCGTTTTTTTCTCAACACCCTGTCAATATCCGCCTTTGAAAATTGACCCCTCTCTTACCCTTGATTTAAAAGGCTTACCTCAACTTATTATAGTTTTCAACACACTATAATAATACTACTAAAATAATAAAGATAAGATATGTTATGTTCAGCGCAAAAAAGACTTTGTCTCTTTTATGACGCTTTGAAAAAAGGAGTTGTTAAAAATGATATTCCTTATCGAACGTTCCACTCTTTCTGAAGCTTTAAGAAATGTCTCTAAGGCTGTTGCAGACAAGGCTGCTCTGAAGGCTCTTGAAGGGATAAGATTTTCTTTAGCCGACAGCCTGCTGGAGCTTACCGGCTATGACCTTGAAATAGGTATCCGCACTACTATCCCGGTGAAGTCCGCCGATAAGGGAAGCTTTATAGCCAATGCTTCGATATTCTCTGAAATGGTGGCTAAAATGCCGGACGGCGAGCTTTCCATTGAGGTAGACGGCAATTATATGGTGACCATTGAGAGGGGCAATACTTCCTATAATCTTCTTGCTTCCTCTGCCGATGACTATCCCGAGATGCCCGAGCGCGGAAACAGCGATCCCATAACCATGCCCCAGGGCGTGCTGAGATCAATGATAAATCAGACAAAGTTCGCTGCATCTCAGCTGGATATCAAGCCGATACTCAAGGGCGAGCTGTTTGAGATAGCGAACAATACCCTGACAGTCGCGGCTATCGACGGCTACCGCTTAGCTGTCCGCACCGAGCCTATCGCCTATAATGAGGACGTGAGCTTTGTTGTGCCCGCAAAGAATCTTGACGAGGTGGCAAAACTGCTCTCTGATAACGATGACGAGCTTTGCTCAATGGTGGTTTCTAAAAAGCATATTCTCTTTGAGATAGGGAATTATATAGTAAATTCCCGTCTGCTTGAGGGCGAGTTCCACCCCTACCGCAGCGCTATCCCCGAGAATTTCAATACCGAGATAATAGTAGACCGCACCGCGCTTATCCGCAGCCTTGAAAGATGTATGCTGCTGATAAACGAGAAGAATCCCTCTCCCGTGCGCTGCATCTTTGAGAATAACCAGCTGAAGATCAAATGCGTCACCGGCTCTCTCGGAAAGGTGTATGACGAGATAGATACCGAGCAGTCGGGCGTATCTATAGAGATAGGATTCAAGTGCCGCTTTTTCCTGGATCCGCTGAAGGCTGTCAGCGACGAGAAGGTAAAGCTGCGCATGACGAGCGGTCTCCAGCCGATGAAGATAGTACCCATGGAAGGCGACAGCTATACTTATCTGGTACTGCCGGTAAGGCTTGCCAAGGAATGAAAATGTTACAGCCGGCGGATCAAAGTTTAAGTATCGGGATATTCGATCTTATCTTGCTGAACAGTGCAGGGCGGGGGCTTGCCCCCGCCATATTTAATTAATACTAATCCTTAAAAGAACAGCAGACAAATCTCGGCACTGACGGCTCAGCACCGATCTTTGTCTACTAACCTTTTAGGGATTAGTATAAAATGTTTTTTTGAGTGATATCTCCCGGAGGTAAGAATGTATATACACATCGGCGGCGATCACATGGTTCGCTCAAAGGATATAATAGGGATATTCAACATAGAGCGCACGACGGTATCGCAGTATACCCGGGAATATCTCAGCATGGCAGCTCTGAGAAATTCAGAGGTAGGCTGCACCCATGACCTTCCCCGAAGCTTTGTGGTCACCTTTGACAAGCATGATCTTTCGGAAAAGGTCTATATCTCCCGGGTCTCGCCGGCGACTATAGCCGGCCGTACAGAGAAAGGATAGCATGAATATGAAGTCACATAAAGTAGAAATAAAACCGCCGTTCATTAAGCTGGATTCGCTGCTGAAATTCACCGGGCTATCCGAGACCGGCGGCGACGCCAAGCTGGTGATAGCCGAGGGCAGGATAAAGGTAAACGGAGAAGTCTGCACCGCCCGCGGAAAAAAGATATACCCCGGCGACAAGGTAGAGATACCCGAGCTGGATATAATTCTGGATATAGAGGAAAAATAAAAGTCAGCTATTTATACTAATTTCTAAAAGGTTAGTATGACATTAGCATTATTCCTGTTTATCTGTATTTGTCAATACCCGGTCTGCCATTTCGAGCGCACCGTATAACAAGTATCAATATAAGATCACACCTGCCCGAACAAAACGAAACCAAGCGCCTGAGCGTCCAAAAAAAAGAAAAATGAAAATAACATCTATCCGAGCCGACGGCTTCCGTAATCTGAAAGAGGTGGATATAGCTCTCCACCCGAAACTGAATATTTTCTGCGGCAGCAACGCCCAGGGCAAGACAAACCTGCTGGAGGCGCTTTGGCTCTGCACCGGCGAGCGCAGCTTCCGCGGCTCCAAGGACAGGGATATGATCGCCGCCGACGGCAAAAAGCTGTCCATTTCGGCAGAGTTTGAGGATAACCGCCGGGTACAGACGATAGACTACGCCTTCTCACGCAGCGATATGAAAAATAAAAAGCTGCTTATAAACGGCGTGTCGATGAAAAATCCGTCGGAGCTGTTCGGAAAACTCCGCTGCGTCATCTTCACTCCCGAGGATCTCAGCCTTTCCAAAGGCTCGCCTGACAACCGCCGCAGCTTTTGTGACCAGTCGGTGTCGCAGCTGAAGCTGTCCTACCGTAATGTAGCCGACAAGTACAAGCGTATACTTGAGCAGAGAAATCTCCAGCTGAAGCTGATAGCCTCCGGCAAGTCGGACGACTCTATGCTGGACATCTGGGACATTCAGCTTGCGCAAATGGGCGCGTATATAACCATGCTCCGCTACAACTACTGCAAAAAGCTCAACTCCACCGCCTCCGCGCTTTATGAGGAGATATCCTCCGGAGCTGAAAGGCTGGATATCGTATATAATTCCACCGTCTACAAGGAGCTTGAAGGCAGGATAGATTACAAGGGCGATCTTTTCGGTGAGTATTATGACAAGCTCACCGGCAGCCGCGCCGACGATATCCGTGCCGGCTTTACGATACACGGCGTACACCGGGACGATCTTCTTTGCAGCATAAACGGTATGCCCGCCAAGGATTTTGCTTCGCAGGGTCAGCACCGGTCTATAGCGCTCATCATGAAGCTTTCCCAGGCGTATATCCTGGGCGAGGAGATGTGCGATCCGCCTTGTATACTGCTTGACGATGTCCTCAGCGAGCTTGACGCCGCCCGTCAGAGCTTTGTAATGAACAAGATAAAGGGAATGCAGGTGCTTATAACCTGCTGCGATTCCTCACAGCTGAACCACACCGAAGGCACCGTCTTTACGGTAAAGTCGGGAAGGGTGAGTGCGGAAAAGTGATCCTATTGCTCCCCAAAAGTATAGTACCCTTACACCATACCCCACACAACATATATAACTGCAAAAAAACAGACAAAATAATTTTGTAAATATTATATTAACACTGTTGACAACTACCCACATTTTATAGTATAATAGATAGACGCAGGGGCTATTTGTCTCTATTTTCGGACACCGCAGGGGTATCCCGGGGGAAGAAGGTAAGGGACGTGTGGTCAGATACGGGCGGTGTCGCCTGTGCTGCTGATGTAAATGCTTGTAACTAGGACGTCCGTCCTTTACAATAGTGTAAAAGTTAAAAGGAAATGTGATAAGGAGGGAATCTCACAATGGCTATGAAGAGAACATATCAGCCTAAGAAGCTTACCAGAAAAAAGGTTCACGGCTTTATGAAGAGAATGTCTACCAAGAACGGCAGAAAGGTTCTTGCGAGAAGAAGAGCTAAGGGCAGAGCAAGGCTCACTTACTGATAAGCAGCAAAAACCTTATACCGGGAAAGCTCGGTATAAGGTTATTTCTCTTTAAGGCGGCACCGCACGATCATTGTGCGTCAGCCGGTGGTTGTGCGGTGTTGCCTTATGGAAATGTTGCCGAAAGGAAAAAAATATGCTTTTCAGTTACCCGATGAAGGATAACAAGCTGTTCAACAGATGTTTCAGAAACGGCAGATTCTGCGCCTGTCATATGGTCACGGCTTACTATTTTCCGAATGAGCTTCCCTGCAACAGAGTCGGGATAAGCGTTACCAAAAAGGTAGGCGGGGCTGTGGAGAGAAACCGGGCGAAGCGTATCATAAGGGCGGCTTACCGTCTGCATGAGACTGAGTTTCCCACAGGTCTGGACATCGTTTTTGCGGTGAGACCGGGGATAGACGGAAAGAAGACTCAGGATATCGAGCGCTTCTTTGCGGAGAGGCTGCTCAAGGATATGGACAGCGCATTTGATGAAAACGGCGGCTTTATTAAGAAGCCGAAAAGAAAATGATCAGGAAGATATCAATGGCTCTGGGAATGGTGCTCACCGTTCCGATAATATTGTATCAGAAGCTTATAAGTCCGCTTATCCCGGCTAGGTGTAAGTATTATCCCAGCTGTTCGAGATACGCGGTGGAAGCATACCGCACTCACGGAGCTTTCTGGGGTACGGTGCTTACCGCATGGCGGCTTTTAAGATGTAATCCATGGAGCCGGGGCGGCGTGGATAAGGTGCCGCAGCATATTACGAGAGATTATTTCAGGATAAGGAAAGTAGAAAATTAGCGCGGTGTTTTTACGCGCGAAAGGATTAGTGGAATGAGTTTACTTGCAATACCACTTGGATGGCTGATGAAGGGCTGCTATTACCTGGTAAAGAATTACGGTATAGCGCTTCTTCTGTTTACTGTCATAACCAGGCTCATAACTCTGCCGCTCAACATCAAGCAGCAGAAGTCTACCTCGAGAATGAGCATGGTACAGCCGGAGCTTGATAAGATAAAGCAGAAATACGGAAAGAATCAGGAAAAGCTCAACGAGGAGACGATGAAGCTCTATTCCGAGTATAACATCAATCCTATGGCGAGCTGTCTGCCTATGGTCATCACCCTGGTGCTGCTGTGGGCGCTGATACCTGTTGTATACGGCCCTCTTACCTACATCTCAGATGCGGGCAAGGATAACGTTAAGGCTGATTCCAATTTTGTAAAGTGTATCTACACCATAAGCGCCGAGATAGACGATGTGGACAAGCGCACCGTTGAGTCTCTGCTTGAGGGAGTATCCGAAGAGGACAGAGCTGCAAAGCTTGAGGAGATAGTCGATGATAAAAAGAATTATCCTGCCTCTGTGAAGATACTTTCCGGTCTTACCGATGAAGAAAAGAGCCGCATTTTCAATGCTTTTGCGGAATACGAGGGTCTTGATGAATTTGTCACCAATCCCGATAATTTCACCCAGAACATGATGAAGTCCACCTACGGACCCGAGGTACTGCTGTTCAACTTCAAGACCAAGGAGGACGGCAAATATCTGGGCGTGCTGAATGAGGACGTTCAGGCGGCTATATTAGATTTCAACTACACCGCCTTCGGTCTCGATCTGGGCAAGATACCCACCAAGAAGGACGCTACTGTGGTGATACCCTTCGTATCCTTCGTGCTGCAGCTTGCTTCTATGATACTCAGCCAATATTACAGCCGACGCAACAATCCGGACATGAAGATGCAGAGCAATATGCTCGTTATGCTCTTTATGATGCCTCTGTTCTCACTGTATATAGGCTTCAAGTTCCCCTGCGCACTGGGATTATACTGGATCTATTCCTCTGCCTTTGCGCTGGTGCAGACTGTGTTCTTAAACGTGGTATATACTCCCGACAAGATCAAAGAGCTTGCGGAAAAGGACGCTCAGAAGGCAAAGGAAAAGCGCAAGAAGAAGGGTCCTTCCTTCTTGGAGCGCGCTATAGACATCAGAAGCGAGCAGGGCGGAAGTGTGCCCTCACTCAAGGACGCCGAGAGCAAGTCCAAGGCAAAATACAGCGAGTTTGACGATGATGATGAGCCCAAGAAGCTCAGCAAGTCTCAGCAAAAGCAGGCTAACAGCGAAAAGCTGAAGGAAGCCCGCCGCCGCTATGCAGAAAAGTACGGCGACACCTACGATGATTAATATTTTTAGCCCGCGCAGTGTGAGTTTATTTTAAGCGGGTCATATAGAAAGGAAGTTTTCAGATGAAACAGACATTTACCGCAGCAAGCGTAGAAGAAGCTAAGGCAGCGGCAGCAGCAGCCTTTGGTGTGTCCGAGAGCGAGATCACCTTTAGCGTGCTGGAAGAGCCAAAGAAGGGTCTTTTCGGCAAGATCAAGGGCGAGGCTAAGGTAGAGGCAGAGTATGAGGCTCCCGCAGCAGCAGAGACTGCACCCGCAGAGGTACAGCCCGCAGCCGCTGAGGAAGCAGCTCCCGCTGTTGAGACAGCAAAGTCAGAAGATGTTACTGAGACCGCAGAGCCTGCCGAGGATCCTGCAAACAGGACTCTCAGCGAGGCTGAGCAGAGAAAGACCGACGCGGCAGTAGCCTACATCAAAGAGATACTCGTTCAGATGGGCATAGAGAACATCGAAGTTGTTGCCACTCCCGCAGAGAGTGGCATAAACATCGAGCTTTCCGGCGACGGATTCCAGGAGCTTATCGGCAAGAAGGGCGATCTGCTGGACGCTCTCCAGTACCTCAGCTCGCTGGTATGCAACAAGATAGACCGCGAGTACTTCCGCATCACCACCGACTGCAACGGCTTCCGTGCCCGCAGAAAGGCACAGCTTGAGCGTCTTGCTCACAAGCTTGCCAACAACGTCAAGAGAAACGGCAGGACTCACGCTCTCGAGCCTATGAATCCTTACGAGCGCCGCATTATCCACGCTGCTATCTCTGAGATAGAGGGCGTTACCTCCAAGTCTGTAGGAGAGGAGCCTTACAGAAAGGTAGTTATCAGCTCCACCGAGAAGCGTTCCTACAACAACCGCGGACGCGGCGGCAGAGGACGCAACGGCGGCAGGAACGGCAACAGAAGAAAGCCCCAGCCTCATTACGATATCACCACCAGCTTTGAGAAGGACTACAAGAAACCCAAGCCCGAAGACGACATGGACCTCGGCTCAGGCGTATATGGAAAGCTGAATTTCTAAGTAATCAAGACCCGATGAGTAAAAGCATCGGGTCTTTTATTATTATGAACCTCCCGTAGGACAAAACAGCGGGTGCAGCCGCGCGAGGCTGCCGAGGTTCTTAGGGCGAGGAGCCCTAAGCAGAGGTTTGGGGACAGAGTCCCCAATTGCCCCTTTGGGGCAACCAAGTAGCGGACGATAGTGCCCTGAACGCTGAGTTTGTTGTGACTGT
>CACXDI010000094.1 GCA_902766335.1 uncultured Ruminococcus sp. | reverse complement strand
TTCGCCAGTTCTCGACAGAAGACTTTCCGGCGAGCTTATAGAGACCGCAAAGGCGGCAGGACTGCCGTACCAGACCGAGGTCATGAGCGGCAGATCGGGCACCGACGCCGACGCCGTGACGGTGACAAAGGGCGGCATACCCGCCTGCACCGTGTCTGTCCCCATAAGATATATGCACACCCCTGTGGAGGCTGTTTCTCCGGAGGATATCATGAATACAGCGGCACTTGCAGCCGCGTTTTGTGAAAGGGGGCTGTTCTGATGGAGCTTGTGAGATATCTTGAGGAGCTTTGCGCTCTTGACGGCATTTCCGGCGACGAGGGTGCAGTCCGTGGCTACATCATCGCAAAGATAGACGGGAAGTGCGAGTACACCGTTGACCCCCTCGGCAGCGTTATCGCTTACGTCAAGGGCAGACAGCCGGCGAAGCACAGGCTGCTGATATCCGCTCACATGGACGAGGTGGGTCTGATAGTGACACACATCTGTCCCGACGGCTGCCTGAGATTCGGCACCGTTGGCGGCATAGACCCCCGTGTGCTGTTCGGCAAGCGGGTGTTTATCGGCAGCGAAGCTGTCCCCGGAGTCATCGGCGGTACGGCGGTGCATAATCTCTCGGACGAGGAGCGCAAAAAAGCGCCCTCGGTCTCCGGCATGACCATTGACATCGGCTGCGCTTCAAAGGAGCAGGCGGAAAAGCTTGTCCGTCCGGGAGACAGCGTTATCTTCGACAGCGATCTTCTCCGCTTCGGCGACGGCATGATACGCTCAAAGGCGATAGATGACCGCGCCGGCTGTGCTATAATGCTCAAAATGATAGAGGACGGTACCGAGTACGATACCGTGTTCACCTTCGTGGTGCAGGAGGAGGTAGGGCTTCGCGGCGCGACTGCCGCGGCATACACCGCCGATCCCGAGTTCGCGATCGTTCTTGAATCCACCACCGCGGCGGATATCCCTTCATCATCGGGAGAAAAGCGGGTCTGCGAAGTCGGCAAGGGTGCTGTGGTGTCATTTATGGACAGGCACACCATATACGACAAGGAGCTTTACCGCCTAGCCTTTGAGGAAGCGGAGCGTCTCGGCATACCCTGTCAGACCAAGAGCGTCATAGCGGGCGGCAACGACGCGGGTGCTATCCACGTTACCCGGGGCGGAGTCCGCACGGCGGCGATATCCCTGCCCTGCAGGTATCTCCACTCGCCCTCCTGCGTGATAGCGGAACGGGATCTTGAAAGCTCTTATCAGCTTGCCTGCGGGCTTGCGGAACGGATACAAAAACTATGATATATCAGCTTACCACCGACAACAACTCACTTTTTGACCGCTTAAAGCCGGGCAGTTATTCAAGACGTATGCGCTCGCACTATGTGTCCTACGGCACAAAGTACGATTTCGCACGCTTCTTCGCAGTCTGCCGCGGTGATGAGGAGATAGGCATTATCTCGATATTCAACGCTTCATCGCTGGTCTGCGACCTTGCGGGCTGCGACTTTACCGATGACGAGCTTGAGGAGATATGCTGCTTTCTGAATATCCAGAAGCCGTATTCCGTGGAGCTTGACCCCCGCTATGCCTCGCGCATGGAGGATATGCTCTCGGAGCTTTACCGTATCGAGCACCGCAAGGAGTTCGCATACGTGCCCCGGGGAGAGCTCCCCGATATTGCCGTGGACGAGACTCCAGCGCTGGATGACGTCTACGCGATACTGAAGGAATCCTTCCCAGCCCTTGCCAACAGCTATGAGCTGTGGCTCACCGACACGTCGCACCGAATAAGGCGGGGACTGTCACAGTCCTTTCTTATGGAAGGCAAGACCACCGCGACGCTGCAATACATAATTGACGGCGTGGCGCTCATAGGGCAGGTGGCGACGCTGCCCGAGTACAGAGGAAAGTTCTACGCCCGCCGGCTGCTCTACTGGATAGGCGAAAAGCTCACGATAGACGGCTTTGAGGTGCGCCTTTTCGCACGTCCTCACCGGGTCAGCTACTACGAGGAGATAGGCTTTGC
This sequence comes from uncultured Ruminococcus sp., assembly GCA_902766335.1. Classification (GTDB taxonomy): domain Bacteria; phylum Bacillota; class Clostridia; order Oscillospirales; family Ruminococcaceae; genus YE71. The sequence goes on along the minus strand of CACXDI010000094.1, from coordinate 16,358 downwards.
GGCGGTGGCTCACGACATAGTGTTCGAGCTGAAGGACGAATACAGAATACAATAGGTTAGGAAAATAATAATGGAAAACTTGTTTAACATAGACCCCCGGCTGATGTCTCTCGCTGATAAAGCGGAGCAGGCGGCGGAGACGTCGTTTAAGCGTATCTCGCAGACGACGGAACATAACAGCGCAAAGGTGCTCAAAGCATTTATCGACAACCGTGTCAGCGAGGGCTGCCTTAAAGGCACCACAGGCTACGGCTACGGCGATCAGGGACGCGACACCCTTGACGCGGTGTACGCTCAGGCGCTGGGCGGCGAGGACGCTGTGGTGCGGCACAATTTCGTCAACGGCACTCATACGCTGTCCACGGCGCTCTTCGGGATACTTCGCCCCGGCGATACGCTGCTGTCCCTTACCGGCTCACCCTACGACACCATGGAGGAGGTCATAGGCATACGCGGAGACTCGGGGCGCGGTTCGCTGAAGGACTTCGGAGTGAAGTACGATCAGGTGGAGCTTAAAGCCGACGGCACCCCCGACTATGACGCTATAGCCGCAAAGGCAAAGGGCGCCAGGGTGGGCTATATCCAGCGCTCCCGCGGGTATTCCCTCAGACCCTCCTTCACGATAGATGTCATAGAGAAGATAATAAAAGCTGCGAGATCGGCAGAGCCGGATATCATCATCATGGTGGACAACTGCTACGGCGAGTTCGTGGAGACCCGCGAGCCTACCGACGTAGGCGCCGATCTTATTGCAGGCTCACTTATAAAGAATCCCGGCGGCGGCATAGCATCTACCGGCGGCTACATCTGCGGCAGAAAAGATCTTGTTGAGCTCTGCGCCGACAGGCTCGCCTGCGTGGGCGTCGGCAAGGAGGTAGGCGCTACCCTGACCCAGAGCCGCGAGATGTTCTTAGGCTTCTTTATGGCGCCCTCTGTAGTTGAAGCGGCGCTGAAAACGGGAGTCTTTGCCTGCTCGCTGTTTGAGCAGCTGGGCTTCAGGACCTTCCCGGCGGCTGACGAATACCGCACCGATATCATATCCTCTATCTGTCTGGAAAACGAGGAGCGGCTCACCGCCTTCTGCTGCGGCATACAGAGCGGCTCGCCGGTGGATTCCTACGTTTCCCCCGAGGCATGGGATATGCCCGGCTACGACAGCAAGGTGATAATGGCGGCGGGAGCCTTCACTATGGGCGCTTCGATAGAGCTGTCTGCCGACGCGCCTATCCGCGAGCCTTTTGCCGTATGGCTCCAGGGCGGGCTCACTTACCCCACCGGCAAGCTTGGCGTGCTGAAAGCGGCACAGGCTATGCTGGACAAGGGACTTATCGAACTGTAAAAACACATCAATGAATAAATCACCCTACTTCGGAAGTATAATATAGAAAGGAAGTTGAATGTAATGGCTGAGATATTTACCGTAAGCATAGACGAGGTAGTAAAGCAGCTTGACCTTGAGCTGATATTCACCCCCCGTCCCCCTGAGGAGCTGAAGATCACCGACAACGACTGCAACAGACCCGGACTCCAGCTTATGGGCTTCTACGAGTATTTTAACGCCGAGCGCGTTCAGATATGCGGAAACATGGAGTTTGCCTACCTTGCAAGCGTGGACGAGGAGACCAGATACAAGAAGATCGAGCAGCTTTTCGCCACCCATATCCCCATGTTCATCGTCTGCCGCGGTCATGAGCTTTACCCCGAGATGATAGAGCTTGCCAAGAAATATGAGATACCCATAGGCAGGACAAAGGAAAGCACCACTACATTCGTGGCTTCTCTTATCAGCTTCCTGAATGTCCGTCTTGCCCCCAGGATAACCCGCCACGGCGTACTGATCGAGATATACGGCGAGGGCGTGCTGATCGTGGGCGAGAGCGGCGTAGGTAAGTCCGAGACCGCTATCGAGCTTGTAAAGCGCGGTCACAGACTTGTAGCCGATGACGCGGTAGAGATACGCCGCGTTTCCAGCATAAGCCTGGTAGGCTCCTCGCCTGACAATATACGCCACTATCTGGAGATACGCGGTATCGGTATCATAAACGTCCGCAGGCTCTTCGGTATGGGTGCCGTAAAGGTCACCGAGAAGATCGACATGGTAGTAGAGCTGGAGCCCTGGGATTCCACCAAGGTATATGACCGCATGGGCGTTGACAACGAGTTCACCACTATACTCGGCGTAAGCGTGCCCAGCCTTACCATTCCCATAAAGCCCGGACGTAATCTTGCCGTTATCCTCGAGGTAGCCGCTATGAACAACCGTCAGAAGAAAATGGGCTACAACGCCGCACAGGAACTGCTTGACAACCTTGGTCTCCAGGTAGACAAGAAGGACAAGGTCAAGAGCTGGGATATGATGTGATACAAAAAAAGGGAGCAAGCTATGGAACTGCGTCTTGAAGCGGATCTGCACACCCACACCATGGTGTCGGATCACGCATACTCTACGCTGAAGGAAAACTGCGCCTCTGCGGCGGAAGCGGGGCTTAAAGGCTTAGCCGTGACAGATCATTCTCCCGGCACGCCCGACGGAGCGCATATACTTCATTTCATAAATCTCAGTGTGCTTCCCAGAAGGATATGCGGAGTGAGCGTACTTCAGGGAGTCGAGGCAAATATCACAGACCGCACAGGCGCTCTTGATATGGAAGAAAGACATCTTAAAAGACTGGAATGGATAGTCGCTTCAATGCACAACAGATGTATGAAGGACAAGAGCTTTGAGGACTGCACCAGTGCGTACAATGCCGTTGCCGAAAACCCTTATGTGGACGTGATAGGTCACTGCACCACCAATGATTTTCCCTTTGACTGCGAGCCGGTGCTCAAGAAGTTCAATGAGTACGGGAAGATAATCGAGATAAACGAAAGCTCGCTGGTATACAAAAAGGGAGCTGTGGAAAACAGCATTGAGATACTGCGGCTCTGCAAAAAGTATGAGATACCGATAGTTATAGACAGCGACAGCCATTTCTGCGATCTTATCGGCAAAACGCCCAATGCTCTCCGGCTGATAGCTGATACTGATTTCCCGCAGTGGCTCATTCTCAACGCCGACTGGGAAAGGGTGCGTGAGTATGTGCTGAAAAAGAGACCGTGGATCGCAGAACTATAGCAACATGAGGGAAACGAAAGGAAAGAATACAGAATGATGACTGATATAGAACAGTTGGCGGAAATGGCTCAGCAGCTTGGCTGCAAGGTATTCCGCAACGAACCGCTGAACGAGCATACCACTTTTAAGATAGGCGGTCCCTGCACTCTTATGATCGTGCCAAATAACGAGATCAGCCTTTCGGCGCTGGTGAGGTTCTCGTCAGAAAAGGGTCTGCGAACTCTCGTTATGGGCAAGGGCTCAAATATGCTATACGCCGACGAGGGCTTCAAGGGCGTGGTGTTCCTGTTCGACAATACCATGGATATGGGCAGGATCGAGCAGATAGATGACAGAACTATCCGCGCATACGCGGGCGCAAGCCTTATGTCCGTCTGCCGCAAAGCTCTGGAGCTGTCCCTTTCGGGTCTGGAATTTGCCTACGGCATACCCGGCACCGTCGGCGGCGGAGTGTATATGAACGCCGGCGCTTACAACGGTGAGGTCAAGGATGTGGTATCCAGCGTTACTGCTATGGACAGACGCGGAAATCTCCGCACCTACAATGATTCCAGGCTCGGTTTTACATACCGCGGCTCACGCTTTAACCATACCGATGAAATGATAATCAGCGCTGATTTTACGCTGACACCGGGAGACAAGACTGAGATCGAAGCCAAAATGAAAGATCTTATCGGCAGACGCAAGGATAAACAGCCCCTTGAGTTCCCGAATGCCGGCTCTACCTTCAAGCGTCCTGAGGGACAGTTCGCAGGCAAGCTGATACAGGACTGCGGGCTGCGCGGCTGTACGATAGGCGGGGCGCAGGTGTCGGAAAAGCACTGCGGCTTCGTTATAAACACAGGCGGAGCCACCTGCTCAGATGTGCGCGGTCTTATAGATCATATACAGCATACCGTTCAGGATAACACCGGGTTTGAGCTTGAATGTGAGGTACGCATAATCCCTTATGAATAAAAGGAGGTCTTAACGTGCAGCTGGTAATTATCACCGGAATGTCCGGCTCGGGCAAATCCACAGCGGTGAATGTCCTTGAGGATATGAACTATTACTGTGTGGACAATATCCCTCCCGAGCTTATAATTAAATTCGTCGATCTCTGTGAGAACTCCGGCGGAATGATAAAGAAGGCGGCTTTTGTGGTGGACGTCCGCGGGGGAGATTTCTTCCTACAGCTCCAGGACGCGGTGAGTCATCTCCGCAGCAGCGATGTTGACCTCAGGATACTGTTCCTTGAGTCGTCAGACGCTGTCATCGCAAGAAGATATAAGGAGACCCGCCGCAAGCACCCTCTGGACGAGAGCGCAGGCGGCAGCGTCACCAAGGCGATACAAATGGAGCGCGGTCTGCTCATGTCCGCAAAGGCTATGAGCGACTACTACATAGATACCACCAACTACTCGTCGGCTGAGCTTCGCGCAAGGCTCTACTCGATCTTCGAGGAGACCAGCGGAGAGCATATGCGTATCGACGTGCGTTCCTTCGGCTTCAAGTACGGCGTGTTCGGCGAGGGCGATCTGGTGTTCGATGTCAGATGTCTGCCCAACCCCTTCTATATCCCGGAGCTGAAGCATAAGAACGGTCTTGACCCGGACGTGTCCGGCTATGTTATGAAGTTTCAGCAGTCGCGTGAGCTGCTGGAGAAATTCTGCGATCTGATAGACTATATGCTGCCGCTGTATGAGCAGGAAGGCAAGGCACAGCTGGTCATAGGCTTTGGCTGCACCGGCGGCAAGCACCGCAGCGTCACCTTTGCCGAAGCCGTCGCCGAGCATCTGCGCAGCAAGGGCAGAAAGATCCGCATAGACCACAGAGATATTGACAAACACTAGGGAGTTGACCCCATGCCGGAAGTTTCGTTTTCTCAGAGCGTAAAAGAGGAAATACTGTCTAAGATAAATAATACCGCGAAGGCAGAAGCCTGCCTTTACGGTATGCTTCTTTGCGCCAATGAGCTGTCGGCTGACGAGATACTTCTTCTCACCGAGCTTGACAAGGCGGCAGAGTTTTTCCGCAAGGGCGTGGAGAGAATATGCGGACGGGGAGTGCTCGACATACACGAGACTGACCGCGGCGGCGGACAGGTGATGTACTCGCTGAGCGTCAGCGGCGCCGGGGCAAGGGACAAGCTGTTTGAACACTTCGGCATAGGCGAGAACAGACAGCGGCTCCGTGAGCGCTATCCCAAGCCCTCCCTTTATCCGCAGATGACGGCGGGAATGTTCCTCTCCTGCGGCTCGGTCAGCGATCCAAACAAGGGCTATCACATGGAGTTCGTGATGCCCACCCTCGATCTCTGCAATTACTTAGGTCTCATGCTGATAGAGAATTTCGATATGCTGGCTAAGAACGTGGAGCGCAAGGGACATCAGGTGCTCTACTTCAAGGAGTCGGACAATATCATGGATATGCTGGCGCTTATGGGAGCGTCGGGAAGCTACTTCGATCTCTTTTACGTCAAGCAGATGAAGGATATGCGCAACAAGATAAACCGCGAGGTCAACTGTGTCAATGCCAATATCGAGAAGTCGATACGCGCAGCAGAAAAGCAGATAGCGGATATAGAGCTTATAGACGAGACCCGGGGTCTGGATTCTCTGCCGGAAAATCTCCGGGAGATAGCTATGCTGAGATATGAGAATCCAGACTTCAATCTGTCAGATCTGGGTGCTGCGCTCAAGCCGCCCATATCACGCTCCGGCGCCAATCACAGGCTCCAGAAGCTTGCTGCCATAGCCGAGGAGATAAGAAAGACCAAGGAATAACACAGCGCAAGGGAGGTGCGGCAAATGGATTTCGTTCATCTTCACGTCCACAGCGAATACTCGCTCCTGGACGGTGCCTGCCGCATCAGCGAGCTTGCGGAGGCTGCAAGGGATATGGGTATGCACGCCCTTGCCGTCACAGACCACGGCAATCTTTTTGCCGCCATAGATTTCTATGACTCCTGCCTGAAAGCGGGCATAAAGCCGATAATCGGCTGCGAGGTGTATGTCGCCGAGGGCTCGAGGACAGACCGCATAGGCTCGGAAAAGCCCTATCATCTTATCCTGCTCTGCAAAAATAACGAGGGCTATAAAAATCTGTCAAAGCTGGTGTCCTTAGGCTACACCGAGGGCTTTTACAGAAAACCGCGCATAGACTTTAAGCTCCTTAGTGAATATCATGAGGGGCTTATATGTCTGTCTGCCTGTCTTGCGGGTGAGCTTTCCCGCCGGCTCAGTGAGGGGAATTATCAGGCGGCTAAGGAGACGGCGCTCAGATACCGTGAGCTTTTCGGTGAGGATTACTACATCGAGGTGCAGAGCCACGATTTCCCCGAGCAGCTTGAAGTTTTGGCGCGGCTCATAAAACTTTCCCGCGAGACCGGCATACCTCTTGCGGCTACGAATGACGCCCACTATATTGACCGGGAGGACAGCTACGCTCAGCGTATCCTGATGTGCATAAACACCGGCACCACCCTTGACGATAATGACCGGCTTGAGCTGCCCACCGATGATTTCTACCTGCGTCCGCCGGAGGAGATGACGGAGCTTTTCCGTTCCTGCCCGGACGCTGTATCCAATACCGTAAAGATCGCCGAAAAGTGTAACGTCACATTTGAGTTCGGGGTCACAAAGCTGCCTTACTTCCGGCTTGAGGGAGTGACCGACAACGCGGCATTCCTCTGGAAGCTTACTCAGGACGGAATCTTCAGGCACTACGGCTTGGAGTACGGTGAAGCTCAGAAGCGTGCGGAGTATGAGTTCTCCGTTATAAAGCAAATGGGCTATGTGGACTACTTTCTGATAGTCTGGGATTTCGTCCACTACGCCAAGACTCACGATATCCCCGTGGGCTGCGGACGAGGCTCCGGCGCGGGAAGTATCGTCGCTTACTGCATAGGCATCACCGATATAGACCCGCTGCGCTACGGACTGATCTTTGAGCGCTTTCTCAACCCCGAGAGAGTCTCGATGCCTGACTTCGATATAGATTTCTGCACCCTTAAAAGACAGAGGGTGATAGACTACGTTATCTCCCGCTACGGCTCAGACCATGTGGCGCAGATAATCACCTTCGGCACGTTGGGCGCAAAGCAGGCGCTGAGAGACTGCGCCCGGGTAATGGGTCTGCCCTACAAGACCGGCGATATCGCCGCCAAGGCAGCGCCCCGGGGGCTCAGTCTGGGTCAGGCGGTTCAGTCTGTCCCGGAACTCAGAAAGCTCTATAATGGCGATCCGCAGATACACGAGCTTGTAGACGCCGCCCGCAGGATAGAGAATATGCCGAGAAACGCAGGCACCCACGCGGCGGGCGTGGTCATCACAAAAGACCCGGTAGACAGCTACGTCCCCCTTTACGCCCGGGACGGTCAGATATCCACAGAGTTCACCATGACCAATCTGGAGCGGCTGGGACTGCTTAAAATGGACTTCCTTGGGGTCAGCAACCTCACCATTATAGATATGTGCGTCAAGGAGATCCGGCGCGAACAGCCGGACTTTGACATCGGGAGCATACCCCTTGATGACCCGAAGGTATACGAAATGTTCACTCAGGGCAGGACTCAGGGCGTGTTTCAGTTTGAAAGCGGCGGCATGACAGCCACCGTCATGCGGCTGAAGCCTACGGGCATAGACGATCTTATCTCGGTCATATCCCTCTACCGCCCGGGACCTATGGACTCGATACCCACATTTATCCGCAACCGGCATGACCCCTCGCTGGTGAGATACAAGCACCCGCTGCTCAAGCCTATCCTGGAAGTGACCTACGGCTGTATCGTCTATCAGGAGCAGGTAATGCAGATATTCCGCGAGCTTGCGGGGTATTCCTACGGTCGTGCGGATATCGTCCGGCGCGCCATGGCAAAGAAAAAGCACAGCGTGCTTGAAAACGAGCGCCGCGCGTTCATCTACGGCGACGGCGAGGTATGCGGCGCTGTAGCGAAGGGCGTTGACGAGCGCACGGCGAACTCGATATTCGATGAGATGACATCATTCGCAAGCTACGCCTTCAACAAATCCCACGCGGCGGCATACGCCACCATATCCTATCAGACGGCGTATCTCAAATGCCATTACTACAAGAAATACATGGCGGCGCTTATGACGGTGACGCTTTTTGAAAAACCGCACAAGCTCCCCGATTATATATCAGACCTTGCCTACAGCGGAGTGAAGCTGCTCCCGCTGGATATCAACAAAAGCTCGTCGGGCTTTGTTGCCGAAGCCGAGGGCATACGTTTTGCGCTGCTGGCGGTGAAGGGTCTTGGCGAGGGCGTGATACGCCTGATAGAAAACGAGCGCCGCGCCGGCGGTGATTTTGCCGATCTGGGTGATTTTTGCAGACGCATGACGCCTGCCGGCATCAATTCCAAGGTGTGCGAGGTGCTGGTGAAATCGGGCACTATGGACAGCTTCCCGAACAACCGTGCGGAAATGCTGTCCGCCTGTGATGATATCGTCAAAAAAATGCAGCTCCGCGTCAGAGACAATCCGGAGGGTCAGCTTGATTTCTTCGGCATGGGCGGAGAGCAGACAACGGTGATAAATATACCGAAGCTCCCGGAATTTTCAAAGCAGCAGCTTTTAGAATTTGAGTACGAAGTGACGGGGATGTATCTTTCGGGACACCCGCTGGACAGCTATATCCCATACGCCCAGGCTCTCGGAGCGGTCACGGCGGCGGAGCTTTCCGACAGCGAAAGCGGCAGGAGCAAAGCCGGCAAGCCGGCAGCCATACTAATGCAGCTTACCGAGATACGCACGCACAAGACCAAAAACGGCGCGATGATGTGCTTTGCCCAGGGCGAGGACAAGACGGGAACGGCAGGAGCGATAGTTTTCCCCTCGGTGTACGAGGGTGCCGCGCATCTTCTAAAGCCGGGCAGGACTGTCTATCTCAGCGGCAAGATAACGGTAAAGGACGATGACCCGCCCGAGCTTATCGCGGATATAGCCATAGACGCCGAGGGGCTTGTAAGATCATGCGCCTCCCGGGATATATGCGTAAAGCTCTCATCGGCGGATACCGAAAAGATAGAGAAAGTAAAGCAGACAGCGGAGAAGTATCCGGCGTTAAACGGCAGACGAATAGTTTTCTTTCTGTCGGATAAAAGGACGGCGGCGATCCCCCGCACTTTCCCGACAGTTGCTGTCAGCAGTGAACTGATAGTTGAATTGCAGAAGATAGCGGGTATACAAAACGTTCAGTTCATGAAGAGATAAGATTTTCTGAAAATCTTGTGAAAAGTATGGAAAAGTATACCTTTATGTGATAAAATAAAATATTATAGATCATACGAAAAACAAGGAGAATCAAATGGCTTATAAGATAAAAAAAGAAGCTCCGGTCAAGGGTCTTTCGTTTACCTTCATAGAGGATCCCAAGTACAGATCAGATACTGTTTCTGTAAGACTGCTGCTTCCGCTTGATGAAAAACTCACCCAGATATATCAGATGCTGGGAATGATGATGGTGGATTCCACTGCACGCTTCCCGGAAAAATCAAAAATGGCAGAAAAGCTCAAGAGCCTTTACGGTGCGGAGCAGAATTTCACCTTCGCCCGGATAGGCGATCGTGCGGTGCTCGGGTTTCTGGTTCGCTGTATCGGTGACCGCTTTACCATTGACGGTGAGAATATCACCGATGAAGCGGCGCAGCTGATGCTCGATCTGCTGTTTGCGCCGAATGTCAGCAACGGAGCCTTTGACAAAAAGAATTTTGAAATGGTGCGCCGCGAGATAATTGAGGCGATAAAGTCACTTTCCAATAACAGACATACCTTTGCGCTTCGCCGCTCAAGGGAAGTGGCGTTTGAGGGCGAGCCGTCAAGCTATTCGCAGTACGGCACCATAGAGGACGCCGAAAAGCTCACTCCGGAGGAGCTGTATCGCGAGTATGAAAAAATGCTGTCGGTTGCGGGCATATCTGTTACCTTCTGCGGCAGCGGCAACAATACCGGCGCTCAGCAGCTTGTTAAGCAGCGCCTTACGGAATTCGCCGGGGAACGTCTGAAAAAAGCGCCTGATATTATTCTTGACGACAAGTCGCTCATATCTCCTTCTCCTTTGAGACCCGAGATAAATGAGACCCGCGAGAAGATCGAGCAGGAGCAGCTGAAGCTGGTCATGTGCTTCAAGACCTCTGAGGACGATCTGTATGCGGATAAGATAGCCTGCGCACTTTTCGGCGGCACGCCTTTTTCAAAGCTGTTCGCAAATGTGCGTGAAAAGATGTCCTTGTGCTACTATTGTCAGTCGTTTACCATGGAGTTTAAAAGGGCTATGTTCGTGGACAGCGGCGTCGATACTGCCAACGAACAGCTTGCTAGAGACGAGATACTCAGGCAGTTCGATCTGCTGAAGCAGGGCGATTTTACCGATGAGGAGCTTGAAAACACCAAGAAGTATCTTTGCGGGAGCCTGCGTATAGTTCCCGATGTGGCAGAGGATTTCAATTCCTGGAATTATATCCGTCAGGCAAGAGGTCTGGATATTACTCCCGAGCAGGAGATAGAGATGATAAATGAAGTTACACGCGACCGGGTGATAAAGGCGGCAAATGGGTTCAGCCTGGATACCGTCTATGTGCTTGAGCCGGATCACGAGGACGGAGGTGAGCAGGCATGAGCGAGACCAGGATAGAAAAGATAGTAAACGAGCGCACCGGAGAGAGCTACTTTAAGGTATATCATTCTTCCGGGCTTTGCCTGCTGCTTATGCCAATGGAGGGCTACGCACAGACCTATGCACTTTTCTCCACTAAGTACGGCTCCATAGACCGCTGCTTCAGGATAAGCGGAGATGATGATTTCACAACTGTCCCCGACGGTATCGCTCACTATCTTGAGCATAAGCTGTTTGAAAACGAGGACTGCGACGCCTTTGAGCTTTACGCAAAAACGGGTGCAAGCGGAAATGCCTATACCGGATTTGAGAGAACGGCGTATCTGTTTTCCTGCTCAGAGAATTATCTTGATTCACTGAAAATACTGATAGACCTGGTTCAGAATCCCTATTTTACTCAGGAGAATGTTGACAAGGAGCGGGGGATAATCGCGCAGGAGATAAGAATGTCCAATGACGTTCCCCGCAGACGTGTGTTCTTTAATATGCTTCGTGCCATGTACAGCGAACACCCCGTAAGGATAGATATTGCCGGCACCGAGGAGTCTATAGAACAGATAACTCCCGAGCTGCTTTACAAGTGCTACGAAGCCTTTTACGATCCCAACAATATGGCGCTTGCGATAGCAGGAAGGCTTGATGTGGATGACGTGATAAAGCTTTGTGACGAAGCGCTGAGACCCGGCAAGGATATCCGCGTCGAGACCAGCTGTCCGGAAGAACCCTGTGAAGTCGTGACTGACAGGATAGAGGAAAACTTTTCCGTCGGCGTCCCGATGTTTAATATCGGTTTTAAATGCCCGCCCATGGATCGTGATACACAGTTCAAAATGGAAATGGCAGCAGATATTATGCTCAACCTTCTGGCAGGGAAGTCCTCTGAGCTTTACAGGAGGCTTACCGATAAGGAGCTTATGCAGGTGGAGCTTGGCAGAGAGGTGTTCACCGGCGAGGGTTATTTCTCGCTGATACTTTCGGGCGAATCTGTCGATCCCGACGCTGTGCTCGCTGAGGTCTGGGACTGCATAGATATTGCGGCAAAGAACGGCTTTGACGAGCGCGAGTTCCAGCTTATCAAGAAAGCTGATTACGGCTCTCTGGTACAGCTTCTTGGTTATGCCGAGATCTGTGCCGAGGATATGACGCTGACACATTTTATCGGAAAGAACTGCTTTGACCTTGAAGAAACGCTGGCGTCTATTACCCTTGACGATGTAAACAAAGCGGCAAGAGAGCTTTTTGCAAGAGACCGCTATACTATATCTATTCTCAGATAATACTGTATTTTACGGAGAGTATAAAGGAAAGGACTGAATGATAAAGTGTCACAAAATGTAATGTATCTCGTCGAGCAGGTGAGCGACGAGATGCGCCGGAAGGTAGTCGAAAACCCCGATAAGGTGTTCTTCCCGAATTTCGGCAGCTCGGACAATATCCTCAGGAGAGGCATAACCATAGACCGTGTGCTCCTGACTATCCCGGGCACAAATTTCCAGATCTACTGGTACGGTTTTCTGATAGCAGTGGGGATACTGCTGGCGATGATGTACGGATTCAGAAAAATGAAGAGCCACGGCATTGATCCTGACCGCGCGACAGATGCGGTCATAGCGGGCTTTATCGGCGCTATACTTGGCGCCCGGGCTTACTATATCGCGTTCAATGACGAAGTTACCTTCAAGGAGTTCCTCGACTACAGAAGCGGCGGGCTTGCCATATACGGCGGTATCATCGGCGCTATACTGGTGGGCGGCATCATGGTTAAGATACGTCAGCTCAAGCTGTCGGCGATACTTGATGTTGTAGCGCCCTGTTTCCTGATAGGTCAGTGCATCGGGCGCTGGGGCAATTTTGTCAACCAGGAGGCATTCGGCTCCAACACCGACAAGCCCTGGGGCATGATGAGCGCCTCTACCGTAAACTACATCGCAGACCATTTTGACGAGCTGGGCGGCAAGGTATCCTCCTATGCGCCTGTTCATCCGTGTTTCCTGTATGAGTCTATCTGGTGCGCTATCTGCTTTGTGATACTGCATTTCTACGACAAGCACCGCAAGTTCGACGGAGAAGTTTTTCTTATGTACATCGGACTTTACGGTCTGGGCAGATTCTTTATCGAAGCTACACGCACCGACTCGCTGTATATCGCCAATATAAAGGTATCCCAGCTGGTGGCTGGCACCTGCGTATTCAGCGCTGTTATACTTATCATAATCTTCCGCAGCATGGTCAAGCGCGGGGAGTACAAGTTCTTCTACGAGACCGAGCTTTCCAAGAGGCAGCTGGCGGCAGTCGAGGAATACGAGGCAAACGAGAAGGAGCGCACCGAGCTGAAAAAGAAGATCGCCGAGGCAAAGAAAAAGGGCGAAAGCTTCGCGGAGCTCCAGAAGGAGTACGACAAGAGGTTCGGCAAGGAAGCTAAGGAAGCTGCAAGGAAAAAGGCAGAGGAGCTTCATGCAGAGAAGAAGGAGCTCAAGGCTAAGATCGCTCAGGCTAAGAAGGACGGCAAGTCCGACGAGCTTGCAAGGCTCAAAAAGGAATACGCCGACAAGTTCGGCGGCAGCATGGGCGGTATAGTAGAGCTCGATCCGGATGACAGCAGGGAGAACTATTCTTCGATCCTTGCAGACGATGATGAAGAAGATCAGGAAAAGCCGGAAGAAAAGACCGAAAGCAAGGACAGCGAGAATGCTGATGAAAATAATGATTGACAGAAAGGACGTAAGAGCATGAGCAAGATAATAGACGGCAAGCAGGTATCGGCAGACGTTAAGGCAAGGATCGCGGCTGAGACCGCAGAGCTGAAGGCGAAGGGCGTAGAGGTAGGTCTCGCGGTAGTTATCGTGGGCGAGGACCCCGCTTCTCAGGTGTATGTAAGAAACAAGGAGAAGGCTTGCGAGGCTGTAGGCTTCAATTCATACAAGTACGCGCTCCCCGAGGAGACCACCGAGGAGGAGCTGCTGGCGCTGGTGGACAAGCTGAACAACGATCCCAAGGTCAACGGCATACTGGTGCAGCTGCCGCTCCCTAAGCACCTGAACGACAAGGTGATAATCGACAACATCAAGTACGAAAAGGACGTAGACGCCTTCCACCCCGTCAATGTGGGCAAGATCATGATCGGCGACTACAGCTTCCTGCCCTGCACCCCCGCAGGTGTTATGGAGCTTATCCACTCCACGGGCGTTGAGGTAGCAGGCAAGCAGTGCGTAGTTATCGGACGCAGCAATATCGTGGGCAAGCCTATGGCTATGCTGCTGCTCCACGAAAGCGGCACCGTTACTATCTGCCACTCCAAGACACAGAACCTCAAGGAGATCTGCTCGCAGGCTGATATCCTGGTGGCGGCTGTGGGCAGAGCTAAAATGGTGACCGCCGACTACATAAAGCCCGGCGCTGTTGTGATAGACGTCGGTATGGACCGCGACGAGAACGGCAAGCTCTGCGGCGACGTTGACTTCGAGGACTGCAAGGACAAGGCGGGCTACATCACCCCTGTCCCCGGCGGCGTAGGACCTATGACTATCGCTATGCTCATGCAGAATACGCTGACCGCAGCCAAGCAGCAGCAGGGGATCGGATAATTGTAAAATTTTCGTGAAGTGTATTTACAATCAGACGGAAACAGTGTATAATTAAATAGTTGTGTAGCATCACACAGCATAACCTATCCGCAAAGGCAGTTTACGGGTAAAGCTCCGAAGTGAGAATGATACCTGCCGTATACTTCCTTGTGGGAAATATTAAGAAAGAGGTATTGCACCATGTTAAGAAAAGACGAGAAAACTGCTGTTATCGAAGCTAACAGAACTCACGAGACCGACACCGGTTCTCCTGAGGTACAGATCGCTATCCTCACCAAGAGGATCAACGACCTCACCGAGCACCTCAAGGTACACAAGAAGGATCATCACTCCAGAAGAGGTCTTCTGAAGATGGTTGGTAAGAGAAGAAACCTCCTCGCTTACCTCAAGAGCAAGGATATCGAGAGATATCGTGCTTGCATCGAGAAGCTTGGTATTCGTAAGTAATTTCGTTAAAATCATGCGGGCAGGACGGCTTGTGCCGTCACTGCCTTTGCGTGTTTTTATAGACTGTTGAATCTGGAAGCGGTGAACGCTGATTAGCAGTAAACAGAGCCTGTTTTTCATCAAAAAGCCGGTTGTGTTTATTGCTAAAAAAGGGGTTCACCGTTCCTGAAAATCATTGAAAGGAATTGGCAGATATGTTTGAGAATTTCAGAACATTTGAAACCACCTATGCCGGCAGACCTTTTATCGTAGAGACCGGCAAGACCTGCGGACTTGCTAACGGCTCCTGCTGGGTACGCTACGGCGAGACCGTTGTAATGGCAAACGTTACCGCATCCGCAAAGCCCCGCGACGGCATCGACTTTTTCCCGCTTTCCGTTGACTTCGAGGAGAAGCTCTACTCCGTAGGCAAGATCCCCGGAAGCTTTACCAAGCGTGAGGGCAAGCCTACTGACAAGGCTATCCTTACCTCCCGTATGGTAGACCGTCCTATGAGACCGCTCTTCCCCAAGGACATGAGAAACGATGTTTCTATCGTTATGACCGTTATGAGCGTTGACCCCGACTGCTCCCCTGAGATCGCGGGTATGTGTGCGGCTTCTATCGCTGTACATATCTCTGATATTCCCTGGGCAGGTCCTATTGCAGGTATCAGCGTAGGTCTCGTTGACGGCGAGATCGTGCTCAATCCTACTCTTGAGCAGAGAAAGAACAACAAGCTGAACCTCACCGTTGCCGGCTCTATGGAGAAGGTAGTTATGATCGAGGCTGGCGCTGATGAAGTTCCCGACGATCAGATGCTCGAGGCTATCATCGCAGGTCACACCGAGATCAAGAAAATGGTAGCTTTCATCGACGATATCCGCAAGGAGATCGGCAAGCCTAAGTTTGAGTTCCAGTCTATGGAGATAGATCACGATCTGTTCGACGCTGTTGAGGCTATGGTAGGCGAGGACGTAAAGGTCGCTCTCGACACCGACGACAAGAACGTTCGTGACGCAAGACTCAAGCCCATTTATGACGCTGTACACGAGAAGTATGACGAGCAGTATCCCGAGCAGGGCGCTATGCTCGACGAAGTTCTCTACAAGCTCCAGAAGAAGATCGTCCGCAACTGGCTCTATGAGGGCAAGCGCGTTGACGGCAGAGGCATCGACGAGATCCGTCCTCTTGCTTCCGAGGTAGGCCTGCTTCCCAGAGTTCACGGCTCCGGTCTGTTCACCAGAGGTCAGACTCAGGTGCTCACTATCTGCACACTGGGTCCCGTAAGCGACGCCCAGAAGCTGGACGGCATCGACGAGGAGACCTCCAAGAGATATATCCACCACTACAACTTCCCCAGCTACTCTGTAGGCGAGACCAAGCCCTCCAGAGGTCCCGGCAGACGTGAGATCGGTCACGGCGCTCTCGCTGAGAAGGCTCTCGTCCCCGTTATCCCCTCTGTTGAGGATTTCCCCTACGCTATCAGAATGGTTTCCGAGGTCCTTTCCTCCAACGGTTCGACCTCTCAGGGCTCTATCTGCGGTTCGACTCTCGCTCTTATGGACGCGGGCGTTCCGATAAAGGCTCCCGTTGCAGGTATCTCCTGTGGTCTT
>CACXDI010000093.1 GCA_902766335.1 uncultured Ruminococcus sp. | reverse complement strand
TCAAGGAAACTTTAGGTAATATGACGGAATTTATGCAAGCAGATGACGTGCAAAGCCGTTAGGCGGTGGTTGTGCGGTGTTGCCTTAGTATCAGTATTTCTTTATCTCTCTCCACATATGCTTGAGGGTGGTCTTGCTGTAGTGCAGGTTCCAGGACGCCTTGTAGCCCTGATACTTGCCCTTCAGACAGCCGCTTATGCAAGGGTGGAAGCTGAGAAACAGATTAAAAAAATGTAAAAATGCTATCTAACACTTGAAATCTTATTTCAAATGTGCTATAATAATTTAGTATGGATATTTGCGCTCCGCTGCCGGAACGCTGAATATCGGGAAAGGTAGTGAACATAATGGCTGACTACGCTCGAAGACTTAATCTTATTGATCTTAACGATTACCCCGTATCATGGTGGAACACTCTGCTGGATCTGGCGCACGAGATACTCAGCGCTCCGCAGGATTACGCCAAAGCCTGCGAAGGGTGCATAATGGGTACGCTTTTCTATGAGCCCTCCACCCGCACGCAGATGTCCTTCCAGACGGCTATGCTCCGTCTCGGCGGCACGATAATCGGATTTGACAACCCGGCGACTTCTTCCGTCGCCAAGGGAGAGAATCTTAAAGATACCACCAAGATAGTGTCCGGCTACGCCGATATAATGGTCATGCGCCACCCTGTTGAGGGCTCGGCTAAGGCTGCGGCTCTGACGGCTGAGTGCCCGATAATAAACGCGGGCGACGGCGGACATCTCCACCCCACCCAGACGCTTACTGACCTGCTCACTCTCAAAGAGGAAAAGGGAAGCCTTGAAAACCTGACCATAGGCTTCTGCGGAGACCTCAAAAACGGCAGGACGGTACACTCGCTGATAAAGGCGATGAGCTGCTATAAGGGCAGCCGCTTCGTGCTCATCTCCACTCCCGATCTGGGACTGCCGGCGTATATGAAGGATATGCTCTCGGCAAACGGTCTCAGCTATAAGGAAGTGCCGAGACTTGAGGATGCTATCGGTGAGCTTGACGTGCTTTACATGACACGCATACAGCAGGAGCGCTTCGCCAGCGAGGAGGAGTACCTCGCGCAGAAGGGCGCTTATATCTTAGATAAGAAAAAGATGAAGCTTGCAAAGCCTGAGATGATAGTGCTCCACCCGCTGCCCCGCGTAGACGAGATAGCGATAGAGGTGGACGACGATCCCAGAGCTATGTACTTCAAGCAGGCACGCTACGGAATGTTCGTCCGTATGGCGCTGATACTTACGGTGCTGCATAAGAACGGCAATCCGCCCCCGCTTGTACGCGGCAGAGAGCATAAGACGGTGAAATGCTCCAACCCCAAGTGCATAACCCACCGCGAGAAGTACCTGCCCCACCTGTTTGAGGGCAGCGGTGATATCCTCACCTGCGAGTACTGCGATCAGAGAACACTTATCTGATAATATCAGTTTATCCTTATGGAAAGGAGGAGCCGCCTTAAAATGGCTTATAATGCTCCGCCGGACGGCGGAAGAAAGGTAGTATATGCCGAGCGTATCGGCAGGGTAAAATATACCTACTACGATGACGGTATCGTAAAGATCACCCAGTATAAGGGAAGAAAGAAGATATACTGGGGACGGATCTTTATCGCGCTGTTTATGCTGTTTATGCTTATCCTGGGCTTTGTTCAGCTCGGCAAATCGCTGAAAAAGGCTGTAAAGGGAAGCAGAACAAAGATAGAAGTGAATAATTCCATGCCCGAGTTCGAGATGAGCGGAGCGGATAATGAAGCAAAGGCGACTGTCTCTGACGCACCCGGCGATGATGTTCAGACTTCACCTGAGCAGAGTCCCGGCTACAGCAATATGAATATCCGGGTCTGCATAGACCCCGGTCACGGCGATTACGATACCGGAACGGTGGCAGGCGACGGCATAGTCGAAGCCGAGCAGAATCTTGAGATCTCGCTTCTGATACGCGATTATCTCGAAAGCTGCGGCGTGGTTGTCACCATGACCCGCGAGTCGGATACGGCAGTGTCCCTCTCCGACAGATGCAGCGCCGCCAATGAGAACGGCTGCGATTTCTTTGTTTCCATGCACCGCAACAGCGTTTCGGACACTTCGACAGATTATAGCGGCATTGAGGCGTGGGTCAATAATAAGGCTCCCGAATATGATACAGCTTTGGCGCAGAATATCCTCTACGCCCTCGAAAATGTAGGCGTGACCCAGGATCTGGGCGTCAAGTACGGCTACCGCGATATGCCGGGCAATAATTATCAGGTGAACATGGATACCGTTATGCCGAGCTGCCTGGTGGAGCTGGGATATGTCACCAGCGAGCAGGACAACGAGCTGTTCCTCAATAACAAGGAGCAGTACGCCAAGGCTATAGGCGACGCTGTGATACAGACGGCGATACAGCTGGGTGTCATAAACGAAAGCGGCGAACGCCTGCTCTCGGGGCAGCTTATCTCGGACGGCAAAAACAACGTCTACGTCACCGAAGCTTATATGAACGGCGGCGAAAAAGATCAGGCTGAGATCTCCCGGGGGAACGTTTTAGCAAATAATAATGACAGATAAAAGGAAAGGAAAGAAAGTAAAATGTTTGATTTTCTGAGAAATGTGATGATAGTAACAACGGCAGCCGCAGTTATCTGCGGATTTACAGGCTGCGTTGACAGAAATCAGCCGGAGCACTCCGCGGCTGATGATTCGGTGACCGCAGCGGCGTCCGAGGCAGAGTCGGCAGGAAGCTTCACCATAACCCTCCGCCCCGACGTAGCGCCCATTACCTGCGAGAATTTTGAAAAGCTCGTCTCCGAGGGCTTCTATGACGGTCTGACCTTCCACCGCGTTGTGGATGATTTCATGGCTCAGGGCGGCGATCCCAACGGCGACGGCACCGGCGGCGCTCCCGACACTATCGAGGGCGAGTTTTCCGCTAACGGTCACGAGAACAACCTCTCCCATAAGCGCGGAGTCGTATCAATGGCGAGGTCACAGGACATGAACAGCGCCTCCTCTCAGTTCTTTATCTGCTACAGCGATAAGGATACCTTCCTTGACGGCAACTACGCCGCTTTCGGCGAGGTGACAGAGGGCATGGAGGTAGTTGACAGCTTCCTTGAGGTTGAGAGACTCGTTAACGCCAGCGGCGAGATAGCTGTTCCGAAGGAGCCTATCACTATAACAAAGGCTGAGATGATAGACGCCGACGCCGAGGGTCACCCCCGTGCCCGGTTCGATATCTCCATAGGCTGATGCTTAAGGAAGAGAAGCTGCTTGAAGCAGCGGGAGACTGCGGCTGTGAGATACACGTTATCCCCGAGACCGGCTCCACAAACGACGATATGAAGGCTATGGCAGCCTATGGCGCTCCCGAGGGCACGGTCATAGTCACCGATAAACAGAACACCGGCAAGGGCAGAATGGGCAGGAGCTTTTTCTCGCCCCGCAGCGGTGTGTATCTGTCCATGCTGCTGCGCCCTGCGTCTGATATGGTGCAGGCGCTCCACTTTACCGTAGCTGCCGCCGTTGCGGTATGCCGTGCGGTGGAAAAAATAAGCGGCAGGAAGGCAGAGATAAAGTGGGTCAATGACGTCTATGTTGACGGCAGGAAGGTCTGCGGCATTTTAGCCGAAGGCTCCGTCTCCGGCGGCAGACCCGATTGGGTAGTGGTGGGTATAGGCACCAACATCACCTCGCCGGAGGGCGGCTTCCCGGAGGAATTTGCCTCACGCGCAGGGGCGCTGTTTGAAGGCAAAAACGCCCCCCGCGATATTTCCGAGCTGTACGCCGCCGAGCTTATTAAGGAGCTTCGCCGTTGCCTGTCGCTGTCGCAGGATACGATAGCTGAGGTTATAAGCGAGTACCGCAGGCGCTCGCTGGTGATCGGCAGAGATATAGTCGCCGTCACGCCCTCAGGCGAGAAGCCATGCCGCGCAATAGATATCACCGACGCCGCCGAGCTTATGGTGGAATACCCCGACGGCAGGAGAGGGATACTTTACTCCGGTGAAGTGAGCCTGAAAATTTAATGGAAAAAATACGAAAAATATTTCCCAAAAACCTAAACTTTTTACTGATTATCACGAAACTAACACATTCATAGTGTATTATGTATATAACAAAAAAAGAACTTCAGAAAACATATTATTTTTCTCCATCATATTTACTGTAAAAGAAGAGGCACCGCGTGGTGCTTCTTCTTTTTTGT
>CACXDI010000092.1 GCA_902766335.1 uncultured Ruminococcus sp. | reverse complement strand
TTTCTCTTGGACTTGAGTATCTCCAGCGCCTCGTCGGTATAGCCGGGAGCGATGATTCCGTCCGATACCTCGCGCTGGATAATTTTCGCGGTGGGAACGTCGCAAACGTCCGAAAGCGCGATAAAATCGCCGTAGCTGGACATTCTGTCAGCGCCTCTTGCTCTTGCATAAGCGCAGGCAAGGGGCGAAAGCTCGCCAAGATCGTCCACCCAGTAGATCTTCTTGAGGGTATCGGAAAGGGGCTTGCCCACAGCAGCACCGGCGGGGGAAACGTGCTTGAAGGAAGTCGCAGCCGGAAGTCCGGTTATCCTTTTGAGCTCGCTCACCAGCTGCCAGCCGTTGAAGGCGTCCAGCAGATTTATGTAACCCGGCTTGCCGTTGAGCACGGTGATAGGCAGCTCGCTGCCGTCCTCCATGAAAACTCTGGACGGCTTCTGATTGGGGTTACAGCCGTATTTTAAAAGCATTTCGTTTGCCATTGTTTTTTCCTCCTAAATAAATTTATCGATCTTTACTAAAAATACACAAGTACTTGTGTAGGGCGGGGGGCTTGCCCCCGCCACTTCAATAACGAACAAAAATCGGATAATAGTGCATAATAGTATAAGCATTAACTATATTACATTTGTTGTTTTTATGTGTTGTTTTTATGTGGATTAATACAGCACCGTGATAAGTGGCGGGGGCAAGCCCCCGCCTTACATTATCAGCAACAGACTATCAAAACAGCATACCAAAATCCGGTTGCAAAATATCCTGATCCATTCCCTCATACCATTTACGAGGGTTTTCATCGATATACTTGCATACAGCAAAATATGAAGTTTTATCCCTGATCACATGTTCATAAAACGAAGATTGAAATAGCTGTTTGTCCGAATAATCGCGTATTTTATTGCACTCTCTTGTGGTGAGCGACTTAAATGTGCCAACGATCTCCATCAGTGTAGGGCGGGGGCTTGCCCCCGCCACTTCCCTTATCTGCACTATAAAGTGGATATGGTTAGGCATTATAACATATTTATCGATGGACACTGACGGATATCTGTCTTGCAACCCCAAAAGCTGTGCTTGTGCGATCTTTCCCAACCGGGTAAGTTCGGTTACATAGGTGGCAGGGGCTTGCCCCTGCCCTACACTGGATAGTAGCTTCAATCCATATTTGGTGCATACCGTGACAAAATAATAACCCGGCTTTGAGTAATCACGATTCTTCAAACGGATGTGCTTCCGCTCACTGTATGCCACAAATCAGACCTTCTCAAACTTATTAACGATCTTAGTCTGCTCCTCGCCTGTTGCGATGTCTATAAAGCGGACGAACAGGGATACCTTGTTGTCCTCGTTGAGGGCGTTCCAGAGCCCGTCGGTGAACTCGTCGATGTCGTCGGGGATCGCTACCTTCTTGGGCTCGCCCTCAAAGGAAGGCAGCGGAGAGCCGTCGCCCATGTAGGTGTGGATAAAATGTCCCACGCCGGCAAGGGGAGCGGTGTATGTAAAGGTAAAACGCTCGGTGCAGGCGGGGTCTCCGTCCGCGGACTTGAGTATCGACAGCGCGTAGTTGTAGCTGCCGCCCTCAACGTGCATTATGCCCGAAATGCGGGGGGTGTAGTTGGGAGCGTCGTCCTCGTACTCGCGGGTTCGCAGGCTCTGCTCAAAGGTCTGCTGCTTGTCCATAAGCTCGTAAATGGTGTCCGTCTGGTCGCCGTTGGTGACGATAGTCTTGTTGCCCAGCTTGCGGACGGGCGAATATATGATAAGATGCGGGTCTGAGAGCTTGCTGGGGTCTGCCGCCTCGGTCTTGATGCCGTCGGCGGTGGCGGTGAATACGCGGTTGCGGCTGTTGACGCTCCTGCCCATGATGAAGTAGGCGGTAACAGCCTTGCTGCCGTCTGCCGATCTGCCGATAACTATTCCGCGCCCGGGATAGCTGTTGCCCTTGAGCTCCTCGTAAATGTCCAGTTTTTTCATAGTGTTTTACCTCCTTATTGTAGGTTATAATAAACGTGATACCGTATCACAGTGATAACAAAAGATCAAAGATCTATGTAAGCCTTTCCGTCCCTGACGGTTATCCTGTCCTCGCAGAAAAGCGCCACTGTTCTGGGGAGTATCTTCCACTCCACGTTCTCCATTATGCGTCGCTGCAAAATTTCCGGCGTGTCGCCGTTCTCCACCTTGACAACGTCCTGCATGATTATGGCGCCCGCGTCTGCCTCTTCATTGACAAAATGCACGGTAGCCCCCGAGACCTTCACGCCGTATTCCAGCGCTTTTTCGTGGACTTTAAGCCCGTAATACCCCTCGCCGCAGAAGCTGGGGATAAGCGCGGGATGAACGTTGATGATCTTATAGGGGTACGCCTTTGTGACGCACTCGTCGAGTATGGTCATAAAGCCCGCAAGCACCACAAGGTCAGCCTTCTGTCTGTTCAGCTCTTCAAGTATAGCCTCGCTGTAGCTCCTGCTGTCGGCGTATTCCCTGCGCGGTATCACCACTGTGGGTATGTCAGCCTTCTTCGCCCTTTCAAGAGCGTAAGCCCCCTCCTTCGAGGATATGACGCAGGTTATCCTGCCCGCCTTGATGATGCCGTCATTCTGCGCGTCGATGAGCGCCTGAAGATTCGTTCCCCCGCCGGAAACGAGTACGCATATATTTTTCATCTCTCTGTAATTCCTTCCGGTCACTTGTAAAAATCAATATTCCGTATGACTGCGCCCGCAGCGATAAGCAGGACGCCGGAGATACTGCCGAATATTATCTGAGCCTTTTTAAACTTAACTTCCGTTTCAGGAAATATCCTGTCCGGACGCTTGCGCTCGTAGACTATCCTGACGCTGTCGCCCTCGCTGAGCTTGCAGGTCTTGTCTTCGTCGCAGGCGTATTCATAAAGCCCGGTCTTTATCTCGTCCTCGCCCGCCTTGAAGCTGACGAAAGGACATTTTACCTTCTTGTCCTTGTCGCCGTTCTTGGGCAGCTCCCTTATCTTTTCAACTGTAGCCTCAGCCCTGCCGAACTGCTTGTTGTCGGCTCGCTTTTTGAGTGCGCTGATAAACAGATACAGCAAAACCAGTATGCCCAGCATTATTATAAAATTGCCTATCAGCTTCGGCGAAACGTTCATCAGCCGTCACCTCTTTATGCAAAAGTACGATATTTTGTACAGTTATCAGCAGATGATAACACCCTCGTCGCTGTCAACCAGCTCGCCGAGAACGTAAGCTGTCTCGCCGGCGGCATTAAGTATCTCTACTGCCTTGTCCGCGTCGTTCTTGTCAACCACAACGGTCATGCCGACGCCCATGTTGAAGGTGTTGAACATATCTCTCTCGGGGATCTTGCCGGTCTCCATGATAACGTTGAAGATAGGCAGCACCTGAACGTCGCTGCGGGCGATCTTCGCGGACAGACCCTTGGGGAGAGACCTCGGGATATTCTCATAGAAGCCGCCGCCGGTGATGTGGGATATGCTCTTGACGGTCACCTGCTCGATAAGGCTCATGATAGGCTTTACGTAAATGCGTGTAGGAGTCAGCAGCACTTCACCGAGAGATGCGCCCAGCTCGGGATAGTTGCGGGCAAGATTCTGCTCGTTGACGGTGAACACCTTTCTCACCAGAGAGAAGCCGTTGGAATGAACGCCGCTGGAAGCAATAGCGATCATAACGTCGCCTGCCTTCTGAGTGTCGGGCTTTATCACCTTGTCGCGGTCAACAACGCCCACCGAGAAGCCGGCAAGGTCA
>CACXDI010000091.1 GCA_902766335.1 uncultured Ruminococcus sp. | reverse complement strand
TTTGCACAAACTACTGCGATTTTCATAATAAGTACCTCCTGATTATAACATGATTTTGGTGATTTGTAAAGTTGTAAACGCTACCGTTTCAACTTTCTGATATCAGCATATCATGCAAGCGTTAAGTTGTCAATAGCAACATTACAACTTTAGAGGATTGCATAAAAGAACTGTGAAAAAATATGTGCATACTTAACAAACTATATTGCTATATATCAAGCAGAGGTCGGCTCTGCGATCCCGTGTTTCGTAATACTCAGCAATTTCGCCGCTGTGTTCCCTGCGGTACTTCTTTTCGTCTTTAACGCTGAGAGCTTTCAGCTCCTCACCGATATGCTTGACCTTGCGATATTTTTTCAGCACTTTGAGCTTCTCTTTCAAGTCCTCGATCTGAGTCTTCAGGTCATTCAGCTCACCGACAAGATGTGTTCGGTAAATAAACGCCGCCATCGCAGCACCATGAACCTGATCTGGCTCGACTCCATACTGTGCGATGATGTTTTTGGCGATGCTTGCCACCTTCATATTCGGGAATAATACTTCCTCCTCAGTGGGAACTCTGCTTGCGTTCTCACGGTCAATGACCGCCTGCTTATAGGCAGTCAGGAAGTCGGCAACATCGGATTCCTGCAATGCGTTATGCAGAATCTCATCATACGCCTGAATATCCTCAGCCGTGAAAGTCTCGTCAATGCTGTCGATCTGTCCTCTTGTCACATCTCCCACAAACAGCCATTTTGCGGAGCATATTTGTCTCACGGACGGCGTTCTCCTTATCCACCGCAAATGCGACCTTGCCGTAACGGACAACAGCATGATAGCTCACGCTTGTTTCAAGGAACGGCTTGACCTCTCCGAACTGTTCAGGTGTGAGCTTACTCATATAATGCAAAAACGAAAGTGAGAAAGGTAATATGAAAAAAATAAGATTTTATGTGTGCCGGGAGTGCGGAAACATTATTACAGCGACATCCGAAGCGGCTGTTTCCTGCTGCGGGAACAAGCTTCAGCCCCTCGTCCCGAGAAAAGCTGAGGAAAGCGAAAAACTCAGCGTCGAGGACATAGGCGGCGAGCTGCATATATCTTCCGGACACCCGATGACAAAAGAGCATTATATCTCTTTTGCAGCCTATGTAAATGACGATAGAGTGATGATATTCAAGCAGTACCCGGAATGGGGCATGCAGTTTGATCTGCCGCTGTACCGTTCCGGCAGGCTGGTGTGGTACTGCACCGAATGCGGGCTGCTATATCAGGAATTAATACTAACCTTTTAGGGATTAGTATAAAATAGCTATAATGCAAGAAAGCAGGTCTTATGTGACCTGCTTTTTTCTGTATCATTTTATCTTTATAGCTCCCGTTTCCACCCACACAGGCTTGAAGCCGCAGTTGAGGGCTGTATTCCAGGAACAGTAATTGGCAATTTGTGTGCCGTAGAAGGGTACGTCTCCCCTTTCTGCTATCTTGTTTTTTATCAGCGTAACAAGATAACTGCCGACGCCTTTTGAGCGATACTCCGGCATGACGTCTATGCCTATCTGCTGCCAGCCGGGAGCGTCCTCGGAGCAGCCCGCCATACCCATTATCTTATCACCGTCATAAGCGATGACAGCTATCCTGTCGGGACGCTCCGGAAGATATTTTTCACAAATGGCATTCGGAAAGCGCTTGTCACCGTAAAACATATCTATCTCTCTGTCATAGAACCATTTGACAGGGTATTCACATACCGGCTCGGTCATACGGCATGGCAGGAACATATGGTGAGTCGGCATGAGCTTGTATCCGTACCTGCCAAGCTCTTCGCTGACAGACATAAGGTTCGGATATTCAAACAGCCTGTGACCTTCCCGCACCGTTTTTATGTATCCCTCAAGAAACTCCCGCAAGCATTCATCAGCGGTGATCACCGTGTTTTTGCCAAGCGTCACCATTCCGAAAAAAGGCTTGTCCGGAGAATACTTTCTTCTGCCTTCATTCAAAGCAGAGACCGTCAGGATATTTTCGTCACTAAAAAAGCAGTCAGGCGAACAGTTGTACTCTATCGCCAAAAGCTGTTTCAGCTTATCAAGGTACTCCTTATACACTTGTCAAAGTCCTTTCTGCCTCAGATCGCTGCCCTTCAGCTCTATCGGCATAAAGCCGCCGATTATCCTTGAGGATATCTGCTCGTCGTATCTCTTGTTGAGCTGTTCGACAGTCATATTTGAAGAAATGATAGTGTGCTTCTTCTGATTTATACGGCTGTTAAGTATGGTATAGATAGTCGAATCGTTGAATGGCGATCTGAACTCGGTGCCAAGATCGTCTATTATAAGCATATCCGCTTCAAGCAGAAGCTCCATGGTGTTGTTGTCGGTGCGTCCGAAGTGATCGTTCTCTATATTCCTGAGCAGGTCAGATACCGAGCCTATCGCAACGGCAAAGCCGCGTCCGGCAAGCGCCGACGCTATAGCCGTACTGAAAAAGGTCTTGCCGAGACCTGTCCTTCCGGTGAAAAACAGCGACTTGCATTTATTCGGGAATGAATTGCAATAGCCGATAAAGTAATTTCTCATGGCTGTCATTTTTGCACGGAGAGCCGGATCATCGTAGCAGTCATCCTTAAACTCATCAAATGTGTGCAGCACTATCGTGCTGTTTTTATTAAGCTCCTCTACCGCAAAACGACGGAGCAGCTCGTCCATACACTTACATCTTATTCCCTCGACATATCCGGTATCGGAGCATTCGGGACAGGTGTACCTGGTCTCAAGATAGTCGGGATTGCCGGTAAGATCAGCCACCATGACCTTGATACGGTTCTGATCCTCGACGATATCCCGGTGTATCTGCTCTGCTTTGGCGCCCGCGTCTTTATCGTGAGCGGCTACCAGCATTATCAGCGAATGATATTTCTCCCGGATCCTGCGCTGTATAGCCCCGACTTCCGGGATCTGAGAATATATGTATTTTTCACGCTGCTGCTGATCTGCTTCAGCGGCTTTTCTTCTGTCCGAAAGCACCTGCTCTGCCGATGTAACGACATCAGAGGAGTATTTTACACCCATTATTCATCACCGTCTCCAAAGTTAAAATTATCAAAATCAAGAGTCTCTGCCATCTGATGCCATTTGCCGAGATCATAGGAACGATCCTTTTCGGCAGCGGAGCTGTCGGCTTTAGACCGGACAAAGCTTTCCTCACGCTGCTTGAGCACATCGGGAGTGAATGTCCCTTCGCTCTGCCAGCGCTTGATTATGCCGTTCATATATCTGAGGTCTGTCTTGTTCTTCTGATCGCGGCATTTCTCGGCGGCTATCCTTATCATATCCTCGCCGTAGCCCCATTCCGTCCAGGAGGCAAAATACTCTTT
Organism: uncultured Ruminococcus sp.; assembly: GCA_902766335.1. GTDB lineage: Bacteria > Bacillota > Clostridia > Oscillospirales > Ruminococcaceae > YE71. The sequence goes on along the minus strand of CACXDI010000091.1, from coordinate 19,487 downwards.
CTGCTTCTTGGTAGGCGGCTCCTCGATACCCAGCATAACACAAAGCCTGTGATCCGTATTGTTCTGCTCGGTAAGACGGACTATCTCGCGCTCGATCTGCTCGTACCCGCAAATGCCGCGGTCATACCAGTCCCGGGCAACAGTCAGCATATACGCCATTCTGTTCTTGCCGATATCGGTGCAGTACTGTGCAAGAATAAGTATAGACGGCACATCAAAGCCGTAGAAATCATAAAGATCAACCAAAGCCGCGCTGTCCGCAGCATTTATTACCCTGCCGAACACCTTCTGTACCTCTTGGAAAAGCACATGGATATTCTCGTCGTCCTTTGCCTTCTGAGCAAGCTCCTTTGGCGTGTAACGGACGGAAGACCGCTGAAAGCTGCTCCTTGAAGGCTTGATAGATTCGACTGTACTTACCGGAGCTTCAGCCTTTGAAGGCTCAGCAGCAGCCGAAGTGACCGGTACAGCCTGTACCGGAACAGAAGCCGCTGCCGCAGCGGGATTTCCGTCGGAAGAGGTTATATCTATCATGCCTGTGCTTCCCCAGAAAAGAAGCGCTTCCTCGGCTGCCGAGGCGCTCACTCCGCAGCGTGCGGCGAGGACTTCTGTATCAATAAACGGATTATCCGAGGACAAGGCGGCGAGCAGCACTTTGTAAAAATCACCGCTGACCGGCTTCAGATAGTTGTCAACAACTCCGCAGGGCACATTGAAGAACCTGCCGAATGTGGATAACCCCAGCTTGTATATCATTTATATTCCACCTTAAAATCAGTAAACTCGGCGGTGCTGTCTTTTCCTACGGCATACAGCCCCAGCATAACTCCCGTGAAGCCGCCGCAGACCTCGCTCGAGAGGAATTTCGACTGTCCGTAACCAAGCTGTTCACCGTCAGCAAAGAATGTATAGCCTAAATTATCAGCTTTGATCCGCAGCTTGGCACAGTTCCCGCTTACTGGAAGAACAGCCTGCTCGTGACGTATGCCGCCCAGATTAAGTATCAGCACAGCTTCGCAGCCGTCACCGTTGTTTCTCAACGCGATATCATAATGCTCGTTCTCGGTATGATAAACGGTCACGCCGCCCATGCCGCTGTCAACGCTCACATTGACAGAAAGCACAAAATCAAAATCCCTCTGTCTAAGCGCGATGAATGTGGGAGAATCGGTATCATAAAGAGTGATCTCCGTCCCGTGAAGAACGGCTTTGTCGCCGTTCAGTTCGTAATTGCTAAACTCCGGCTTGCGCAGATACGCCCAGTCGATATCCCAGTCGGTATTCGCAAAGGTGAAGGCACCCAGCGGCTTCTGCTCAAAATCTCCCGGCAGTTCGTACTGCTCGTCGCAGGTACCGTCCTTTCCGGCAGTGAACCAGCCGTCGCCGCCGAAGCTGACAGGAGTAAGGAACACTTCTCTGCCGAGATGATGATAGGTCTGCCATATATGTATCTGCCTGAATCCCAGGGAAAGGATATGCCAGCCGCCCTGCCTGTCCTGGATAAGATCGCCGTGACCCACACCCTGAATGATGTAGGGCGCCTTGCTGCGGTTGGTGAGCACAGGGTTATGCGGATTTGACTCAAAGGGTCCCCATATGTGACGGCTTCTCGCACTGGTTATCATGTGACCGTACTCGGTGCCGCCCTCTGCTGCCATAAGATAGTACCAGCCGCCGATCTTGTAGATGTGGGGGCTTTCAAGGAATCTTCCGCCGGAGCCGCGCCATATGCACTTGCTGTCGGTGAGCTTCCTGCCGTCAGCTATGTCTATCTCACACTGGACAACTCCCGCGTCGCCGAAATCATCGGAGCCGTTGCTTATAAAATAGGTCTTGCCGTCCTCAAAATACAGCGACGGATCAATGCCCCCCTGGTCTACCGTTACGGGATCGCTCCATTCGCCGCGGATATCGTCGGTGTATACGTAGAAATTCTCATGGGTGGTGTCATTGGTGGTGACCATATAGAAGCGCCCGTCATTATAGCGGATAGTAGGCGCAAAAACACCGCCGGAGCTGTTTATCTTATCCAGCATGACCTGCCCGGGACGGGTCAGCACATGACCTATCTGCTTCCAGTTTACAAGGTCATCGCTTTCAAAAAGCGGGACGCCAGGGAAATACTGGAACGAACTGCATACCATATAATATTTCCCTTCCGCAAAGCAAACGCTGGGATCGGGATAAAAGCCTTTCAGCACGGGATTTTTGTATATCATAGCGATTCCTCCAAAAAGAAAACATCGGCTTTTAGCCATGATCATATTCCAATGAAAATTATAACACAGATATCCGGTCATGTCAAGTTCATTCGGGCTCAGGGAGCGAAATAAAAAAGGACAGATACCTCCCCGGGAAGTATCTGTCCTAAAGCTCTAAATATGATATCAGATCAGGGTCTCGCCGTCTCCCATGACGGCAATATCTAAGGCTGCGGCGTCTTCAAGGTGGAACATCATCATCTTGTTGCCGGTCTTTTCGTTGTAGATCTCTTTCAGATGAGGCATAAGCTCAAGCGCCTGCTCGGCATACTTCTCATCGGTCTCAAAAACAGCCTTGCCGGTGTATCTGAGCCAATGACCGTCCTGCTTTGAAGCTACGATCTCGCATTTCGGATTGGCTTTAAGCTGACGGTATACAGCCTTGAAATCCCCGATGCCGAACAGCACCTTGCCGTCCGCTTCAAGATGAAGTCCCAGCGGACGCAGCTTAGGCTGATCGCCGTCCGTAGTAGCGAGATAGAATACTCCTGCCTCGTTCAGAAAATCATTGATCCTGCTCATAAAAATTCCTCCTTGTCATCTGAGCTCTTTTTCCATTCGTATGCAATCGAAAGTATCACCGTAAATTATTATCTTGTCAGTTACCGAATATCCCAGCTTCTCATAGAACCCGACTGCTTCATTACGGCTTTCAACAACCGCCTTCGTGAAGCCCAGATCCTTCAGCCATATCTCGGCTTCGGAAACCACCCTGCTGCCCAGTCCCTTGCCGCGGTATTCGGGCAGAACGACTACCCTTCCCACCATAGCCGACCTGTCACCAAGGGGATAGAACCGGCAGGTAGCAACAGGAAATTCGTCATCAGTCATTACGATATATCTTGTGTCCGGCGTATCGTGTTCATCAAATTCGCGGCGAAGCGTTATGCTGTGCTGTCTGGCCATACCCTGTATGCGCACATAATACGCGCCCGCCTGCTGCCATGTTTCTGTAGCTCTGATAATTTTAATATTCATTCGGTATCACCTCCGTAAAGAAGACAAACAGCTAAACGGTTTATATATCTTAATTATATCACATCGCATATAAAAAGTCAATCATAAAATAAAAAGACCGCAGAAAACTGCGGTCTAGTGGAGCATAGGGGATTTGAACCCCTGACCCCAACACTGCCAGTGTTGTGCGCTACCAACTGCGCTAATGCCCCGAACAGATATATTTTATCATATCGGGGGCATGGTGTCAATAGTCAGGGAGTAATGTTAACTAAAAATTCATTTTTCACTTTTCAGCCCAGCCGGCGCTCCTGCCAACAGCACGGTGCCAGTCGGAAATGAGACGCTCACGCTCGGTCTGGTTCATGGACGGGATATACGTCCTCTCGATCTCGCGCAGCATTTTCAAATCATCGCGACTGTTCCAGACGCCTGCGGTAAGACCCGCAAGATACGCCGCTCCCAAAGCCGTCGATTCAACATTCCTCGGGCTTATGAGCTTGATATTCAGTATATCCGACTGGAACTGCATTATAAAGCCGTTGCGGCTTGCTCCGCCGTCAACATTCAGCTCAGAGATCTTCACTCCCGCGTCCTTCTGCATAGCCTCAAACAGATCGTAGGACTGGTAGGCGATAGACTCCTGCGCCGCGCGTATGATATGCTCTCGCTTGGTGCCGCGGGTGATACCGATTATCGTACCCCGGGCGTACATATCCCAGTAGGGCGCACCGAGACCGGTAAACGCCGGCACAAGATAGACCCCGCCGTTGTTCTCCACCTTTGAGGCAAAATACTCGCTGTCGCAGCTTTCTGAAAGCAGACGCATTTCGTCACGCAGCCATTGAATGACCGCACCGCCTACGAACACACTTCCCTCGAAGGCATACTGAGGCTTTTCACCCTTGAGAGTCGCAGCAACTGTCGTGACCAGTCCGTTCTCGCTGAGCTTGCACTCGCTGCCGGTATTCATCAGCAGGAAGCAGCCTGTTCCGTAGGTGTTCTTCGCCTCGCCCGCATTCCAGCAGCCCTGTCCGAAGAGCGCTGCCTGCTGGTCTCCCGCGACTCCCGCTATCGGGACTCCCACGCCGCATACATCGGCGATACCATATATATCGCCCGAGCATTTCACCTCGGGAAGCATGGAGCGCGGGATATCAAGAAGCTCGGGCAGCTCGTTATCCCAGTCGCGGTCTTTGATATTATAAAGCATAGTCCTCGAAGCGTTGGTGACGTCCATGGCGTGGACTCTGCCGCCTGTCAGCTTCCAGATGAGCCAGCAGTCAACGGTTCCGAAGCAAAGCTCTCCCCGCTCGGCAAGCTCCCTTGCCCCCGCCACATTATCAAGTACCCAGCGTATCTTGGTAGCGGAAAAATACGCGTCGGGGATAAGACCGGTCTTTTCGCGTATCTTGTCGGAATAGCCCTCCTCCTTGAGCTTTTCCACAAAAGGAGCTGTCCGCCTGCACTGCCATACTATGGCAGTGTATATGGGTCTGCCGGTGCTGCGCTCCCAGACTATCGTGGTCTCGCGCTGATTGGTTATACCCAGCGCCGAGATATCTCTGGGGTCTATGCCGCTCATAGCCACCGCTTCGGTCATGACCGAATACTGCGATGACCATATCTCCATAGGGTCATGCTCCACCCAGCCCTCTTTCGGATAGTACTGGGTAAACTCACGCTGAGCGACAGCTACCATTTTCGCGTTTTCGTCAAACAGTATCGCACGCGATGAAGTCGTGCCCTGGTCAAGTGAAAGAATGTATTTCATTTCTGTGCTCCTTTCCTGTCATTCAGGCTGTAAAGCTCTTTTATTATCCCGGCAGCAAGTCTGCACCGTACAGCCGCCGTTCCAAGCGACACCGCCTTGTCCTTCAGCTCGTCCGGGAAATCCTCGGTGGTGACGTTGATACCGATACCGGCTATCAAACGGGAATACCTTCCGCTTATAAGATCGACATCAGCTTCAATAAGTATCCCGCATACCTTTTTGCCTGAAAGATACAGATCACAGGGCGGGACGATATCGGTATCGACGCCGGAAGCTGTTTTTACCGCACGCTGTACAGCCGAAGCGATATCCGAAGCCGTCTGCTCTCTGCCGTTTATTTCACCGTCCATAGCCATTATAACGGAAATATAAAGCCCCGTCCCGAAGGGAGAATAAAACCTTTTTCCTGCCCTGGTGCGTCCCGCAGTCTGCTGCTCGGCGATCACAGCAGCCCGGATATTTCCGCTCTGCAAAATATACCGCTTAGCTTCATCGTTTGTAGAGCCGGTCTTGTCAAACACCACAAGCCCGACATCTTTCATATCGTCGGGCAGATATGCTATGATACCGTCGGCAGAAAGCCGATCACTTTTATTACTGAGCAGATAACCTCTCCGCCCGTCGGTCAATATATCGTGACCGTCTGCCTTGAGCGCATTCACAGCCTTCCAGACCGCATTACGCGACACTCCGAATCGTTCTGCAAGCAGCGTTCCCGAATAGGCAGTACCGCGATCGCGTTCAAGCAGTTCGAGTATATCGTTTTTAAGCGACATGATCTCTCCTTTTAAACGTGCTGGACCGTTGAGATGTAGTCCGAGATGTCCTCGACAGCTTCGGAAATAAGCGCCTTGAAGCGGGGCGCCGCCTGATTCGCTGTCTCCTGGACTTCATCATGGGTCAGCGGAGTCTTGCTTATGCCTGCCGCCTGATTTGCCACACAGGAAATGCCGCAGACCAACATTCCGCAGTGTCTTGCGGCTATAGCCTCGACAGCCGTGGACATCCCGACTGCGTCCGCTCCCAGCTTGCCCAGCATACGTATCTCGGCGGGAGTCTCAAAGGACGGCCCGGTAAGCTGGGCGTACACCCCTTCCTTAAGCTCGACACCAAGCTCTGCGGCAGATTTCTTTATCACATCGCAGAGACCGTTGTCGTAAACGTTGCTCATGTCCGGGAAACGAGTGCCCAGCTGTTCGATGTTTGCTCCGATAAGAGGATTCGGCACAAAGCTTGCTATATGATCGCGTATCAGCATGAAATCGCCCGCTCCAAAGTCGGGATTGATACCGCCGGAAGCGTTTGTGAGAAACAGCACCTTGGCGCCGAGCATGGAAAGCAGACGCGCGGGCATTACAACGTCAGTCATGGAGTATCCCTCATAATAGTGGACTCTCCCCTGCATTACCGCAACCTTTACGCCGCCCACAGTTCCGAACACAAATCTTCCCTTGTGTCCCGGAACGGTAGATGTGGGGAAGCCTTCTATCTCGCTGTAAGGAACAGACACGGCGTTATCCACTCTCTCGTCGGCAAAAGCCCCCAGTCCCGAGCCTAATACAAGCGCGATCTCTGGAACAAGATCGGTGCGGGATCTTACAGCATTGTAAGCTTTCTCAAGTTTTTCGTATATTTCAGACATAATATGACCTCCGGATCACTAATAATATATATAATTATAACACACACAAAGGTTTCATGTCAATGTTTTTTAACAAAAAAACCAGCCGTAACTCCATACAAAAAGGCTGCCGCATTTTACTGCAGCAGCCCTTTTGCTTACATACGCTGTCAGAATATCTGACCCGGAAGCTTCAGCTTCTCTTTCGGAGGAAAGCTTTTGTCAAATTCCTCCACGTCCTTGTCATCGACATAATAGCCCTTCGGAGTCTGATACACTCCCGTAACACCGTCGAGATAGCCGCTGATAAGCTCCTTACAGAGAAAGAATGAAGCGTCTGCGTCTTCGGGAAGATCGTGGTATCTTATCCCGAAGCGTGATGCATAGTCAAAACCGCTTTTGCCGTAGAAGCCTATGTTGCCTTCAAACAAAACAGCTCCGAACCCCATTTCTGCCGCTTTTTCCAAAGAATAGCCGAGAAGCTCTTTTCCGTATCCCTGACGCTTCAGGTCATTGGCAATACAGATAGGGCCCATGGTAAGTACCTCGACTTCCCTGCCGTCATCGCCTTCGATCACAGTTTTCATGAACATATTCTGCCCGATGATCCTGCCCTGCTTTATCATGACGAAGTCAAGCTCCTTCACAAACGCGGGGTCATTTCTCAGCACATGGATAACATAATGCTCGCTGCACCCGGGACGGTATACATTCCAGAACGATCCTCTGATAAGTTCTTCAACCTCTCTGCGGTCTCCGGTATCTTCCAAACGTATAGTAAAGTCATTTTTATTCATTGTTTTATCCTCCTGAAAATTGTTGACATCAATTGCTTTTCGGCGGGAGGCTCGACAGACTGTCATAGACCTCCCGGTCAGCCGACAATCTCCAAAGAGTTGTGATCTATCAAACAACGATCTCCTTAAAATAATTTTTCCCCGATATACCGGGACAATATTATTATACTGCAAAAACGCCCGGTTGTCAAGAAAAACCACAGCACTCTGAATAGAATGCTGTGGCTGTAAATCAGTTATTCAGGAAGCGTAATTACTTGAGAACTTCCTTAACGCCCGTTGCAAGACCGGCAATACCCTGGATCTCGCTGGGAATAATGATCTTTGTCGCCTGACCGTCAGCAGCCTTCTGGAATGCCTCGAGGCTCTTGAGCTTGATCACCTGCTCGTTAGGAGCAGCTTCATTCAGCTTGACGATACTGTCGGCGAGAGCCTGCTGTACCATCTGGATAGCCTGCGCTTCACCTTCTGCGGCGAGGATCTTTTCCTGCTTGATAGCGTCAGCCTGAAGGATCTTAGCCTCACGGTCAGCCTGTGCACGGAGGATCTTGGATTCCTTTTCACCCTCTGCAACCAGTACCTGGGACTTCTTCTCAGCCTCAGCCTGAATTACCTTTTCACGTCTTTCACGGTCAGCCTTCATCTGCTTCTCCATTGAATCCTGGATCTCCGGAGGCGGGATGATGTTCTTGAGCTCAACTCTGATGACCTTGATGCCCCAGCGGTCGGTAGCTTCATCGAGCACGCGGGTGATGTTGGTGTTGATAAGGTCACGGGAAGTCAGTGTAGCTTCAAGGTCGAGGTCGCCGACGATGTTACGGAGCGTGGTAGCGGTAAGATTCTCGATAGCCTTGATAGGACGCTCAACACCGTAGGTGTACTGCATAGCGTTGGTTATCATAAAGAAGATAACGGTGTCTATCTTCATAGAAACGTTATCCTTGGTGATAACGTCCTGAGGCGGGAAATCTATTACCTGCTCCTTCATGTTTACCTTTCTGGACACGCGGTCAATGAAAGGAACTTTAACATGAAGTCCGGTACCCCAGGAGCCGTGATAGGCGCCGAGTCTCTCGACTACCCATACATACGACTGCGGTACTACCTTTATGTTCGCGATTATTACAACCACGAGCACAATCAGAATGATAAGAATTACTGTGATAGGATCCATAAGTTGTCTACCTCCTGCAATGTATATTATTTACGCTGAAACGATCAGCTTAGATCCGTCGATACGAACTACCTTAACAGTCTCGCCTTTAAGGATAACGCTTCCGTTGGCGGAACGTGCGCTCCAGTCGGCGCCGTCAAGCTTTGCACGGCCTTCGTTGATATCGTTGTTGATATCTTCGATAACGATAGCCGTTTTGCCGATATCATACTCTTCGGTAGGATCGTGAGTCTTCTTCTTGACCTTCCGGACGATAAACCGGGTCAGTATCAGGAATACTATACTCGATACCGTAAATATGGCAAGCTGCCATACAAATCCGAGTCCTGCCATAGCTGCGAGCATTGCAAGCAAAGCTGCCGCCGCAAACCATATAGATACCAGCGCGTTGAAGGTTATGCCCTCAACAATAAGAAATACCAGAAACGCGATAGCCCAGCCAACCACCTGCGAGTTGGTGACCATTTCTTTCAAAAAGTCCATCACTGTGATCAACTCCTTTCGCGGACCTGAGCTTTGAGCGATAAACCTGATCTGGTGTATCACCTGAGCTCACGATTATTATAGCACCATTTGTTCAAATTTTCAAGCATTTTTGTTCAACTGTAATACAAATGTAAACTATGCGGTTAATGATACCTTATGGCGGGTTTTCGCCACAATATCGTACAGTTTTGATACCCTGAGCTTTTGTTTGAGGGCGTGAACTTGTTAATGTGAAATGAACATTTTAATGCTCGATCATTATAAATGAAGCCGTTTCATTCGGGATGATGATACTTCCCCGCTTCATTTCGGGATAACCCTTGCCCACAGAATACAGAACATAGCCCTTTAGACTTATAGGCAGCGTGTATTTCTTTGCCGCAGGATTTATTATCACAAGGATATCCTCTTTATCGCAGCGGCGGCGGTATATCAGCGGGTAACCCGACGAGACAAAATTGATCGACGCTTCCGCCTGCAAAGCCGGGTGCTCGTGCCGCAGAGCGATAAGGTCTTTTATCTCACGCATAAGCGAGCCGGACGAGAGAAGCTGATTCTCTACGGTAGGTCTGTCCGCCGAAGGATCGAGCGGAAGGTACAGATCTTCCTCATCGGCAGAGGAAAAGCCTGCGTTCACCGTATCGTCCCACTGCATGGGAGTGCGGGAGCCCGTCCTGCCGTAGCCGCCCTCCTTTGAGTTAAGCCCCTCCACGTACCGCATACCGATCTCGTCGCCGTAGTAGATAAAAGGCGCACCGGGCATTGACAGCAGAAAAGCAAAGGCTATCTTCAGCTCATCGGTATCAAGACGGCGGGCGAGCCTGTCCATATCGTGGTTGCCGGACGGTATACAGATAAGCCCCTTGCCGTTTGTGCGCTTGTAACAGTCTATGTACCTGCGGACAAAAGCATTGGCGCTTCCCTTGCCTTCTCTGGAAAAGAACGGCGCGTCGCAGCGGAAAAGATCGTTATAGTGGGACGGCCCGAAGTGCAGCAGGAAATCCATATGGAATCCCGCCATAAGGGATCTGTCCGGCTCGCCCCATTCGGATATCAGGGCGGCGTCGGGGAACTCGTTATCCATAAACTCTCTGAAATCCTGCCACAGCTTGATATTGGCAGAACCGTCAGGATCGTTCTTGACCAGCGTTCCCGCCATATCGACTCTGAATCCGTCGCAGCCGCCGGAGAGCCAATAGCGCATCACCGCCTTCATAGCCTCACGGGTGGCAAGCGGCGCCGGATCGTCGGGGAGCTGCTGCCAACTCTTTTCCTTTTTGGCAAAACCGTAATTAAGAGCCGGCTGGTGGGAGAAGAAGTTGACCGCACAGCTTCCGTCCCTGTCACAGAAGCCGCGTATACAGCCCATGCCCTCCGGGGACTCCCACACGCTGTCCGTCCAGATATAGCGATCGGAATATTCGTTCCTCTGCGGCTCGCAGGAGCGCTTGAACCACTTGTGCTCTGTAGATGTATGTCCCGGGACAAGATCCAGCAGGACGTGCATATCAAGCTCGTGAGCTTTCCTGAAAAGCTCGAACAGTTCGCCGTTGGTGCCGTAGCGCGGAGCGGTCTTTTTGTATGCCGAGATATCATACCCCGCGTCAAGAAACGGCGACTCAAAGCAGGGGTTCAGCCATATGGCATTACAGCCGAGAGACCTGATATACGGAAGCTTTTCGATGATCCCCGAAAAATCACCGACCCCGTCGCCATTTGAGTCGCAAAAGGACTGGGGATAGATCTCGTAAAATACTGCGTCGTTGAGCCAATCGGGCACCGGGACCGCCTCCTCTGCAAAAAAGTACCGACAAAAGCGAGCTTATTGACATTTTTATTATACTATAATCCGGACAAATTGTCAAGATAACTATACAACTCAATAAAATAATCAACTTTTTCAAAAATATTGACAAACAAAAGATAATATGATATAATATATCTGTGTTTAATACATTAAAACCTTGAAAGGAATGATCATTATGTCAACAATACCCTACAAGACTTATCTTGAAGAATCAGAAATGCCTAAGCAGTGGTATAATGTGCGTGCTGATATGAAGAACAAGCCGGCACCCCTGCTCAATCCTGCTACCAAGCAGCCTATGACCGCCGAAGAGCTGTCTGTGGTATTCTGCAAGGAGCTGGTAGACCAGGAGCTCAACGATACCGACGCTTTTATTGATATCCCTCAGGAGATACAGGAGTTCTACAAGATGTACCGTCCGTCTCCGCTGGTACGCGCTTACTGCTTAGAGAAAGCACTTGACACTCCCGCTAAGATCTACTATAAATTTGAAGGCAACAACACCTCCGGAAGCCACAAGCTCAACAGCGCTATCGCTCAGGCTTACTACGCCAAGAAGCAGGGGCTCAAGGGCGTTACCACCGAGACCGGCGCCGGTCAGTGGGGCACTGCTCTTTCTATGGCTTGCGCTTACCTGGGTCTTGACTGCAAGGTGTTCATGGTAAAGGTATCCTATGAGCAGAAGCCCTTCAGACGCGAAGTAATGCGTACCTACGGCGCAGATGTTACTCCTTCTCCCAGCGAGACTACCGAAGTCGGCAGAAAGATACTCGAGGCTCATCCCGGCACTACCGGAAGCTTAGGCTGCGCTATCTCCGAGGCTGTTGAGGTCGCTACCCACAGCGAGGGCTACAGATACGTTCTCGGCTCTGTGCTCAATCAGGTACTGCTGCACCAGTCGATCATCGGTCTTGAGAGCAAGACCGCATTTGACAAGATCGGCGTAAAGCCCGATGTGATCATCGGATGTGCCGGCGGCGGCTCTAATCTCGGCGGTCTTATCGCTCCCTTCATGGGCGAAAAGCTCAGAGGCGAGAATGACTACCAGTTCATCGCAGTTGAGCCTGCTTCCTGCCCCAGCTTTACCCGCGGCAAGTTCGCTTATGACTTCTGCGACACCGGCATGATCTGCCCCCTCGCTAAGATGTACACTCTGGGCAGCGGATTCATTCCTTCCGCAAACCACGCCGGCGGTCTTAGATTCCACGGCATGAGCAGCACTCTGTCTCAGCTCTATCATGACAAGCTGATGACTGCTGTTGCAGTTGAGCAGACCAGCGTTTTCGAGGCAGCAGAGAAGTTTGCCCGCATCGAAGGCATACTCCCCGCTCCTGAGTCCAGCCACGCTATCAAGGTAGCTATCGACGAGGCGCTCAAGTGCAAGGAGACCGGCGAGGAAAAGACCATATTCTTCGGACTTACCGGAACCGGTTACTTCGATATGGTAGCTTATCAGAAGTTCAACGACGGCGTTATGACCGACTACATTCCCACCGATGATGACCTTGCAGTTGGCTTTGCAGGTCTTCCTGAGGTATAAAAAAGAAAGGACACAAAAATGAACAAAAGGATCAAACAGACAGCGGCGGCACTCTGTGCATTAACACTTTCGTTTGCCTGCATCACCGGCTGCTCAAAGAACGGCGGCGACAACAGCTCTTCAAAGGGCAAGGACAGCAGTTCCAAAAATTCCTCCTCCAAAGATATTACAGACAGCAAGCTGGATATCTATATAGACAGTGACGGTGCTCCTTACTACCTTGACACCGACGGCACCAAAATGATGCTTTTTGCATCTCCCTACGAGAACGGCGAGGAGGATCCTACCGAGAACTATGTCTACGATCACTATGACAGCAACGGTCTGAGCTTTGATATCCCCGAGGGCTGGTATGCTGACGATTCATACGGTTCACCCACTCTGTTCATGCAGGGCGAGGAAGATAACCTTGACGAGTATTTCAGCATCGTTCCTTCAAGCTATGTGCTTGACCCCGATGACAAGGGCAATTATAATACCGAGAAGGTCATCAAGAAGTACTATCAGGACGCTGTTGACGAGGGTTACTATCTGTCCTTCGAGATCACCGAAAAGGGCGATACAAAGCTTGGCGACGTTGATGCGAAGTATTACATTATCCGTTTGAGCTCCGATTCATTCTCTGACTCGGGCGAGGAAGAGTTTATCCGCATCAAGTATGTGATAACCGGCGGAGACAATTCTCACGCAGTTATAATGACTTCCTTCGATACCGACGAATCCTTCAAGAAGGTAGTTGACGCATTCGATTCGATCTCCGACACCGTTAAGCTTCCTACTGCCGAGCAGATGGCAGCCGCGGAAGAGGAAGACGGCGAGATACTTTACGATGACGATGAAGATGAAGATGAAGACGAAGACGATGCCGACGGAGCTGCGGCAGACTTCAACATTCTCCAGTAATAACTACTCTATGATATCAAAAAGGCGGACGCTTTAAAAACGTCCGCCTTTTAGTTTACACAGAATTTAAGATCAGATCAGCCCGCCTTTTTCACCAGCTCAAAGCTGCCGCCGAAAAGCATTATCACTACAGCTATCGAAGCAATAATGATCGCAGCCGCGATAGCCATTCCGATGACCGAGCGCTTGTTCAGCTTGAAGCCGTTGTCCATGCCGTGAGGAAGCGCGTGAACGCTCTTCAGAGCAGAAACGATAGGCTTGTAAAGGATAAACGCATATCCCGCATTGAGCAGGCTCTTCAGGAGATTGAAAGGCAGCAGCAGAGGAAGTATCATGCTGATAACCACCTTGAGAGGCGCGTGCATATAGATAGGCGTGATAAGCAGATTCATCAGAAACATTACAGCCGTCATAGAGAATACAGAAGCAACAAGACCGATGATCGCGCCGGTGTAGCTCTTGTTGTACTTGTATATCAGCGACGCCGTGCAGGCAAATGCAGCACTTCCGCAGAAGTTCATGAGCGCACCCCAGAATCCGGTGTCTGAGATGGTGAGCATCTCAAGAAGGCTCTCCGCAAAGGAAACTCCAAGCGCCGCAAGAGGTCCGTAAACAAAGCCCGCAAGAACTATAAATGTATCCTTGAACTCAAGGGTCAGAAACTGCACCTTGAATCTGAACACAAACACACAAAGATATCCGAGTGCTGTAAACAGCGAGAGAACGCATATCTTCTTGATATCCATTTTTTTAGCAGAAGGTCTTTCTGCTGTCATATTTGAAACCATATCTTTTCCTCCTAAAACATAATAACCAAAATCATCTAGGAAGAAACCTGTTGTGCAAATAAAAGTCCCCCATACATTCATACGGGGGACAGCTAATATCTGCATAGCCTGTTTCTTTCATCCGGACTGTACGGGAACAGAAAACTGTTCCCACCGTCGGTATCGGAATCTCACCGATTCGGCCGACCCTCATAGGAGCCGGTTTGCGGACTTTGTGCGAAAGCACCTTCACCGCCGGTGTGGAATCTCACCACCCCTTGAAACATAGAAGTATTCAATTCTGTGTAAACTGCAAATCTTCCCTTTTCTTTAAGATCTGGGAACCTTTTTGCCGTTAAGCCTCAAGTCGCCGAAGTCAAGAGCAATCTCATCGTCGTCGATAAGCTCAAACTCCTCGTCATCGTCGTCATCATCGTCGTCGTCAAAATCATCATCGTCGTCATCGTCATCGTCAAACATCTCACCGTCATAAATATCGCTGAGCATTTCCTTGATGTTTTCAACGTCCTCAAGACCTTCTGCCATATCATCTACAGCATCCTCGATCATCTCTATCTCGTCTGCCATTTCCTCAAGCACGTCAGCCATAGCGGCAAGCACCTTGCCCTCGGGAGTGCTGTCATCAATGTTCAGACCAGCCATAAGACCGCGGACATATCCGACTTTTTTAGAAAGTTCCATTCAGAACACTTCCTCTCTTATTAAGCTTTATGCACGCTCCATGTACTCGCAGGTACGAGTGTCGATGCGGATACGGTCGCCGGTGTTGATGAACAGCGGAACCTTGATCTCTGCACCGGTCTCAACGGTAGCGGGCTTGGTCGCATTGGTAGCGGTATCGCCCTTGATGCCGGGCTCAGTGTCGGTGATCTCAAGCTCTACGAATGTAGGAGGCTCAACGCCGAATACCTTGCCCTTGTAGCTGAGCACCTTACATACCATGTTCTCCTTAACGAACTTGAAGTTATCGGAAAGCTCGCTTGCATTGATCGGAACCATATCATAGGTCTCAGGATCCATGAAATAGTAAAGATCGCCGTCGTTGTAGCTGTACTCCATATCCTTTCTCTCAACAAAAGCGGTCGGGAACTTTGCGGTAGGGTTGTAGGTCTTTTCTACAACGGAACCGGTGATGACATTTCTTACCTTAGTTCTAACGAACGCTGCACCCTTGCCGGGCTTTACGTGCTGGAACTCAACGATCTGCATTACGTTGCCGTCCTCTTCAAAAGTCATACCGTTTCTGAAATCGCCTGCTGTGATCATATTTTTTACCTCCGGTTTATCTCAAAAATCTTGGCTGAAATACAGCCAATTGTACATTCATATTATCATTATACTATATTTCGGCTCACTTTGCAAGTGTTTTTTAAAGATTTTTTTCGTCTTAATATATTTTTTACAGAATCACAAGTGATCTGTCCGCCAAAGTCATGTTGTTGCAGCCTTTTTCACGCACTACGACAAAGTCTTCTATCCGAACTCCGAACTCGCCGGGGAGATATATGCCCGGCTCGACGGTGACGATCATGCCGTCACGCAGCGTCGTATCACCGGACGGAGACGCATAAGGCTCCTCGTGTATCTCCACGCCTACGCCGTGTCCCAGGGAATGTCCGAATGCTTCGCCGTAGCCGTTAGCGGCAATATAGTCTCTTGCAACAGCGTCAAGCTCGCTGCCCGTCATTCCTGCCTTAACCGCCGACAGAGCACGTGACTGCGCTTCCAGCACGATGTTATAGACCTCCCGCATTTTGTCTGTAGGCTCACCTACGCATACCGTACGGGTCATATCGCTGTGGTAGCCGTCCACCACCGCGCCGAAGTCCATAAGTACGAACTCACCCTCCCTGACCTTCTTTTCCGAAGGCACACCGTGAGGCATTGAGGTATTCTCGCCGCTGAGTGCTATCGTGTCAAAGGACAGCGCCTCGGCACCGTGAGAGAGCATATAGAAATCAAGCTCCAGCTGTATCTCCTTTTCGGTTACGCCGGGCTTTATGAATTCATACATATGCGTAAGTCCCTGCTCGGCTATGCGCTGTGCCGCGATCATTTTTTCTGTCTGCTCAGGGGTCTTTATCATTCTGATCTGCCCGACTGCGTTGCAAAGCATATCGCTCATATCAAGCGTGCAGTCCAATTCTTCGGACAGTTTATCCGCCTCTGCAAGCGTCATTCTGTCGGCTTCTACTGCGATCACCTCTGCGCCGTGCTTATCGCAAAGCTGCTGTATCTGACGGTAAAGCTCACCGCCGCCGCCCTGAAGGATCACCTCGCAGTCCTTGACGACTGCCCGCGCCTTTTCGATATAGCGGAAATCAATTATCAGATAAGCCGCATCCGGGAAGACCAGAAGCGTTCCCGCCGAGGACTTCATGCCTGTGAAATAGCGTCTGTTCACATCGGAGGCGACCAGCGCCGCCTGTGCGCCGGCTTCTCTGAGCTCAGACTGTAGTTTTTCTATCGCTGTCATTTATCTGCCCTCTGTAAGCGCTTTCAGCGCCTCTACTCCCAGCAGGTAGCTCTGCTTGCCGAAACCAGCGATCTGTCCCGCGCATACAGGGGCTATCACCGAGGTATGCCTGAACTCGTCGCGTGCGTGGATATTGGACATATGCACCTCTACCACAGGTATCTTTATCGCCGCGATAGCGTCGCGGATAGCATAGCTGTAGTGGGTGTATGCTCCTGCATTGAGAACTACTCCCACACAGTCAAGCCGCGCAGCGTGGAGCTTGTCGATAAGCGCTCCCTCGCTGTTGGACTGATATATCTCGCACTCAAGGCCTAGAGACTCTGCCTTCGCCTTTATCTCTGCGTTGACCGAATCGAAATTGTCGCTGCCGTAGTAGCCCGGCTCGCGCTCGCCGAGAAGATTAAGATTAGGTCCGTGCATGACTAATATTTTGCTCATGTTAATAACTCCTTTTTCAGTTCACCGGTCATTCAGACGTTTTCGCATACGGAATCGTAATACTTCTTCATGGTGAGGGCGTCCTTATCCTGTGTACCCGCACTCTCACATACAAATATGGGAGAAAGATTTTTCTTTGCAACAAGCTCCATAAGCGGCTCGAAATCGGGGCCGAAGCCCTGCGGATCATCGAAGGTAAGGTGCTTTTTCTCGCCGCCGGGAACGGTGAACATTATCTTTGAAAAATGGCTGTGAAAACGTGAGAGCCTGTCATGACCCAGCGCATTTTCCATTTCATCGAGGATTTTCTCGTATTCCTCTCTGCCCTTTATCACGCCGAACTCGCGGGCGTTGAGGTGTCCCCAGTCAACGGTAGGCAGGAAGGTATCGTCGAGCCTGCAAAGTTCCAGTACTTCCGTGAGGTTGCCCAGCTGGTTGACCTTTCCCATAGTCTCGGGGCAGAAGATGATATCTTCATATCCCTGCTCTACTGCCATTTTGCGGGCGCGAAGCAGAGTGTCCTTGGCAAGCTCCAGCGCTTCCTCCCGGGATATCTTTGCGCAGCTGCCGCTGTGGATAACTATGCGCTCTGCACCAAGCCGCTTGGCGGCGTCACAGGACTGGAGTATGTAATTTATGGAATTGTCTCTCTTCTCCGGCTCAATGCTGGACAAAGAGATAAAATAAGGCGCATGGACGGAAAGGCTTATCCCCGCTTCCTTTGCCTTGGCACGCATAGCCTGCGCAAGCTTGTCGCTGACTCTGACTCCCCTGCCGCACTGGTACTCGTAATGGTCAAGCCCCATTTCTTTAAGATAGGCAGGTGCGTCAAGAGTAGACTTGTGTTTTGCCGAGAACTCTTCACTGTTTCCCGCAGGACCAAATTTTGCTCCCATCAGATATCCTCCATGTCACGTTTTTTTCCGAAAAGCTTTCTTTTACGAACATATTCGTTGGTCTTAATGCTCTCCATCTCTATACAGCTGATATGTCGGCTGTTAAGAAAACAGATCTCGCCGTCTGCTTCGATCTCGATCCACCCTTCGTAGACAGCACTGACCGTACCATCATAAGGAGAATTGTCGTCATCGGTGTAAACACAGACTTCCTTGCCAACAAGTTTGGAACTAAGAAACAGCATATCATCCTTCCTCCCCGTTCGTCGGTCTTTTCGGCAGCAGCGGACGCTCTATCGCCCGCTTGAAGCGAAACGGCAGACTGGTTTCCGGCTCAATGGGAAATACGAATATCGAGCGTATCCCCATAAGATTGCAGCCCATTACATCAGTGAAGATCTGATCGCCCACTGCCGCAATATCCCGCTTCGGGATACCCATGATCTCACGAGCCTTGATATATCCCACCGGCAGCGGCTTCCAGCCGTTTGGCACAAATGGCAGATCAAGCTGCTCCGCAAAGGGCGTCACCCTCTCGGGATTGTTGTTTGACACTATCATAAGCTGTATCCCCGCCGCCTTCATCGAAGCCAGCCAGTCAAGGCTCGACTGGGGCGGGATAGGATTATTGTGCGTCGTCAGCGTATTATCAAGATCAAGCAGCAGCCCCTTGATGTGCTTACGCTTTAAAAACTGCGGCGTGATCTCGGTCACGTCATTGAATACATAAGTCGGTTTAAACATAAAAAAGTCCCCTGTCCTCTCCCTCGCTTTTGCTGAACGGTGTCGGTAGTAAAAATAAAAAATAAATTGTGCGCTTGTAATAATGCTGAGTATAACATTAAAATGAGGATTCGAACCTCACACCTACTCCGAAGTGTATCTTTAAGAGTGCGAGCTCATTCTCAGCCGCAGAGATCCACCCTCATCAACAAAAGCTACCGCTGTTTTTTACCTGTCAGATAAGATCGGTGTTCCAGTTAGCGCCCTGGATCTTTGTATCAAGCTCACGGAACTGCTTGGAAAGGCTGTCGATCTCCTTTTGCAGCTCCCGGACGTTTACAGTGGAGTATATCTTCACCTCGCTGCCCGTCATTCTGCGGTAGTTCAGAGCGGCTTCTTGAGCAAGATTACGCTTGATAGATATTTCAAGCGACAGAACGTCCTTTTTCGCGATAAGCGAGCTTATTGTCTCGCCGTCGATAATCGTCACCGAATTGGTATGATTTATCCTTACGATAAGCTCCCTGAGCCTGTCGCAGCAGGATCTCAGCTCGGCGAGCAGCTCGGCAGGGTCTTCGTTGGGCTTCTCGCCCTCCTGCACCTTGGCGTTGTTGCCAAGCCTGCTTCTCAGCTGTTCGATGCGCTTCTGTATATCCGCACGTTCATTCAAAGCTTCTGCCAGTTTCATAAAGGATCACCTCTCAAAAAAATGACGGACGTCAACATGATACCATGCGAACGCCCGCCTTAAAATTCATCAATACTTGCGCTTACGAGCAGCTTCGGACTTCTTCTTGCGCTTTACCGAAGGCTTTTCGTAGTGTTCTCTCTTACGAACCTCAG
>CACXDI010000090.1 GCA_902766335.1 uncultured Ruminococcus sp. | reverse complement strand
TCAAAAAAATCGTGCTACTTTACCATAACGGCATTGATTATAATGAGATAAAACGCCAGTGTATAGAGGAAAATCTGTTCGGAGCTATCAATCCTGCCCGTGAACAGAGAATGTGTGGGTATCTCCTGACAAGATTAAAGTCAATGGACGAAAGGCTTGTTGAGCTTTTTGTATCGGCTGATGTTTCAACTCAGAAGATTATCAACCTGATTACCATAATGAACACAAACAGGCTTTTCTTTGAGTTCGTCTATGAGGTATATCGCAATAAGCTGATCGTTGGTGATAGCTCCATAGACTTAAAGGACGGTAATATCTTCTTTGCTCAAAAAGAAGCGCAGAATGACGATTTGGCTTCATGGAAAGACTCAACAAAGAAGAAGCTAAGGTCACTATTCCTGAATTTGCTGACAGAAGCCGATTTAGTCAAATGGGCTGATGATAAAAAGCAGAAAAGGGTTGTGAACCGTGTTTTCGTTACTATGGAGCTTGAAAGCTACCTGAAAAATACGAACATGGGTATGTATAAAGCGATTGTAGGAGTAAACTAATGGGTACACTTGAAGAAAGATTTGATAAGGCTGAGGAGATCATCTTGAAACGCTCATTTAGAAAAAACAGTGGATTTGAAGAATCCTACTACATTTTCGATTATGATCCCTCTAAAGAGCTGTATGTGCGTGAGAGAATTAAATTCCTCAAAAAGAAAAGCGATTCCTCGGATATAAAAATCGTGATATTTGACCTCTATAATATTATCATTGATATATCAAAGGAAAAGGGATTTTTAGAGAAGAATTTTGAGTTTGAGCAGAAAAAAGGTTTGGAAAGAGTGACAAAGGCTATTGGAAATATGCTTCGTGTCACTACTCCGAATAATCTTGTTGTTAAGTATATAGAGGAACACTCGGAGGGTGCAGATGTTATATTCCTAACGGGTATCGGAAAGTGTTTTCCTCTTTTCAGGGCGCATAATGTCCTCAACAATCTTAATAGCGTAGTTCACAATGTTCCTGTTGTCTTATTCTACCCAGGCAGCTATGACGGACAGTATCTTATGCTGTTCTCTCAAATTAAGGACGATAATCATTATAGAGCATTTCAGCTCGCCCCATGATAAGGAGTATCAAAAATGAGAATAGGCGAAGTTTTTAAGAAAGAAATAACCCGTCCGATCAAGGGTGTTATAACTGTTGGAGGTATGGAAAGTACCGATGAGATCAAGCAGGAACTTGAAGAATATGTTGTGACAAGAGAAATTCGCAAACACCTGAGAACGCTCTACACCAATTACTGTAAGAGCCTTGACGGAAAGACTACGGATATAGGCGTATGGGTATCCGGCTTCTTCGGCAGCGGTAAATCTCACTTTGAGCGTATCAATGCGGCTCTGTTTGATAACAGCGTGATTGACGGCAGAGAAGCTATTGAATACTTTATTGACGATGATAAACTTGACGATCAAATGCTTATCGGAGATATTCGGAGAGCTGCTTCTGTGCCTACTGATGTAATTCAGTTTAATATCGACTCACGTAGCGAAATGACAGGTAAACATAATAAAGAAGCTATCGGATATGTTCTTCTGAAAGTGTTTAATGAAATGCAGGGGTTCTGCGGTGCTATTCCCCTTGTAGCTGATATTGAGCGTAATCTCAGCAAAAAGGGCTTGTATGAGGATTTCAAGGCAAAATTCGAGGAGATCTACGGCTCTGCTTGGGTTGATTCAAGAGATGAGTTCGATTATGTGCAGGACGAGGTTGTTGAAGCACTTGTGGCTGTCGGTGCAATGAGCGAAGAAGCAGCCAGAAACACCTGTGAGAAGATTGCCCTCAACTATAGTATGGATACCGAAGCCTTTGCAAAGCTCGTCAAGAGCTATATCGACAGCAAGGGAAAAAACCACCATGTTGTATTTGTCATTGATGAGATCGGACAGTATATCGGTGAAGATGATGATTTGATGCTGAATTTGCAGACCGTAGCTGAGGACTTGGGAAAGATATGCCAGGGACAGGCTTGGATTATGGTCACCAGCCAGCAGGATATTGACTCTATCACGAAAACCCGTTCTGATAACTTCTCCAAAATTCAGGGCAGATTTGCTACCCGTCTTTCGCTCTCATCGACAAATGTTGATGAGGTTATCCGTGAGAGAATTTTGGCGAAAAATCAGACAGGCTTTGATTCGCTTTGCCTGCTGTATGATGCAAAAGAGACTTTGCTGAAAAACCTTATTCTTTGGAATGACGAAATTAACAAGCCCCTTTATTCTGACAGGGAAAACTTTGCAAGAGTATATCCGTTTATTCCCTATCAGTTCAATATGGTGGGTTCAATTCTGACAGCAATCCGTACATACGGTGCTTCGGGTAAGCACCTTGCTGACGGTGAGCGTTCTATGCTTGCACTTTTCAAAGAAGCTGCCGTAAAGCTGAAAGATAAAGAGCCGGGAGAGCTTGTTCCTCTCTATATGTTCTATGATTCCTTAGAGCAATTCCTCGATCATTCCCATAGCTCGGTTATATCCCGTGCATTCGATAATCCATACCTCAACCCCGACCATGAGGAAGATAATTTTACAATCAATGTACTTAAAACGCTGTTTTTGATAAAGTATATCAAGGAGATTGTTCCGACTCTTGAAAACATCACAAGCCTTATGGTTTCCCATGTTGATGATAACAGAATGGAACTTCAGGGCAAGGTTGAAAAGGCTCTTGATCTGCTTGTGAAACAAATGCTCGTTTCCCGTAATGGCAATAAATACATATTCCTTACTAATGAGGAACAGGAAATCAACAGGTCTATCTCCGCTATGCACATTGAGCTTGATGAGCGCACCCGTATGATCTCTGAGCTGATTTTTGAGGAAATCTATACTGAAAGCAAGTTTAAATCCTCCAAGTTTGGTAACAGGTACAGTTTCGGCTTCAAACAAATGGTGGACGAAAAATACTACAAGACCAATAATGATTATCCGATGACACTTCGTATTCTGACACCTGACAGCGATGAAGCTACAACTGATGACGGCACAATGCGTTTTCTTTCTGGGCAGGATAATGTTGTTCTTGTTGTTCTTCCTCAGAATAGAGCCTTTATTGATGAACTTGTAAGCGCAAAGCAAATTGAAAAATACATGACAAGCGGTGCAAGTGGGAACCTTGATAAATACGAGCAGATCAAGGCAGGCAAGAGCGTAGAAATGCGTGATAAGCGCAGAAATGCAAAAATTTTTCTTGAAGATGCTTTAAAAGAAGCAGTTGTTTATGTCGGCGGTGATAGACTTCAAGGTACGGCTAAAGATATTCGCTCCAAAATCAATGAGGGATTAGAAAAGCTTGTAAATACAATGTATCATAAATTGTCATATATAACTGTGCCTGTAACAGAAAGTGACATATTCACTATCCTAAACGATAAAGGAACACAGCTTACTATAGATGGAGAATCTGATAAAGCAAACGAATATGCTATAGATGACGTAAGAGATTACATTGCAAGAAATACTGCACAGAAGCATACAAAGACTTCCTTAAAAACTCTTATTGATACCTTTAAGCTTGCTCCATATGGTTTCGTAGAACTTGATGTTCAGTGGATAGTGGCTAAACTGCTGAAACTGGGAGATGTTACGTTATATCTCAATGGAGAGATAGTAAGTCTAATAAACAGGGAATCAAAAGAAATAGTACGTTATCTCACAAGAAAAGAGTTCTTTGAAAAACTGATGATTGAGCAGAAAACAAAGGCTGGTCAGCGTGAGATCAAGGCGGCAAAGGGTATCATTAAAGAACTTTTTGGCGTGAGCTGCATGAGTGATGATGAAGATGTAATAATGCGTGATTTCAAGCGTTATGCTGAGAGTATGAAGCGTGACCTTGAAAGAATTGATTATAACTATGGTGTTCAGCCTAAGTATCCGGGCAAGGCTGTTGTGGCTAAAGGCAAGAGCCTGCTTAATGATATTTTGCTTATACAGTTCCCTATAGAGTTTTTCAATACAGTCAAGGAAAAAGAAGATGCACTTCTTGATTTTGGCGAGGATTTTGAGCCAGTCAGGAAGTTCTTTAGCGGAGACCAAAAACAGATATTTGATGATGTTCTTCGCATACTCGGCATTTATGAGCGCAGCAAGACCTATATCGTTGATAAAGAGATCGAAGATACTGCTACTGAGATCAGAAGTATTATTAACAAACCATCTCCATATAGCGATATATATAAACTTCCCCCACTGCGAACTGCTTTTATCGAAGCAAATACAGCACTTCTTGAAAAATGTTCTGAGCCGGTACTGGCTGCTATCGCTGATGCAAGGCAGCGTGTATTTGAGGAGCTTGACGGCAAGCTTTGCAAGCCGAAACTCTCTGATAGATATGTACGACTGTTTCAGGAGCTGAAAGCCAAAGCAGAGCATTGTAATGATGTGGCAGCTCTGAAAGCGATCACCTCCGAAGCCGATGCTCTCAAGCTCCGTTGTCTGAATGAGATCACCGATATGGAAGAACGGCTCAGAGCAGAACAGGCAGCCAAAGAAGCTCCCGCACCTACTGATGATACACCTACTCCTCCCCCTGTGGTAAAGCCTGTGAAGAAGCGTAAGTCTGTAAGCATCAAGACGATCAATAACGCTACTACTTGGCAGATCGAGACTGAGGACGATGTAAAGAAGTATGTGGCAGAGCTTGAAAAGCGCCTGATCGAAACACTTGAAGATAATACTGTCATTAACATAGAGTTCTAAGGTGAATATAGATGAATAAGACAAAGATCAAAAACTTCTCGATATGGGCAAGGCGAAACTTGATCGAAGTTGTTGCATACCGTATGCGTTTCCTCGGTATCGACGAGAACGGTATCGCTCCCGAAATGGACGGCTCGACCGATAAGCTGAAACTGTACGATATGGGTACAAGCAAGCCGGCTGAGGTCGCAGACAGGGACATTGCAAAGCGTGTCCGCCTTGCAAGTCAT